>CBFHID010000003.1:0-66151 GCA_965655895.1 Candidatus Pelagibacteraceae bacterium | reverse complement strand
CTATTTTCATTTTAGCTGCTTTACCTTGGCTCGATACTTCCAAAGTTAGATCTGCTGTTTTTAGACCAATTTATAAACAGTTTTTCTGGATACTTGTAATTGATGTATTGGTATTAGGTTATATGGGCGCAATGCCAGCTGAGGGGTCGTATTTATTAATAAGTCGAATAGCTACAGTTTACTATTTTGCACATTTCTTAATAATTATGCCAGTCCTCGGTTATATTGAAAAAACAAAACCTGTCCCTTTGAGTATTGCTGATCCTATATTTTCTGGTTCTGGAAATTTTGTAGCTGCCAAGAAGAATAAAAACGTAGGTTAAATGAAAAAATTTATTTTAGCAACATTAACCCTAATTTTATTTTCTTTATCTTCAAATTTATATGCTGCTGGAGATTCGATGAAACCTCTTAAAGTAGATTGGTCATTTAATGGTTTTTTTGGAAAATTTGATCGAGCTCAGCTTCAACGAGGTTATCAGGTATATAAAGAAGTGTGTGCATCGTGCCATTCAATGAAGTATTTAAGTTATAGAAATCTTGGTGAAAAAGGTGGTCCAGAGTTTTCCCAAGCTGAAGTTAAAGCTATTGCCGCTGGTTTTCAAATCAAAGATGGTCCTAATGAAGAAGGGGAAATGTTCGAACGAGCAGGGTTGCCCAAAGATAAATTTAAAAGTCCCTATCCTAACCAAAAAGCAGCTAGAGCTGTAAATGGAGGCGCGTATCCTCCTGATATGTCAGTATTAGTTAAAGCTAGGTCTGAAGGAGCAGACTATATCTATTCTATTTTAATGGGGTACGAAGATAATCCTCCCTCAAATATTAAACTAGAGGAAGGTGTATATTACAACAAATATATGCCAGGAAATAAAATTAGAATGCCAAAACCTTTGAATGATGGTAGCGTTGAATATTCTGATGGAACTAAAGCAACTATTTCACAGATGTCAAAAGATGTAACCGCGTTTATGGCCTGGTCAGCTGAACCCCATCTAGAAAAAAGGAAAAGAATAGGATTTAAAACAATACTATATTTACTAATATTTAGTGTGTTAGTTTATTTTTCAATGAAAAGAATTTGGTCACGTATTGAAACGAAAGTGTAAAATATCACCATCTTTAACTATATATTCTTTACCTTCTATTCTTAATTTACCGTTATCTCTACATCCACTTTCACCATTGAACTTAACAAAGTCTTCATAAGAAATAACTTCTGCTTTAATAAACCCCTTTTTAAAATCAGTATGGATAACAGCTGCTGCATCTGGAGCTTTACTGTTATTTTTTACAGTCCATGCTTTTGTTTCTTGTGGGCCAGCAGTAAAATAAGTACACAAATTTAAAGATTTATAACTTGAGCTAATCAATCTATCCAAACCTGTTTCATTCAATCCAATCTCATTCATAAACTCCTTTGCCTCATTGTCATTTAAATCATTAATTTGCTGTTCAATTTCTGCAGAAATTAATACCACTTCTTTATCTTTATTTTTCTCTATTACTTTGTGAGTATAGTTATTACCTTTAGCAACACTTGCTTCGTCAGTATTGCAAACAATAATTTTTGGTTTGAGACATAAAAGGTTAGACATGTTAATTATTTTTTCTTCATATTTTTCTCTTAAATGATTTACACTTTCACCCTTTTTTAGTAGCTCATATGCATTTTGCAGAAGTTCATCAAGATCTTCATTTTCTGATTTATTTTTTTTTTTTTTATCTAATCTTTTCTCTAAAGATTCTAAGTCAGATAACATTAACTCTGTTTCAATAATTTCTAGATCTCTATTTGGATCAACAGTTTTGTTAACATTTTGTATATCATTTGAATCAAAACATCTTAATAGATGAACTATTGCGTCTACTTCTCTTATATGTGATAAAAACTTATTACCTAGACCTTCACCTTTTGACGCTCCTTCAACCAAACCAGCTATATCCACAAAAGTTATAAGGGTACTTATTGTTTTTTCTGATTTAGCAATTTTCGAAATTTTTTCTAATCTTAAGTCAGGTACAGATACTACACCTATATTCGGTTCAATAGTACAAAATGGAAAATTTGCAGCTTCTGCGTTTCTAGACTTAGTTAGTGCATTGAAAGTTGTTGATTTGCCAACATTCGGGAGACCCACAATGCCACACTTAAAACTCATAGTGTATTATTTACCTTACTAGAGAATTCATCAAAATCTTTTGAAAATATTAGCTCTAGATTTTTTTGAATATTTAAAAAGCAATTTTTTATCATATTATATTCATCTTTTTTAAAATTTGATAAAACATAACTTTCAACAAGGTTTTTATCACCAGGATGACCTATACCAATTCTAATTCTATTATAGTCATTACCTATTCTATCAGAAATTGACTCTAATCCATTATGTCCACCGTTCGATCCACCATTTTTTATTTTAATTTTTCCTACAGACAAGTCTAGATCATCATGAATTATAAATATGTTATCATTATCTATTTTAAAAAAATTTTTAATTTCTAAAATAGCCTCTCCTGAAAGGTTCATAAATGTCATTGGTTTTAATAAAAATAATTTTTCTTTTTTATTCATATTTTCTGCAAAAAGACCTTTGAATTTATTTTTATACGAAATATTTGGGTAGCAATGATCTAAAAAATTAAATCCGATATTATGTCTATTTTTATCGTATCTATGGCCTGGATTTCCTAGACCAGCAAACAAGAACATTATTTCTTGTCAGTATTTTCTTTTTTATCCTCACCAGCTTTTTCTGCTTCTGCCGCTTTAGGTTCACCACCTTCTTCTGCAGGTGCAGCCTCAGCATCTGCTGCTGGCTCAGGTTCTTTAACAACTGTCGGAGCTGCAACGGTTGCAATTGTAAAATCTCTATCTTTAATGGTTGGCAAAACTCCATCAGGCAATTTGATTGCAGATATATGAATACTTTCTCCAATTTCTCTCTCTAGTAAATCCACAACTAATTCAGAAGGAATATTATCAGCGGGGCAGCTTAACTCTACTTTACGTCTTACAATATTAAGCACTCCACCCATTTTTAAACCTGGACATTTTTCTTCATTTAAAAACTTAACGGGTATCCAAACTACAACCTTTGTATTTTTTGACAGTTTTTGAAAATCTACATGAATTGGTTGATTAGATATATTGTCAAATTCTATATCTCTTGGAAGAACTTCATATTCTTTACCTTCAATATTTATTTTAAATACTTTACTTTTGAAATTAGTTGTTTTTAAAAAATAGTCTAAGGTACTTTTTTTTACACTTAAACTGATGTTTTTTTCAATATCTCCATATAAAATACCCGGAACAAACCCATCAGATCTTAATTTATTAAGATCAGATTTAGTTTTGGTTTCTCTTGTTAATGCTTCAATGGTATTATTTTCACTGCTCATAATTTGCAGGTTTTTACAACAAACAATTAAAAAAACAAGTTAGATTTAATATAAAAAAGCTCTATTTAAACAGCTTTGATACAGATTTTGATATTGAGATACGCTTAATTGCCTCAGCTAACAAATTACCAACACCGATAATCTCAAATTTAGACGATTTTCCAATTTTTTTCTTATTATCTATAGAATTGGAAATAACAAATTTTTTAATTTTTGACTTATTGATTTTTTTAACAGCTTCACCAGTTAATACGCCGTGGACTACATATGCATAAACATCTTTCGACCCTTTACTTTTCAAAGCACTAGCTGCATTAACAATAGTGCCTCCACTATCAACTAGATCATCTATAATAATACAAGTTTTTCCTTTTACATTTCCAATAACATTCATAACTTCAGACTTTCCGGGACCAGATCTCCTTTTGTCAATTATTGCCAAATCTGCAGAAAGCCTTTTACCAATTGCTCTAGCCCTTTCCACACCACCAACATCTGGTGCAACACATACAATATTATTGGATTTTATTTTTTTTTTAATATGATGAACAAAAGTGGGCGCAGCAAAAAGATTATCAACAGGAATATCGAAGAAACCTTGAATTTGATTTGCATGCAAATCCATTGTTAAAACTCTATTGACGCCAGAGCCTGCGAGAAGATTTGCAAAAAGTTTTGCGCTTATTGGAGAACGCGGTGTTACTTTGCGGTCTTGTCTAGCGTAAGCATAATAAGGAAGTACTGCGGTTATACTTTTAGCAGAAGCTCTACGCAAAGCATCTACACATATTAAAAGTTCAATTATACTATCATTAACGGGAGTCGATGTACTTTGAATAACAAAAACATCTTGACCTCTCATATTTTCATTAATTTCCACATATACTTCACCATCAGCAAAACGAGTGATTTTTGTATCAACTAATTTACTTCGTAATTTACTTGCAATTTCTTTTGAGAGATCAACATTATTCGTACATGATATTATTTTCATAAATTATGATTCTTTTTTTACTATTATAGATATGTTTCTTCCATAATCATCTTCATTTTTATGCACAGACCTTCTATAGCTAAAAAAAAGATCAGGATTTGAATAGGTATCTTTATTATTAATTTCAATATTATTAACGTTTATTTTTGCCTCACGTAATTTGCAGTAGGCATATTTTTTAAGATTAAAATAAATTTTATTTTTTTTTATTACAAATAACTTTTTATAAATAGTCTTTTGTTTTATTATTTTTTTCATAAAATCAATTTTTACCTCATAACTTTTTTGACTTATACACGGACCTACTGCACAAATAATATCTTTAGATTGAACTTTATTTTCTTTAAATAAATTTATAGCTTCTTTGATTATATTTTTGTAAAGTCCTTTCCAACCACCGTGAAGGGCACAGATATACTTTCCACATCTTGATGACAAAAGAATAGGAGCGCAATCTGCTGTTAATATTCCAATTATATTATTATTAAGAGATGTGAAAATACCATCTGCTTTAGCAAGTTTTATTTTTTTACTTTCCCTTTTTAAATAGACTATTTTGTTACTATGAACTTGATTTAATAAATTAATATTTTGAGAGTAAAATTGTTTTTTAACTATTTCTAAATTCTTAGAAACATTATTTTTAAAATCCTTTGAACCCAAACCACAATTTAAAGATTTATATATCCCTTGAGATACTCCACCTTTTTTTGAAAAAAAGGCATGATAAATATTATCTATTTTTTTTAATTTTTTTGAATTAATTTTCATTAGTAATTATTAATACTTTAAATAATTGTCCCATTTTTTTAAAATCAATTAGTCTATTAACCGCTGATTGTAATTGCCTTTTTTCTTTTGTTGATTTTAAGATTTTTTGTACCTGTTTCATTCTTGCATTTATACCCATAGAAATTAAAAATTCTGCTTGAGTCATATTTGAAGTTTTTAATAAACTTTGTTCGCTGATAATTTTATTAATAAGATTAAAATTTATTAAATATGTTATATCAATATTACCAGGATCTGAATAAATACAAACTTTTTTGTGCTTTTTTAAACCTTGCAAGGTATCTTCAAAGTGTTCGCTGTAATATCCATAATCAATAGTTAAAAAACAGTTATTTTTATTTTTCATGATTAATTTAACTACTTTATTTAATAAAGTGAATATATCGGGAGAGTATTCTATAAATTTAGTATTATAATTAGTAAATTTAAAGATAGGTATATTTGTTTGTTTTAATGGAAAGTATTTACTATCAATAATTTTTTTTTCTTTATTATAAAAGATGAATTTTTCATACCAGTTATCATTAATTTTTTTTAAATGTTTCACCGGTAAGGCATCTAATAATTCATTAGATATAATAAATAAATTCTCTTCATTTATTTTATTAAAAGAGTCAACCCAGTTTACGCCTAGAGCTTTTAATTGTTTTTTTTGAATAATTTTTAATTTTTTACTTTTTTCTAAAATTGAGAACGTAAATTTAACATTATTAAATTTTGATAGGGTTTTGATAATATCTTTTGCCATCAAACCTTCTCCAGCTCCAATTTCTAAAATATTGAAATTAAATATATTTTTTTCTAAAAAATAATTAGCTATATGAATAGCTAAAATTTCACCAAAAATGCTCGATACGTATGGAGACGTAATAAAATCTCCCCTTGGACCAAAAATATTTTTCTTTTCATAATAGCTGGATTTCAATTTATAGAGACATAAATCGATATATTCATTTAAAGGAATTTTTTTTCTTTTTATTTTATCTAGAATTTTTAACATCTCTTAAAATGAAAATTCCGATCAAAAGTATAATTATGCTTAGCACACTCCCCATACTTAAGTTTCCCAAGACATAACCCAAGTGCTCATCCGGAAGTCTAAATTGCTCAGATACAATTCTAAAGAAACTATATAAAATTAAAAAATATGCAGAAATATACCCTTTGATTTTTTTAAATTTAAAAATTAAATTTAAAATTAAAAATAGCATTATCCCTTCAAGCAATGCCTCATAAAGCTGTGATGGATGCCTGGGTATTTGGTCAATTTTTACAAAAATAACTGACCATGGCAAATTACTTGGTAACCCTATGAGTTCAGAATTTATGAAATTTGCAATTCTCCCAAGAAAAAGACCAATTGGAGATATCAATGCTAACAGGTCTGAAAAAACATAAAAATCAATTTGTTTTTTTTTTACAAAATAAAGTGAAATTAAAATTATTCCAACTAAACCACCGTGAAAAGACATTCCTCCTTGCCAAATATAAAAAATTTCAATTGGGTTTTTTATGTAAAAAGCTAAATCATAAAATAAAATATATCCAATTCTTCCACCAAGAATAATCCCTAGGATTGCGTAAGGTAAATAATCATCCAAGATATCCTTTTCAAATTTAAAAAAATTATTTTTAGTTATTAAAAATTTTCCGTATTGGACAGAAAAAATTAAACCAAAAATATAAGCCAGCGAATACCATCTAATATCGATATTAAATAAAGATATTGCTACGGGATCTAAATTGTTAACAAACATTAATTGGGAAATATTAGGTTTACTCTTAAACCTGATCCTTTTGGATTATTTAAAAGTTCAATTTGTCCACCGTGAGAATTTACAATATCCTGAACGATAGATAGTCCAAGACCAACACTACCAGAGCTTTTAGTTCTACTTTTATCGAGTCTATAAAAGGGTCTTAAGACTCGTTCTCTTTCACGCTCAGGTATTCCAGGACCATCATCATCTATTGTTATTGTAACTTTTTCTTTTTGCTCTGATACTTTGATATCTACGTAATTTCCGTATTTGAGTGAGTTTTCAATAACGTTCAAAATACATCTTTTAATTAAATGCTGTCTACCAACTATGAAAAAATTTTTTTTACATTCTATTTTAATTTTTGAATTACTCAATCTATGTATAATTTCATTAAGCATAATTGATAAGTTAAATTGTTCAGATGATATTTCTGATTGAGAATTTGAATAGTCCAGATAATCAGTAATCATTTTTTGCATCTCGTTCACATCTTCTTTAATTTTATCTAACTTACCATCCTTATTTAAAATTTCTACTTGCAATTTCAGTCTTGTAAGGGGTGTTTTTAAATCATGGCTAATACCAGATAACATTGAGGTTCTTTGACTTATATGTCTTAATATTCTTTGTTTCATTTTTTCAAACTCATTGATTGCTTTTCTAATTTCAATAGCACCAGAAGGTTTAGTTTCCGGAACATATTGTCCTTTTCCAAACTTTTCAGCTGCAGAAGCTAAGTTTGTAATTGGTCGTATTTGATTTCTTAAAAATAGCAAAGAAACACCCATCAACAATAAAGCTGGAACCAGAATCCAGAGCAAAAATATTCTACCTGACGTATTTCTTATTCTAGATTTAGGTACCATTAGATTGATCACTTGATCATCAAATTCTATTAAAATTTTTACGTTATCTTTATTAATTTTAGTATTGAACCAGAATTTATAATTAAGGTTTTTTTTAAATTCTTCATTTAATAACCTGTCATAAAAAGCATATTTTGAATAATTTTCTTTTTCTTCAATTTTTCTTTGTTCGATGTTTATTTTGTATGGTTTGCTAATTTGAAATATTTTTAAAATACTTTTTTTCTTTTCTAAATCTTTTTCGTTTTTATAAAGCTCAATAAAAGTAATAATTTCATTAGAAAGAGAATTTACTAGACCACTATTTGTTTTTAGCCATAAGCTATCGAAAAAAACTATTGATAATAATATTTGAAAAAAAACAACAGGAGTTATTATTATTAAAAAATATCTAAAAAATAAAGTTTTTGGTAAAAACTTTTTAATCATCTAATCTGCCCAAAGCACATATCCATTTCCTCTTACAGTTTGAAGATATATAGGATTTTTTGGATCAGGTTCTATTTTTTGTCTAAGTCTTGTTATAACAACATCCACAGCTCTTTCTTTATCTAATTTTATAATTTTTGATATATCCTCTCTTTGAAAAACTTTACCAAGTGATATTATCATTGTCTCGAGCAATAATTTTTCTGATTGATTAATTTTTTCAATATTTTTTTTATGTTTTACAATCATTTTTTTTAAATCAACTTTTCTTTCACCAAAACTTATCAAATGCATCCCTTCTTTGAGATTTTTGACTCTCCTTAAAATATTATTAATTCGTAATACTAGCTCTTTAGGTTCAAAGGGTTTTGGAACATAGTCATCTCCGCCAGTTTCTAGTCCATGAATTCTACTATTTGTTTCTCCCATAGCAGATAAAAAAATTATAGGCACATCTTTATTTTTTCTGATTTCTTTGGTTAGCTCTAGTCCTGTTTGTCCAGGCATCATGATATCAACGATAAGCAAATCAAATTCCACAAGTTTAATTTTATTTTTAGCATCTTCTGCATTTTTTGCTGTAGATACAAAAAAGTCTTGAGTTTCCAAGTACTCTTTTAAGGGCACACGGATACCCTCTTCATCATCAATAATTAAAATATGTTTTTTTTCTTCAGTCATTCTATGATTCTTTTTAGCACATTTTTAAAGTAAAGAACTTCATCTGGTGAAGATTTTTTAAAAGCATTCAAAACTCTTAATTTTTGTGAATTAAATAAGCTCAGACTTAGTTCTTTACCCTTTTCAGTTAAAAAAATCTTTTTCTCTCTTTTATCCTTTTCAGCTTTTGCCTGATTTATAATATCTTTTTGAATCAAATCTTGCAGAACTCTATTTAAGCTTTGTTTTGTAATCTTAAGTATATTTAAAATTTCCGTTACTTTTATGCCTGGATTATTATCAATTAAAACTATCAGTCTATGATGAGCTTTACCTAACGATCTTTTTTTCAAATTTTGTTCACTATCTGAAAATGAGGATGTGTATGCTTTTAATAGCAATTCTATGACATCTTTTAAATTTTTTTCTTTAAGATATAGGAAATCTTTAAGCATGTGATTTAGTCAGTTTTATTGACTTATATTACATTCAAATATAATTTCTATCCAATTTTCAATATGGAACCTATCCCGTACGACAAAAGAAAAGGAAAAATTTGGTTTAACGGTCTAGTTGTAGACTGGGAAAAAGCAAATTTGCATGTGCTATCACACGGACTACATTATGGGAGCTGTGTATTTGAGGGAGAACGTGTTTATAATGGAAAAATTTTCAAGTTAAGAGAACATACAGATAGATTAATATATTCAGCAAAGAGAATGGGTTTTGAAATCCCTTTTTCAGCAGATGAGATTGATAACGCTTGTAATGAAATAATTAAAATTCAAAAAGTCAAAAATGGATATGTTAGACCAGTCGCTTGGAGAGGGAGTGAAATGATGGCAATTTCAGCTCAAAAAAATAAAATACATTTTGCAGTTGCTACATGGGAATGGGGTTCTTACTTTGATCCTAAAATAAAACAGAATGGTATAAAACTTAATATCTCACAATGGAGAAGACCAGCGCCAAATACAATACCTTGGGATACAAAGGCAGCTGGGCTATATATGATTTGTACGCTATCCAAGCATGAAGCTGAAAAAGAAGGTTTTAATGATTCATTAATGTTAGATCATGAAGATTTTGTTGCCGAAGCAACAGGGGCAAATATTTTTTTTATAAAAGAAAAATTAAAGGAAATACACACTCCAATACCTGATTGTTTTTTAGACGGAATAACTAGACGAACAATAATTGATATTGCTAAAGAAAAAGGTTTTGAAATTATAGAAAGAAAAATTCAGTTAGAGGAATTAAAAGATTTTGATGCATGTTTTTTAACAGGTACAGCAGCTGAGGTTACACCGATATCGCAGATTGGCGATTATAATTTTAAAGTTATAGATTCAATCGGTATTTTTTTTGATAAATATTTAGAGATTGTAAATAAATAAAAAATAATTTTTAATCTAAAGCGTGGTCTATACCTTTTTTTATATAATCGTACCCAGTATAAACAGTGAGAATTGCGGATAGCCAAAGTAAACTTATTCCGATATCAATACCATAACCACCTAATAATTTATCCCCAGATGTTCCTGCAAGCAGAATTGAAATTGAAAACATTTGAAAAAAAGTTTTAACTTTAGCAAGTTGTGAAACTGGCATTTTTAATTTAAATTTAGCTAAATATTCTCGTAACCCAGAAACTAAAATTTCACGGCATAAAATTATAATCGCAGCAACTATATTTATTTCAGCTATTACATCATTTTTAACTAGAAGAACTAAAGCGGTAACCACAATAATTTTATCCGCAATTGGATCTAGCATCTCACCAAGCCTTGATTGTTGTTTAAGTAATCTTGCTAAAAAACCATCAACAAAATCAGTAAAACTAGCTATAATAAATATTCCGCATGCCAGCCAATCTCCTAATGGACCGGGTACAAAAAAAACAAAAACTAATATGGGAACTAAAATAATTCGGCCAATAGTAAGTATATTAGGTATTTTTAACATTAAATTATATTTTTTTCCTTATGAAAAAAATTATAAACCTTTTCTGCAGTAGAGTCATTGATCCCTTCAACATTTTTAATATCTTCAAAACTCGCACCCTGAATAGCTTTTGCTGATCCAAAATAATTCAATAGAGCCCTTTTTCTTTTTGACCCAATACCCTCAATTTCTTCCAATGGAGATCTGAACATAGTTTTGGATTTTTTCTTTCTATGTGTCATTATTGCAAATCTGTGTGCCTCATCCCTAATCCTTTGCATTAAAAACAAAACAGGATCATTTTTATTTAACTTTAATACCCCTTTTTCTGTAATAAATTTTTCATTACCTTTGTTTCTTTCTTTACCTTTAGAAATTGCTATTATTTTTAAATCATGAAAACCTAAATCATTTAATTTATTTCTAACTACAGAATATTGACCTTTGCCTCCATCAATAAGTATTAGATCTGGAATATTTTCATCATTAGTTTGAATCTTGGAAAAACGTCTTTCAATAACCTCAGACATCATTCCATAATCATCATTTGATTTTATATTTTTATTTTTAATGTTGAATTTTCTATATCTATTTTTTATAAAACCATCTTTTCCAAATGCTATAAGTGCCCCAATATTACTGTCTCCTTGATTATGACTATTATCATAAACCTCGATTAAATTTGGTGTAAAGTTTAATTTAAGTTTTTCACTTAATGCAATTAAAAGATCGTTATTTTTATCTTGAGATAAAATTTTAAGTTGTAATTGTTCACGCGCATTTTTCAAAGCATTTTTAACCATTGAGTTTTTTGAGTCTACTTTTAAAGAGATCTTTTTTTTATATTTATTCTCTAATGCTTTTATTATTAGTTTTGCATTTTCAGGATCGCTATTTAAAACTATATCTTCAGGAGGTTCTTTATTTTCGTAAAATTGCATTAAAAAAGATTTTAAAATATGTTTGTCACTATCTTCATTATCATGTTTTGGATAATAGTATTGACTACCCCAATTTTGTTTTGATCTATAAAAAGAAACAACAATACATGTAATATTTTCTCTTCTGAAAGAAACAATTAAGTCAGCATTTTTTAAATTGTTTCTTTGAATTTTTTGTGATGATTGAATATATGTTAAAGACTTTATTCTATCTCTAAAAATAGCTGCCTTTTCATATTCTAAATTATTACTTGCATTTTCCATTTCGCAAGACAGTTTTTTTTGAATATCTCTTGTTTTACCATTAAGAAATTGAATACATTCTTCCACAGTTAATTTATAATTATCTTCAGTAATTTCCTTTGTACACGGTGCGGAACACCTTTTGATTTGATATAAAATACAAGGTCTTTTCCTGTTATTAAATGTACTGTCATCGCACACCCTTAATTGAAAAACTTTTTGAAGCATTTTTAATGTCCAATTCGCAGATGCAATTGATGCAAACGGTCCAAAATAAATATTTTGATTGTTATGTTTGCCTCTGAATTTTGTAATTTGTGGAAATGGGTGTTCCTTTCTTATTAGAATATACGGAAAAGATTTATCATCTTTTAATAAAACGTTGTATTTGGGCTTATTTTTCTTAATTAAATTAGCCTCCAGCAGCAGAGCTTCCGATTCATTAACTGTACTTATAGTATCTATTCTTTTGGTAGCCGCAATCATCCTCTCTGTTCTTATTGGTTGGTTTGAATTTGATGAATAGTTCGATAATCTACTAGGTAAATTTTTAGCTTTACCTACATAAATAATTTTTTCATTAGAGTCTAAAACTTGATAAACTCCTGGGCTATTGGAACATAACTTTGATTTTTCTTTAAATATTAATTTACCAGCATCTAAAGAATTCATTTAAATACTTCTTGTTTTTATTATTTCGTATCCCACACTTTTACATTCTTTAATTGCCTGGGGTTTTTCAATTTTTAAATATATTTTTAATATTCTTCTATTAGAAAAAATTTCATCAATGATTTTTTCAGCTAAAGTTTCCAGAAAATTAATTTTATTTTTAAGTATATTTTTTATGATATAAATGATCTTATCATAATCTACAATTTGATCTAATTTTTTATCTTGATGATTTCCAGATTTTATATAAAGTTTTAAGTTAAATACTAATTCTTGTTCTTTAATTTTTTCGTAATCATAAAATCCAAATATCGCATTTAAATTAAGATCATTAATTAAAATTATCTCTTCTTTGGTAGTATTTGACTCTTTAAGTTGAATTATTTTTTTTTCACTCATGTATATTTATTAAATCTTTTGTTTCCCAATTTAAGCTTTGACCACTATCTATTGCAATTGATTGACCTGTTATAGATTTATTTTTTATTAAGAATTTACAAGCATTAAAGATTTCTTTTTTATCAACTTGTTTTTTAAGAAGTGTATTTTTGTATTGTTTTATAAAATGAATATTTGATTGTCTATAATTTTTAATTACTGGACCAGGCGCAATAGCATTTACTCTAATATTTGGCGCTAATCTCATAGCGGCTATTTTGGTCATGTTAAAAAGTATCAATTTACTTATTGTATAGGAAAAAAAATAAGGTGTTAATTTAAAAACTCTTTGATCAAGTATATTAATTATAGAAAAGTTTTCATTGCTTTTCATTTTTTGTTTAGAGAACTCAGATATTAAAATTGCTGGAGCTTTTGCGTTAATATTTAAATGTTTATTCCAACTTTTTTCATTAAATTTCATCAAATCATCATTTTCAAATAGTGAGGCACAATTAATGAGATGATTGACCAAACCAAATTTTTTTTTTGCAGTAGTAAAAATATTTTTTGTAGATCTTAAATTATTTAAATCACCTTTAACAATATAACATTTGGAAAATTTTTTGATCTCTTTAGCAGTTTTCTCTGCATCTATTTTAGATTTATTATAATGCAAAATAATATTAGCACCCTCTTTTGCAAAACTTAGTGCGATTTCTTTTCCGATTCTTTTTCCAGCTCCAGTGATGAGTATATTCATTTTTTATTAAACCTTTTACCAGCCTTGGTACCTGCACGTCCTTGCGTTGATCGACCTACATTTTTGTTTTTGTAATTTTTTGTAAATGAATTTATTGTTAAGCCCATATCTGAATGCTCAAGTTTTCTAATCTCATCTCTAATTTCTGCAGCCTTTTCAAATTCTAAGTTATCAGCAGCATTTTGCATGTCTTTTTTTAATGCTTTCATATGTTTTTTTAGATTATGGCCTGGTGTAACAAATTTATCAGTATTAAGGTAATCTTTTTCATAAACGCTTTCTAAAATGTCACCTATCTCTTTTTTTATAGAAGCGGCGCTAATATTATTTTTTATATTATATTCTACCTGTTTTCTTCTTCTTCTATCAGTTTCATCTATAGCTTTATTGATACTTTTTGTTTTTTTATCAGCATAAAGAATTACTTTTCCTTCCAAATTCCTTGCCGCTCTACCTATTGTTTGAACTAGCGAAGTTTCTGATCTTAGAAATCCTTCTTTATCTGCATCTAAAATTGCTACCAATGCACATTCTGGAATATCTAGGCCCTCTCTTAATAAATTTATTCCTATTAACACATCGAAATGTCCAAGTCTCAAATCTCTAATAATCTCTATTCTTTCAAGTGTATCTATATCTGAGTGTAAATATCTAACTTTAATTCCGTTTTCATCTAAATATTCCGTGAGATCTTCTGCCATTTTTTTGGTCAGAGTTGTAACTAATACTCTTTGATTTTTTTTAATAATTTTTTTACATTCATCTAATAGGTCATCCACTTGATTTTTGGCTGGTCTTATTTCAACTTCTGGATCAATTAAACCAGTTGGTCTTATTATTTGTTCCGCAAAGACTCCTTTAGTTTGTTCTAATTCCCAAGACCCAGGGGTTGCAGAAACAAAAATTGTTTGGGGGCGCATTAAATCCCATTCTTCAAACCTCAAAGGTCTATTATCCATACAAGAGGGTAACCTGAATCCATAATCTGAGAGTGTTTTTTTTCTAGTGAAGTCACCTTTATACATCCCATTTAACTGCGGCACAGTTACATGACTTTCATCAACAAATACAATTGCATTGTCAGGAAGGTACTCGAATAGAGTAGGTGGTGGTTCACCTTTCTTACGACCAGATAAAAATCTAGAGTAATTTTCAATACCAGAACATGTTCCAGTAGCTTCTATCATTTCAAGATCAAATCTTGTTCTTTCCTCTATTCTTTGAGCTTCTAGTAATTTATTCTCAGATCTAAATTTATTAATTGTTAATTTCAACTCTTCTCTAATTTCCTTAATAGCTTGGTTCACAGTTGGCCTTGGAGTAATATAATGACTGTTAGCATAAACTTTAATAATATTTAAATCTTCAGTTTTATTACCGGTCAATGGATCAAACTCTTTTATTGATACTAGCTTACCGTCCTCAAGATTTAACTTCCAAGCTCTATCTTCTAAATGGGAAGGAAAGATTTCAATATTTTCACCACGTACTCTAAAAGCTCCTCTTTGAAAGTTTTGGTCATTTCTTTTATACTGAAGCTCAATTAATCCTTTTATTACATCTTCTCTCTTATATGTTTCGTTCTTTATAAATGTAAAAGTCATTTTACTATATGACTCTGGAGATCCTAATCCATAAATACAAGATACACTAGAAACTATAATAACGTCATCTTTTTCAAGAAGCGATCTAGTTGCAGAATGTCTCATACGATCTATTTGTTCATTTATTGAAGATTCTTTTTCTATGTATGTATCTGATCTAGGGACGTAAGCTTCAGGAGTATAATAGTCATAATAAGAAACAAAATATTCTACAGAGTTGTTAGAAAAAAAACTTTTCATTTCACCATACAACTGCGCCGCAAGAGTTTTGTTAGGAGCCAGTATTATTGCAGGTCGATTGAGAGTTTCTATTATTTTTGCCATAGTGAATGTTTTTCCTGAACCTGTAACTCCAAGCAACACTTGGTTCTTTTCATTTTTTTTAAGGCCAGAAGCGAGTTCTCTAATAGCTGTGGGTTGATCACCCGAGGGTGTAAATTTACTCGTTATTTCAAATGACTTACCGCCTTCAAGCTTTTTAACAGCAAATTCATTTGTTGACTTGCTTTCTTTATTATTAATTGTATCTAATAGTGGCATTTTTATATGACTATTCTATCAAGTTCTTTATCAAGAATAAAACCTTCTCCAACAATAGCTGTAACTCAAAAAGCTAGAGAGTTAAAGGCTAGTGGAGTGGATGTGATAGCGCTTGGCGCAGGAGAACCAGATTTTGATACACCGGACAATGTAAAAGAGGCAGCAATAGAAGCCATTAAAAAAGGGGATACAAAATATACAGCTGTTGATGGAACTCAAAATCTAAAAGATGCTATAATTAATAAATTTAATAACGAAAATGGACTTAAATATTTAAGAGAAGAAATAAGTGTAGGGGCAGGAGGAAAACAAGTAATATTTAATGCTATTCTAGCTTCTATCAATCCCGGTGATGAAGTTTTAATCCCAGCTCCATATTGGGTATCTTATCCAGATATTGTTTTATTAGCTGGTGGTATTCCTAGAATAGTAATTTGTGAAGAAGAGGATGAATTTAAAATTACTGCAGAAAAATTAAAAAAAAATTTATCTGAAAAAACAAAATGGATAATTTTAAATTCCCCTTCCAACCCAACTGGGTCGTGTTATTCAAAAGAAGAATTAGATATTATCGCTTTAACTTTAAAAGATTATCCAAATGTTATGATCATGAGTGATGACATATATGAGCATGTTGTTTATGATAACTTTAAATTTTATACAATTGCTCAAAATAAAAGTATTTTTAATAGAACTTTAACCATCAATGGAGTTAGCAAGTCCTATGCAATGACTGGATGGAGAATCGGATATGCAGGTGGCCCTGCTGATTTAATTAAAGCAATGGCTAAGATACAGTCTCAATCAACAACAAATCCATCCTCAATAAGTCAAGCAGCTGCTGTAGAGGCGTTGAATGGTGACCAAAGTTTTATAAAAGTAAGAGCAAAAGCTTTTAAAGATAGGAGGGATTTTGTAGTTGAATCTTTAAACGCTATTCCAGGTATAAATTGTTTAAATCCACAAGGAGCATTTTATGTTTTTCCAAGTTGTAAAAAATGTATAGGAAAAAAACATAAAGAGCTTGGTATAATTAAGGATGATACTGATTTTGTAACTAAACTATTAGAAAAAACCGGCGTAGCAGTTGTCCAAGGTTCAGCTTTTGGATTAGAAGGTTTTTTTAGGATTTCTTATGCAACCTCAATGGAAAATTTAAAAAAAGCAGTTAAAAGAATTTCTGACTTTTGCTCAGATCTTTCTTAGTGATTCAGTAGTTTTTCAGCCTCTAATGCTGCCATACAACCCATGCCAGCCGCAGTGATAGCTTGTCTAAAAATTTTATCTTTTACATCACCAGCAGCAAAAACACCTTTTATATTTGTTGCAGTTGAGTCTGGTTTAGTAATGATGTATCCCTCGTCATCCATCTCAATTTTGTTTTTAAAAATTTGTGTTGATGGTTGATGACCAATAGCAACAAAAAGACCATGAACTTTTAACTCACGTGTTTGATTATCTTTTAAGTTCTTAATAGTTAATGATTCCAAATTTTTAGGATTATCAGTACCATTTATTTTATCAAGAACAGTATCCCAAATCATTTCAACTTTTTTATTTTCCATAAGTTTTTTTTGCAACATTTTTTCTGCTCTTAATTCACTTCGTCTATGTATTAAAAAAACTTTTGATGCAAAATTTGTTAAATACATTGCTTCTTCGACGGCGGTATTTCCACCTCCTATAACAGCAACTTCTTTATTTTTATAAAAAAAACCATCACAAGTAGCACATGCACTTATACCAAAACCTTTGTATTTATTTTCGTTTTCTATACCAAGCCATTTAGCTTGTGCACCGGTTGAGATGATTACTGTGTCAGAGATAATTTTATTTCCATTTTCGCCAATACTCAAAAAGGGCTTTTTTCCAAAGTCGACATCTTTGATGATATCGGTAATAAATCTTGTTCCAACATGCTCTGCTTGTTTTTTCATTTCTTCCATAAGCCAGGGCCCTTGAATAACATTGGCAAATCCTGGGTAATTTTCTACATCGGTTGTTGTTGTTAACTGACCACCTTGCTCTAAACCGGTTACCAGAATTGGCTCCAACATGGCTCTAGAAGCATAGATAGCTGCACTATAACCTGCTGGCCCAGATCCAATAATTAAAACTTTTGTTTTGTGTTCTTTATTTTGACTCATTTGATTAGTTTATCGAAACAATTTAATAAAATATAATTTATTATAATGAAAGCTTTACACTCTTGGTTACTCACAGAAGGCGCGCACGGAATGATTAGTCAAGTAGAAGGTTTGGCAAAAGCGTTAAATACAACTTTTACTCACAAAACAGTCAGGTTATCTTTTTTTACAAAATTGCTACCGCCTAAGATAACCCCAAAGCAGAAATTGTTTTTTAATTTTAGGGAATTGGTGGCTAATACCGATCCTATTCCTGATTTTATTATTTCCTGTGGAAGAAAAAGTGTAATTCCAAATATATTAATTAAAGATTTTATTAAAAAAAAATACAATAAAGATATCAAAAATATACATATTCAAGATCCAAAAATTTCAACTAAATATTTTAATTTTGTCGTAGCACCTAAACATGACAACCCAATTATTGGAGATAATGTTTTGCTTAGTGAAGGTGCATTGCATTACTTAGATGAACAGGATGTTAAAAGTTTAAATATTAAAGCTGAAAAAAATATTTCTTTAATTTTAGGAGGTCCAAATAAGTATTATAGTTTTTCATATGAAAAAATAAAAAATGTTTTTCTGCAATTAACAAAAGATTCAGAAATTAATAAAATTAATATTGTTGCATCAAGACGCACACCAATAAAACTATTTGAAAAATTAAAAAACGAATTTCAAGATCCGCGGATAGTTTATGATTTTAGCTTAAATAAAAACAATTATACAAAGTCACTCTCTGAGGCATCTCATATTTTTGTAACCTGTGATTCAATTTCTATGATCTCCGAAGCTGCTATTACTGAAAAACCAATTTATGTGGTTCAACTTAAGATTATTAAAGACGATTACCGCTTTAAAAGATTTTTTAAATTATTTCATGAACTTGGTATTATTAGGTATTTTGAGGGTCAAATTGAAAACTGGACTTATGAAAAATTATATGAGACTAAAAGAATATCAAACATTATAATTGAAAATTAATGAGTATTTTAAATTCTGTTAAAAATAGTAAGCACGGCACTAATCCTTTTAGATATTGGGAGTTTGAAAAACCTCTAACAGAAGAAATGATCGATGAACTTTATAATGCTAAATTAGATGATCCTACTGCTCATGATATAGAGTATGATGGAACACGTGCTATTGATGGTGGTGATGGAAAATTAAGAGAGGGAATTAAATCTGGTGGTAAAGCGTTAAAATTTAGATGTTTCGTAACAAAAGAAAATGAAAAAAATTATCCAGAGATTTTAAAGTTGGTAAAAGAACTACAAAAAAAAGAAACTTATAATCATATAGGAGAGATGATTGGCAAAGATTTATCAAAATCTTTTGTTCGAGTAGAGATTTGTTGTGATAGAAAAGGTTTTTGGCTTAAACCTCATTGCGATATTAAAGAGAAGTTAATGTCATCTATGCTATTTGTAAATCGAAACAATGAATCAGAAGAGTTGGGTACCGATTTTTATAATGGTAATTTAGAAAAGATCTATACAGTTCCATATAAAAATAATTTTGGTTATATGTTTGCTACTGATGAAAATAGTTGGCATGGTTTAGAAAAAAAATCTATTAAAGATGAAAGACGCTGTCTCCAAGTAAATTATGTTACTTTTCAAACTGATTATCCAGTAGAAAAATAACTATAATTCTTGAATTTTCTGAATCTCAATTATCTTATTTTTTAACGAGCTGATTGCCTGAGTACATGCTTTTGCTCCAGCTAAAGTCGTAAAGTAAGGAACTTTGTTATTTAGGGCCGCTCTTCTTAGTGACCAAGAGTCTTCAATTGATTTTTTTTCAGAAGTTGTATTAATCACTAGTGATATTTTTTTGTCATCCAAATAATCAACTATATGAGGACTGCCTTGTCTTACTTTATTGATTTTTATACATTTGATACCGTATTTATTTAGTGTGTCAGCAGTTCTACCGGTGCCTATAATTTCAAATCCCATCTCAAATAATTTTTTAGCATATTCACACACTTTGTCTTTGTCTTCATCTTTGACCGAAATAAATGCAGATCCTTTTGTAGGTAGATCATTTCCAGCAGACATTTGGCTTTTTGCAAAAGCCATTCCAAAATCTTTATCTATTCCCATGGCTTCACCGGTTGATTTCATTTCTGGTCCAAGAATAGTATCTGCCTCAGGAAATTTATTAAAAGGAAATACAGCTTCTTTAATAGCATAAATATTTAATTTTTTGTTGAGATTGTCAAATTCACTTAGTTTTTTTCCTGCCATTACTTGTGATGCGATTTTAGCAATTGGGATGTTTAGAGCTTTAGAAACATAAGGAACGGTTCTACTTGCTCGTGGATTGACTTCTAGAATAAATATTTCCTTATCTCTTATTGCAAACTGAATATTAATTAATCCAATTACCCTTAATTTTTTTGCAAGAGCAGTAGTTTGCTTTTTTAATTCATCTATTAATTGGTTATCTAATGAAAAAGGCGGTATACAGCATGCTGAGTCGCCAGAGTGAATACCCGCTTCCTCAATGTGTTCCATAATGCCAGCAATAAACACTTCGTTTCCATCACATACGGCATCAACATCAATTTCAATTGCATTGTTTAAAAATTTATCGATTAAAACTGGACTATCGCCTGAAACTTTTACCGCTTCATCTATATAAGTTTTGAATTGCTCATCATCATGAAGGATTTCCATTGCACGTCCACCTAAAACGTATGATGGCCTTATAACTACTGGGTAACCAATATAATCAACAATTTTTTTTGCTTCATCTTTTCCTCTAGCAAGACCACTATCAGCTTGTTTTAATTTTAAATCTTTTACAATTTGATTAAATTTTTCTCTATCTTCTGCAGTATCAATCGATTCTAATTGAGTACCCAAAATTGGAAATCCAGATTGGTGAATTTTTTTCGCTAGTTTTATTGGTGTTTGTCCACCAAACTGAACTATAACACCTTTGATTTTACCATTCGAGCTTTCTTTTTTTAAAATCTCAATAATATATTCATCAACTAATGGTTCAAAATATAATCGGTCACTTGTATCATAATCTGTAGAAACCGTTTCTGGATTGCAATTTATCATAACTGTTTCATAACCCATTTCTTTTAATGAAAAACTTGCCTGACAGCAGCAATAATCAAACTCTATACCTTGACCAATTCTATTAGGACCACCACCAATAATAATAATTTTCTCTTTATTAGTTGGATTAGATTCGCATTCACCATCCGCGTTAAGTCCATGATCATACGTGGAATACATATACGGCGTTAAAGAAGAAAATTCTGCTGCACAAGTATCTACTTTTTTATAAGCAATGTTTATATTATTTTCTTTTTTGTACTGCTCAATTTGGTCTACTGACTTTTTTGTAAGTTGAGAAATTTTTTGATCAGAGAATCCAAATGATTTAAACAATTTAAATGTATTTTTATCATATTTATTATCTGTAATCGCACTTTCCATATCTACGATTTCTTGAATTTGTTTTAAGAACCATGGGTCAATTTTACATAAATTGTGAATTTCTTTTAATCCTAGTCCTTTTCTAAAAGCATCAGCTACATATAAAATTCTTAGAGGAACATTGGATTTTAAATTTTCTTTAATTACATCTAAATTATCACTAACAGTATCGAGACCACTTAGTCCAACTTCAAGAGAAATCAACGCTTTTTGCAATGACTCTTTAAAGTTTCGTCCAATAGACATGCTTTCTCCCACTGATTTCATTGCAGTGCCTAGTAAAGCTTCACTTTTTTTAAATTTTTCGAATGCAAATCTAGGTATCTTCGTTACGATATAATCAATCGTTGGTTCAAATGATGCTGGAGTAACTTTAGTGATATCATTTTCGATTTCGTCCAGTGTATAACCGACCGCAAGTTTTGCTGCAACTTTTGCAATAGGAAAACCAGTTGCCTTTGATGCCAATGCTGAAGATCTTGAGACCCTTGGATTCATTTCAATTACAATCATTCTTCCGTCTCCTGGATTAATTGCAAATTGAACATTTGAACCCCCAGTTTCAACTCCAATTTTCCTCAAACATGCAATAGATGCATTTCTCATTATTTGGTACTCTTTATCAGTTAGTGTTAGTGCAGGTGCAACTGTAATGGAATCTCCAGTATGAATACCCATTGGGTCAAGATTTTCAATTGAACAGACTATAATACTGTTATCTTTTTTATCTCTTACTACTTCCATTTCAAATTCTTTCCACCCAACAAGAGATTCTTCAACCAAAACTTCATTTGTTGGAGATAAGTCTAGTCCGTTTTTGATTATCTTAAAAAATTCTTCTTGAGTATTTGCAACTCCACCACCAGTTCCTCCAAGAGTAAAAGATGGTCTAATAATTGATGGAATTCCAATTTCTTTAAATGCTTCTTTTGCATCTTTTTCATTTCTACAAATGAATGATCTTGCAGATTCCAGGCCAATTTCATTCATATTCTTTTTAAATTTTTCTCTATTTTCTGCATTATCTATTGCTTTTGCATTTGCTCCTATCAACTCAACATTATATTTTTTTAATATTCCTTTTTGATCAAGGCTCATTGCTGCATTTAATCCAGTTTGCCCTCCCATTGTCGGCAAAATCGCATCAGGTTTTTCCTTCTTTATTATCTCTTCTAAAATTTGGTCATTAATAGGTTCTATATAAGTTACATCCGCAACATTAGGGTCAGTCATAATTGTTGCTGGATTTGAATTAACTAAAATTATTTTATAACCCTCTTGTCTTAACGCTTTACAAGCTTGTGATCCTGAATAATCAAATTCACATGCTTGACCAATTACAATAGGTCCGGCTCCAATAATCATAATTTTATTTAAATCAGTTCTTTTTGGCATATTCTTCAACTTTCATAATAAATTTTTTGAATAAATAATTACTATCATGAGGACCTGGACTTGCTTCAGGATGGTATTGAACTGAAAAAGCATTGTATTTTTTAGAACATACACCCTCTATAGATTGATCAAAAAGGGATACATGAGTAATAGAAACATCTTTTGGTACATTTTCTTTGTCAACTTCGAATCCATGATTTTGTGAAGTAATTTCCACTAAATTATTCTCTAAATTTTTTACAGGATGATTTGCACCTCTATGACCCTGATGCATTTTTTTTGTTTTGCAACCTAAGGCATGAGCTAACAATTGATGCCCTAAACATATTCCAAAAATTGGGTAATTACTTTCTAAAAGACTTTTCAAAGTTTGATTTATAATCTTATAAGTCTCCGCTGGATCACCAGGTCCATTAGATAAAAAAACTCCATCTGGCTTAAGCTCTTTAATTTTATCGAAATTTGTATCCGAAGGTACGATGGTAAGTTTAGTTTCTAATTTTGAAAAATTTCTTAAAATATTTTTTTTACATCCAAAATCCATCACAACAACATGAGTTTTGTGATTTAAATTTTTTTGATATCCCGTTTCTCTTTTCCAGAAACTTTCATCATTCCATTGATATATTTGTTTTGTGGTTACCTTTGAAGTAAGCTCCATACCTTTTAGACCTGGCCAATTTTTACATTCATTTAAGTATTTGGAATCATTTAAATTTTTTTCATTGTTTACAATTGTAGCTTTTACCGCTCCATTCTTTCTTATTAGATTGGTAATCATTCTTGTATCTAGACCTGCAATTCCAACTATTGAATTCTTTTTTAACCAAAAGTCTAACTTTTCAAACGATCTATAATTAGATGGATCTGTTATTTCTTTTGCAAACACAACTCCTTTTAACCAAATTTTTTCTGACTCAATATCTTCTAAATTTGTTCCAACATTTCCAATATGAGGAAAAGTAAAGTTAATAATTTGATCTGAGTATGAAGGGTCAGTTATTATTTCCTGGTAGCCAGTCATCGAAGTATTGAAACAAACTTCTCCTACAGCATACCCTTCGTGACCCAGGCCTATACCCTGGAGCTTCAAACCATTTTCAAAAACTAAAATGCCTGTGGGTTGTGATGATAAAAAATTTAAATTTGCCTTTTTTTCCTTGTTAAACAAAAATACAACTCATAGGTTAAGAATCAAAATTTATAAAAAAAACTTTGGCGTTAATTATGAAAAAGTCTTACACTCGTCAAGAAACTAAATTAAATAACCACAATGACAATTTTTGAAAATGTTAACAAAGCATTAACCAACTCTTTAAAAAGCAAGCAAAGTGACAGAGTTTTGACTTTAAGAGCAATTGTATCTGCAAAAAAAGATAAAGAAATAGAAAAAAGGACTCAGGATAAAAAAGAAGTTACAGACGAAGATATGATTTCGATTTTAAACAAAATGCTAAAGCAAAGAAAAGAGTCTGTTGAAATGTACTTGAAGGCTAGTCGACAAGAGTTAGTTGATAAAGAAAATTCAGAAATTAAAATTATTGAAGAGTTTTTGCCTAATCAATTAAATGCCGAAGAAGTAGAAAAGGCTTGCGTAGAAGCTATCTCTGAAAGTAGCGCATCGAGCCTGAAAGATATGGGAAAAGTCATGCAAACATTAAAAATGAAGTACTTGGGTACAATGGATTTTTCTTTAGCAGGAAAAATTTTGAAAGAGAAGTTAAAGGGGTAATGAAATATCCAAAATCATACATTGAAGAAATTAGAAATAGATTAAAAGTTTCAGATGTAGTGAGACTTAAGGTCAATTTAAAAAAAAGAGGTAAAGAGTTTGTTGGTCTTTCACCATTTAAAAATGAAAAAACTCCTTCCTTTACTGTCAATGATGAAAAGGGATTTTATCATTGTTTTAGTACTGGAGAGCATGGAAATATTTTTGATTTTATAATGAAGCTAGAAAATCTAGGTTTTGGTGATGCTGTAAAAACTTTAGCGCAACGAGCTGGAATGCAACCATATCGATTCACTGTTCAAGATGAAGAAAAAGAAAAAGAAAATCAAAAAATTCAAAAACTTTTTGAAATATTTTTCTTAGAATGCAAAAATGATCTACAAACAAAATACAAAGATACTCATCTTAAATATTTATTAGATCGAGGTCTTAGTATTGATACTGTAAATTATTTTAAAATTGGATTTTGTGAAAATAGTAAAAAAATTCAAGAGAAGCTATATCAAAATGGTTTTACATCCGAACAACTTCTTCAATCAGGAATGTATTATAAAAAAGATACAACTGAAGAATTGGTAAATCGTTTTAAAAATCGAATTACTTTTCCAATCCAGGGTTATTACAATAATTATATTGGTTGTGGGGGCAGGGCAGTTTTAAGTAATGCTATAGCAAAATATATCAACTCTCCTGAAACCTTTTTTTTTAAAAAGGGATTTAACTTATATAATTTAAATAATTCAAAGAAAGAAAGTTCAAACTTTGATAATTTAATTTTAGTAGAAGGTTATATGGATGTTGTATCATTGTATAATCGGGGTATTAAAAATGTAGCAGCTACTCTGGGTACTGCAATCACTCAGTCGCAAATAATTTTGGCTTGGAAAAATTATGATAAAATTTTTATTTGTTTTGACGGTGATGAAAGTGGCATTAATGCAAGCTTCCGTGCAGCAGAAAGAGCACTTAAAATATTAAAACCAGGAAAAGATATTTACTTTACAAAAATTCCAAACGGTCAAGATCCTGATGATTTTATTAATCAATTTGGGAAAGATGGTTTTGAAACATTATTAAATCAAAGTAAAGATTTATCAGATATAATTTTTGATCATTATTCATCTGGAGTAAAAAGAGAAAAGGCCTCGGATATTGCGTTATTGGAAAAAAAACTTTTTGATGTTGCTGATCAAATTGAGGATCAAATATCAAAAAAATATATTAAAAATTCTTTTAAGAATAAAATTTTTCAAAAACTAGTTAGAAATAAAAATTACAAAAGCAATAACCAAGAAGATATCAGAAAAGCGAGTGTAAGATTATTGCTTTCAAAAGAGGAGATATTAGAATTATCTTTATTAAATCTATTTATAAAGTATCCTGAATTCAGTAAAAGCAAAATTGAAGATCTTTCTTCATTAGAATTTAATTTTAGTGAAAATAAAATTTTATTATCAGAATTAATTAGTTCTTTAATGAATGAGAGCATTAAATCAAAGGAAGAATTATATAAAAAGTTAAATATAGGTTTTGAAAATTTACTTAAAAAGATAAATATGTACGCAAATAACAAGAGTATAATTTCCAATCTCAATGAAGATACGTTTTATTCTTTTATGGAAGATTTTGTAGCCGAACTTAATTTGTTAAAGAAAAATAAAGAATTGACAAGTATCGAGTCGGAGCTGGCGAAGAATCCCAACGATATCACGTATGATCGTTATATATCCTTAAAAAATAGCTAAAATTATCTTAAATCTTTCATTTATTTTTTTTTAAAAAAATATAAATTCCAGCAACTATTGTGGAAAAACTAATATCAAAATCCTTTGAAAGACTTATCGAAAAAGGCCTTAGTAGAGGCTTTATAACCTATGAAGAGTTACAGAAATCTTTAGGAAAAAGAAATAGTAATGTTGAGAGCTTAGATAGAGCTTTAGTTCATATTTTTGATCAAGCCATAACTTTAGTTGAGAAAAAGACAGATTTTAAAGTTAAAAAACAAGAGTCAGAAACATCCAAACAAGTTAGATCGGTAGAAAGAAGTGATGATCCAATACGTATGTATCTTAGAGAGATGGGTGGTGTTGAACTGCTCTCAAGAGAGGGTGAGACTGCAATAGCTAAAAGAATTGAGTCTGGACGTTATGTAATGATCAGTTCACTTTCAGAAAGTCCAATTACTGCAAAAAAAATATTTGAATGGCAAGAAAAGTTAATTAACAATGAAATGCTTGTGCGCGATATTATTGATCTAGATACAAATTTTATTGACGATGAAAAATTAGCTAAATCAATAAAAGAAAAAAGTAAAAAAGAAGCAAAAGAAAAAAATCCTAATATTGATACTGAGTCAGATGATAGCGGGGAAGAAGATGAATTTAATATTTCACTTGCCTCATTAGAAATAGAGCTTAAACCTAAAATTTTAGAGATATTTGGCAGTATTACAAGAAATTATAAAAAACTTATTTCATACCAAACAGAAAAAC
Source organism: Candidatus Pelagibacteraceae bacterium (assembly GCA_965655895.1). Lineage (GTDB taxonomy): Bacteria > Pseudomonadota > Alphaproteobacteria > Pelagibacterales > Pelagibacteraceae > HIMB114. The sequence continues at coordinate 38,933 of CBFHID010000003.1, read as the reverse complement.
TTGATTGCGTTTTAAAAAATCAAGTATTTAGCGATATCAAAAATAAAAGTTATGAAAAAGTTAAGAAAGAAATCATGGAGGAGTTATTAAAATTACAGTTGAATCAGGTAACCCAAGAAGATTTAGTCGCCTTAAATTATGCGGAGAATAAAAAGATTATATCTTATGATGGAGAATTAATGAGAGCTGCAACTAAACATGGAATTTCAAGAGATGATTTCATAAAATTCTATGTGGGCAATGAATTAAATCCTAATTTTGTTAAATTCTTAAGTGAAGAAAAAAGTTGGTTAAGTTTTTTCACAAAAGAAAAGAAACTTTTTTCAAATCTAAAAGAAAAGTTAACAGAACTGAGCCATTATATTGGAATGTCAATTTCAGATTTTAGAATTTTAGTTAATAAAATAAAAAAAGGTGAAAGAGAGTCTAGAATAGCAAAAAAAGAAATGATAGAGGCAAATTTAAGATTGGTTATTTCGATAGCTAAAAAATATACAAACAGAGGACTTCAGTTTCTAGATTTGATTCAGGAAGGTAATATCGGTTTGATGAAGGCAGTCGATAAATTTGAATACAGAAGAGGATATAAATTTTCTACATATGCCACTTGGTGGATTAGACAAGCAATTACAAGATCAATCGCGGATCAAGCTAGAACAATTAGAATCCCAGTACATATGATTGAGACTATAAATAAAATCGTTAGAACGCAGAGACAAATGATGAGTGAGTTTGGAAGAGAACCTACACCTGAAGAGTTGTCAAAAAAATTAGCTATGCCATTAGAGAAGGTAAGAAAGGTTTTAAAAATTGCTAAAGAGCCCGTTTCTTTAGAAACGCCAGTTGGTGATGAAGACGATAGCACACTTGGAGATTTCATCGAAGATTCGAATGCATTGATACCTGTGGATGCAGCAGTTCAAACCGCATTAAAAAATACAACCACAAAAGTTTTAGCCTCATTAACTCCTAGGGAAGAAAGAGTTTTAAGAATGCGTTTTGGTATTGGAATGAATACTGACCATACCCTTGAAGAAGTTGGTCAACAGTTTTCAGTTACTAGAGAAAGAATTAGGCAAATAGAAGCAAAAGCATTGAGAAAACTTAAGCATCCAAGTCGATCAAGACAATTAAAAAGTTTCTTGGATAATTAAAATTTAGATTTATTTTTAATTATATTAGTGTTAATCAATCAAACTCGGGCCTGTAGCTCAGTTGGTTAGAGCCCCCCGCTCATAACGGGGTTGTCGGGGGTTCAAATCCCTCCGGGCCCACCATTATAAAATGAAACAACCTTCTTTAAAAAATTATTTTCTTTTATTTATATTAGCAGCAATTTGGGGTTCAGCTTTTTTTAATTATAAAATTGTATTAAATAGTTTTGATTATTTCATACTTGCTGGAGGAAGAATTTTTTTTGCTTCTCTGTTTTTAGTAATACTTTGTACCACAGTATTTAAATCTATTAATTTTAGTATTTTGTTAACAAAAAAAATTTACATTTTCTTTATTATAGGTTTTACCAACTATGTTTTGCCATTTACATTGATTGCATTTGGCATTGATGGAATGTCAAGTGGCTTAGCAGCTTTACTAATGTCCGCAGGACCATTTTATGCAATTGCATTGTCACATTTTTTCACGTCGGATAAATATAATAAATTTAAATTAATAGGGACTATCATTGGTTTTATAAGTGTTTTTATATTGTTTTATGATCAAGTTTACATTTCAAAATCGACAACAATTAAATCTGTTTTAATAGTTTGTTTTGCATCATTAAGTTACGTAATTGGAGGTTTGATTATTCAAAAATTCAATGAATATAATAATGAAACTATTGCGACATTATCGATGATTTGTGGAACTATTATTTTATTACCTGCCTGCATATTCCAGATCTCTTTATTAGATTATTCCAGTGTACAGTTATCGAGTTTTATTAGCTTAGTATACCTTGGCATTGTTAGTACTGCCATTGCGTTTATGATTAGAGCAAAACTAATTTTTGAAAATGGACTGGTATTTATGTCACAAGTATCTTTATTAATACCTATTTTCGGTTTGTATTTTAGCTGGTTATTCTTGGGAGAAAAATTTTCAAATAATATGCTTATTTCTTTAATAATCATTTTATTTGGACTTTGGGTATTACAAAAGGGATATAAAAAAATTAATTCTTAGAAATAAAATTATTTAAATTTTCCATCAATGCTTCAAATCCTTTGCTTGATAAAATAGAACTAAACTCTTCTCTTTGGGTTTTTGCTAAACTAAGACCTTCAACGACTAAATCTCTAATCAACAACTTATCATTAACTTTAAATACTCTCCAATCAATACTTACTTGTTGATTATCTTTTTTTGAAATCATTTTTGAACTTACTAAAACATAATTTTCACTAATTTTTTTAGAACTAACAACTTTTATGTCTTGATCGCTATAATTTTTTAAACGACTTGATATGTTTTTAGCAAAAAAAGTTTTGAAAGTTTTAGTATATTTTTCTAATTGTTCACTATTTAAATTATTTTTATAGTTTCCTAAAGTAAAACGTCCAAGACCATCTACATCTACTACATTTATAGCAATCTTTTCAATTTGAATTTTTTTGTCTTCATTCTTGATACTATTATCTAATACAATTTTTTTTGCATTATCCGTTGTAGATTGAATTAATTCTTCAGCTTCTTTTTCGAATGAAAAAGCTGAATGGGTCAAAAAATAAAAAAATATAATGTTTAAAAATAAAATTTTTCTTAACATCTATTTAAAATTATTACTTAAAATCTTTCCAAGAATTATCCTCTGGAGAAGATCCATCATTTGTTAGATAGTCTCTTCTTTGAATGTAGAGGCTTCTAACAGTGGCATACATATCTACAGAGTTTTTTTCCAAGTCTTCAAGTGTTTTTAAATTTTCAGCTCTCCAACTAGTTTTATCCAGAGCTGTTTCACCCCAATAAGTTCCATCACCTAAATTGTTACCTAGTAGAAAATTTTTATCTCCTACAGTACTTAGATAAAAAGGATCTAGAAATATATTACCAACTCTACCAACCGAATCTCTTAATGTTGTTGGACCTAAAATTGGTAAAACTAAATAGCATCCATGACCCACTCCCCATGCTCCAAGAGTTTGACCATAGTCTTCATTTTCATTTTTTTCCAAACCTAGTTTAGATGCAGGATCAAATAATCCAAGCAATCCTACTGTTGTATTTATTACAAATCTACCTGTATCATTTAAACTTTCTTTAAACTTACCTTGAAGAATTTGATTGGGAATCTGAACAAAGTAACTAACGTTGTTCGTCATATTTTTTACCCCTTTTTGTACAGGGGAGGGAAGGTACGAGTAGCCTTTTGCAACTGGTTTAAAAACTATTTTATCTACGCCCATATTTATTGAAAATACAAATCTATTAACTGGTTCAAAACAATCTTTTGTTTCAGCATAGCTAGTTTTGGCAAAAGTAAACAAAACTGAAATTATAAATATTTTTTTTAAAAATTTAGTCATTTATTTTATGTTAAGCAAGATTATATAGTGATATTTGAAGCTAAAACTAGCATAAAAAAAGGCAAAATGATTTCAAATTTAAAATTTATAGGTAGCCCAAACTTCGATACGGCCAGTGAAAGAAAGATTAAATACATAATTATTCACTATACTGGGATGAAAGATCAGATTTCGGCAATACAAAGACTTCAATCAAAAGTTGCAAAAGTTAGCTGTCACTATTTGATTAGTAAAAGGGGCAATATTTTTCAACTTGTTAAAGACGAGAACGTAGCCTGGCATGCAGGTAAATCAAAATGGCTTAGTGATTTAAACTTAAATTTAAAATCTATTGGAATTGAGTTGGTAAATAATGGTGATGAACCTTTTGAAAAAAAACAAATAGATTCGCTTATAAAGCTTTTAAAATTTTTAAAAAAAAAACATCAAATAAATAAAAAATTTATTCTTGGACATGAGGATATAGCACCTAAAAGAAAAAAAGATCCAGGTCCGTACTTCCCATGGTTTAAACTATACAAATTAAATCTTTCAAAAAAACATTGATTTTTCTATATTTTTAGCTATTTAGGCTTTGCTAGTTGGTTGAATGGTAGCTCTAAATTTTTTAGAGAGGAAAGTCTGGGCTCCATAGGAAAAAGTACCAGGTAACACCTGGCAGGAGCAATCCTAGGGATAGTGCCACAGAAAATAAACCGCCTAATCAAGGCAAGGGTGAAACGGTGAGGTAAGAGCTTACCGCCTTTTTAGTAATAAAAAGGGCATGGAAAACCCTACTTGGAGCAAGACCAAATAGGAGTAGCGTGATTTGAAAAAATCAAATTCCTAAATAAGCTACTCGGGTTGGTTGCTAGAGCTAAGCAGAGATGCTTGGCCGAGATAAATTACCATTTTAAACGACAGAACCCAGCTTACAGACCAACTAGCATTTTAAATAAAAATAGAACAATCTAAGAACAATTTATAGTTGAATTATAATTGACTATTTTTTAAAAACCATGTATTCCCATAAAAACCCATAAAGGGTAATTTAATGAGAAAATTTAATGTTTATTTCTACTTACGAAAACAAATTGGACAAAAAGGGACGGGTATCAGTGCCAGCAACATTTAGATCGCATTTATCGAACCTAGGTTACAACAGCGTTGTTTGTTATCCATCGTTTACGAATTCATCAATTGAATTTTGTCCTCAAAATAGATTAGAAAAAATTATTGAAACCATAGACAACCTCAATCCATTTGAAGAAAATAGAGATATTTTTTCAACCTCAATTTTAGGAAATAGTTTTCAGTTAAATTTTGATACAGAGGGAAGAGTAACTTTAGCTGATAAACTTTTAGTACATTCTGGAATAAAAGATAAAGTTTTATTTGTTGGACAGGGAAAAACTTTTCAAATGTGGGAACCTACAGCATTCAAGAAATTCAGCGATGACTCAATAAAAAAAGCTAATTTAAAAAGATCAGAGTTGAAATGGAAACAAACTAATTAATATAAAAAAAGGAGAAAACTATGCCTATAAATATATCAGCACCAGAATTAAGAGAGTTAAAACCAAGGATTATGGTTCTTGGAGTTGGCGGAGCTGGAGGTAATGCAATTAATAATATGATTGATGCAGGTATCCAAGGTGTAGAATTCGTAGCATTAAATACAGATGCTCAAGATTTAAAAAAAAATAAAGCAGATTGTAAAATTCAATTAGGTGCAAATTTAACTCGAGGTTTAGGTGCTGGAGCTAAAGCAGACATTGGACAGGCAGCTGCAGACGAGTCAATGAATGAAATTATTAATTTATTACAAGGTGCAAATATGGTTTTTGTAACTGCTGGTATGGGCGGTGGAACTGGAACAGGTGCTGCTCCAGTTATAGCAAAAGCTGCTAGAGACCTAAATATTTTAACTGTTGGAGTTGTCACAAAACCTTTTATGTTTGAAGGTCCAGGTAGGATAAGAGTAGCTGAAGCAGGTTTAGAAAATTTATCTAAAGTTGTTGACACAAGTATTATTATTCCAAATCAAAATTTATTCAAAATTGCAGACGAAAAAACTCCGTTAGTCCATGCTTTTAAAATGGCAGATAACGTATTGATGCATGGTGTTAGAGGTATTACAGATTTAATTGTGAGACCTGGTTTAATGAATTTAGATTTTGCTGATATTGAAACAATTATGAGCGGGATGGGTAAAGCAATGATGGGAACTGGTGAAGCTGAAGGAGATAATAGAGCAGTTGTAGCCTCCGAAATTGCAATAAACAATCCTTTAATTGATGACTATAGTTTAAAAGGTGCAAAAGGTTTGCTTGTAAATATTACAGGAGGAAATGATATAACCCTTTTTGAAGTTGATGAAGCTGCAAATAAAATTAGAGCAGAAGTTGATCCTGGCGCAGATATTTTAATTGGTTCTACAATTGATGAAACTATGACTGGCAAGGTTAGAGTATCAATAGTTGTAACAGGACTTGGTGGAGAGGTTGTAAGAAATAAACCAACTTTAAGCGTAGTTCAAAACAGAAATAATGGATATTCTAGAGCGGAGCCCTTCAATACCCCTCAATCAACGTATGCTAGCAATTATATTAATAATCCATACGGTGTGAAACAAAACATTAATTCACAAAGTCAAGCTACCATGTCAGCATCTACTCAAAGTGCTGCTGTTTATGGCTCAAATGCATTGGATGTTGGAATTCTTCAAAATGAAAATCATGATGAACATTCTAAAATCAAGACAAATTATCAAGACATTCAATATAATAATGTTCCGTTTGACAAAAAAGAAGTTGAAAATTTCTTAACAGAAGAAAATATTTCAACAGATATAATAAATAATGATAGTAATGAGCAGTACTTAAATAATTCAATAGATGCACCTTTTGAAAAAGAAGCAGTCGAAGAACAATTTGAAAGCGCGCAACTGTTTACTTCTGACCAGGAATTATCTGAAAATAATGAGCAAATTTTACCAGATAGTGTCGAGACAGATTTATCAGATATAAATTTTGATGATAAGGATGACTTGGAAATTCCCGCATTTCTAAGAAGACAAACTAACTAGAAATTATGATTGATGTCACTGGATTCAATAGACCATTATCCAGTGATGCTAGAAGAGGTTATCGATCATCTTATTGATGATAGGAAAATAATAGACTGTACATTTGGAGGAGGAGGATATTCTTCAGAGATTCTTAAGAGATTTTCTAAATCTAAAGTTATTGGAATTGATAGAGACGATACAGTTTGTAATTTTGCCAAAGATTTAAAAACCAAATACCCGAATAGATTTAATTTTCATAATATTAGATTTTCTGAGCTATCTAAAATTGAAGATTTATCTCTCGTAGATTATTTTATTTTTGATTTAGGAGTTTCTAACTTTCAATTAAAAGATATGAGTAGAGGGTTTTCATTTCATTCACATAGCAAGTTACACATGGGTATGGGTTTAAATAGTTTTAATGCTTATGACTTGCTAAATCAAATTTCGGAAAAAGATTTAAAATTTATACTAAAATACTTTGGCGATGAAAAATTTTGTTCACAAATAGCTAAAAAAGTTATTGATTATAGAACGGATAAAAAAATAATCACTGCTAGTCAATTTTCTGAAATAATCAACAGTATAAAATTTCAAAAAGGTAGAAGTAATCCTTCAACAAAATCTTTTCAAGCTATCAGAATGGTAGTAAATCAGGAATTAACAGAAATATATAAATCATTAAGTTATATCATTGAAAACAGCAAAAAAAATTCAATCATAATTGTAGTTACATTCCATTCATTAGAGGATTTATTAGTAAAAAAAATTTTTAATTTTTATGGAAAAAAATTATCTATTTCTAGATATCTTCCCGATAAAACTAAAATTGACCAATTGCCGATTGAAATTGTAACTAAACGGCCACTTCAGCCAACAAAATTAGAAATAGAAAAAAATCCTAGTTCACGTTCTGCCAAGTTAAGAGTTATTAAAAAATTAATGAATCCTAGTATTAAATTACAAAGAGAAGATCTTAATATGGAAAAATACTTTAATTTAGAAAGTCTAGATGTTTAAAAATTTGTTCATCAGTTTATTTATATTATTATTTGGTAGCTTTTTTACAAATTTTTATAAGAATAAATCAAAAGATCTAGAAAATAAAATCAATGAGAGAAAAAAAATTATTTATGAATTAAAAATTTCTAATGAAATAGAAATAAAGGAAAATATTTACTTAAAATCCCCTGAAAATATTAAAAGATTAGCATCTAAACATTTAGAGAATAAATATATTTTTTTTGAAAAAAAAAATATTGATTACCTTAGAATAAATGAAAAAAAATAATCAGCTAAATTTATATTTCGATGAACATATTTATATAAAAAAAGATAATAAAAAATTAGATAATCGGATCAATATTATAATTTCTTTTTTTTTATTATTTAGTTTATTAACGTTGACTAAACTTTTGTTAATTGGCTTTGAAAAAAAAGAATTTAGTATCAAAGAAAGTTATAATATTGAGGATTTAAAAAGAGGAGCTATTGTTGATCAAAACTTTAATTTGATTGCTTATAGCATAAAAACTCATGATTTATTAATAAGGACAAAAAAAATAAAAAATTTTAATAACTTAAATTTAAAATTAAGGATAAACTTTCCTGACATTAACTTGCAAAAAATTAATAATTTTAATAAACGATCTTTTCATATAATTAAAAAAAATTTAAGTCCTTCGGAATATAATAAAGCTTTAAGTTTAGGTGAACCGTCAATCGAACTTATAAGAAGTGAAAGCAGGATATACCCAAACAAAAATTTATTTTCTCATATAATAGGAAATATTGATACTGATCAGCAAGGAATTTCAGGAATAGAACTATTTTTAAATGATAGACTGTTAAATAAAAAAAATAAAGAACCAGTTGTATTGTCTTTGGATCAAAATATACAGTTTTTAGTCAGAGATATATTGGGAGAAAATATCAATACTTTTAATGCAAAAGGATCAGCAGCTATATTGATGAATGCACAAAATGGCAAAATTCTATCAATGGTATCCCTTCCTGATTTTGATCCAAATAATAGATCTGTATTAGAAAAAAAAGATTATTTATTTAACAAAAATACTAAGGGCCTTTATGAGCTAGGATCGGTATTTAAAACTTTTGCAATTGCTAATGCATTAGAAAATAATGTAGTTACAAGAGATAAATTATATAAAGATTTACCAAGTCAAGTTGTTTGCGGAAAATTTACAATAGACGAGTATGAGTATTCAAGTAGTAAAAAAAATCTTACGGTCAATGATATTTTAGTTAAGTCGTCAAACATAGGAACAATAAGACTAATACAAGACACAGGATTAGAAAAATATCAAAATTTTCTAAATAAGATGGAAATATTTGACTATTCTGAAATTGAAGTTCCTGAAGTATCACAATCCACAAAAAAAAAATGGGGAAAGTGCAGAACCTTAACTGCTGGTTACGGTCACGGTATAAACACAACTCCTTTGCAATTAACCAAAGCTTTTTCCGCAATTGTAAATGGTGGCTATCTTTTAGAAACAACATTGATTCAAAATAAAGAAAGAAAAATTAAATCAAAAATTATCTCTGAAGAAACTAGCGAAATTATGAGACAAATTCTCAGAACAAATGTTGATAAAAATTATAAAATGGCAGGAAGTGGACGAAAAGCCGATATCGAAGGGTATAATGTTATGGGAAAAACGGGAACTGCTGAGAAACCATCTCTTAAAGAAAAAGGTTATTCCAAAGAACTTTTAACCACATTTATTTCAGCATTCACCGTTGAAAATAATATTTACGTTTTAACAGTTATTGTAGATGAGCCCAAAGGGGCACCTAAGTTGTGGGGTCACAATAGAAGAGAGGCTGGTTGGAATGCAGCATTTATTAGTGGACAAATTATTAAAAAAATAGGTCCAATTCTGAACACATTTAAAACGCAAGAATTTACTAAGTATATTAATCCATGAAAATTTCACAAATTTTAAAAAATAATTTGAGTTGTGATTCTAGAGTTTTAAAAAAAGGTGAAATTTTTTTTGATTTATTGTCAAATAAAAATCAAATAAACCCATTTATTAAAAATATTATAGCAAAGAACCCCAAATTAATTATTTCTTCAATAAAATTAGATTATAAAAAAATTAAAATAAAAAAAAATGTTAAGAAATTTTATTTTACTATTATAAAAAAAAAGTTTCCAAATATTCCCTCAGATGTATCAGCTGTAACAGGTACAAATGGCAAAACATCAGTAGCAAATTTTTTTTTTCAAATAAATAGATTAAACAAAATACCTTGCGCAAATATTGGAACTTTAGGATATTTTTATAACAATAAATATATACCAAGTAGTTTAACAACGCCTGATATCTATAAAATTTATGAATTTTTAAATCTAATAAAAAAAAATAAAATTAATAAGGTTATTTTAGAAGCATCAAGCCATGGTCTCGACCAAGGACGTTTACATGGATTAAGATTTAAAAATAGTGCATTTACAAATTTTTCACAAGATCATCTTGATTATCACAAATCAATGAAATCTTATTTAAACGCTAAGCTAATACTTTTTAAAAAACTCTTAAAAAAAAGGGCAAATATAATATGTGATGATAAAATTAAAAAAATATTACTTAATAATGGAGTGCCAAATAAAAAGTATAAATTTATAATGCAATCAAAAAGAAAATTTCCTTTTAAGATAATCAGTAATAAAGCTATAGACTCAAAAATTAACGTAAAGATTAATCATGAAAATGTGATTTATTCGCTAAGCTTAAACCTAATTGGTGATTTTCAATTAAAAAATTTATTACAAGCTATAGCATTATCAGTTTCGTCAGGGTTGAATTTTAAAAAAATAATTAAAGTTTTGCCACAGATTAAACCAATTAAAGGACGTTTAAATATATTTAAAAAAAATAATAAAATTGTTTGTTTAGATTACGCGCATACCCCAGACGGTCTAGAAAAAACTATCAAAACACTAAAGCAGCATTTTCGCAAAGACGTAAATATTGTTTTTGGTTGTGGCGGGAATAGGGATATAGGTAAACGGAAAAAAATGGGTAAAATTGTTAATAATTTATGCAAAGATGTAATTATCACAGATGATAATCCGAGACATGAAAATCCAGTTAAAATTTGTAAGCAAATTCAAAGTGCTGTTAAAAAAGCTAAAATTATCAATGACAGAAAAACTGCTATAAAAAAGGGAATTAAGATTACCGGTAATAATGCAGTTCTTTTAGTTGCTGGCAAGGGTCACGAAAGCTATCAATTATATAAAAATATCAAAATTCCTTTTTCTGATCAGAAAGTGATAAAGGAAAGTTTATGAAGTTAAATAAAACTTTTGGCTTATTTGAAAATTTTTTAAATAAAAATTTTTTTATTGATAGTAGAGATGTACGAGAAGACTCTGTTTTTATTTGTATCAAAGGTTTAAATGATGACGGCCATAAGTATATAAAACCAGTTTTAAATAATTATAAAAAAACAATTATTATTTGTGAAAAAAAATCAAAATATTCATATCTTTATATAAAAAATCAAAGAGTTTTAATATGTCAATCTACAAAATATTTTATGAAAGATTTAGCTTTAATTAAAAGATATTTGCTCAATGAAAGTTTTTTTATTGGTATCACAGGTAGTTCTGGAAAAACCACTTTAAAAGAAATGTTATATGAGGTTTTAAGTAAATTTGACTCATCTTATAGATCGCAAAAATCATTTAATAACGACATAGGATTACCAATTTCACTAATTAATCAAAAAGAAAAATCTAAATATAATGTTTACGAACTTGGTATGAATAAATTAGGCGAAATTGATTATTTGTCAAAAATATTAAAACCAAATCTAGGAATCATTACAAATATTGGAGACGCACATTTAGGTAAACTTGGGAGTATTGCAAATATAGCTAAAGCAAAATCCGAAATTATTAAAAATATAACTAAAAATGGAACTATTATTTTAAATAGAGAATGTAAATTTTTTAATAAGTTTGAAAATTTAGCAAGAAAAAAAAAATTAAAAATATTAACATTTGGTTCAGACAAAAAATCAACAATAAGTTACAAAATTATAAATTTTAATAAAATACAAATTAAGATTAGGAATAAAAAATTTAACTTCAAACTTCAAAATAACAATATCAATAATATTAATAACTTATTAGTTTGTTTTTTAGTTTTAGATTTTTTAAATTTAAAAACTCACTCTGCAAAAAAAATATTAGAAAAGATAAAAAATGTTAATGGAAGGGGAAATATAATTAAATTTAAAAATAAAGTCGAGGTAATAGACGATAGCTATAATTCAAATCCATCATCGTTGAAAGGATCTATAAGTGATTTTTATAATACAAGATCTAAAAAGAAAAAAATTTTAGTAATTGGAGACATGTTAGAATTAGGAAGGTATTCAAAAAAAGAACATATTGGCATAGGGAAATATTTATTAAAATATAATTTTTTTAGAGTTTATCTTATTGGAAAAGAGTCCAAAAATATCTTTGAGCAAATTAATACCACATTTTGGTGTAAGTATTATTCTAATATTGATAAGTTTTCAAAAGACTTCGAAGATGTTTTATTGGAAAATTGCATGATAATGTTTAAAGCTTCAAATGGAACAGGATTAAACAAATTGTTAAGTAAAAAATTATATTAATGTTAAATTATTTTTTTCAAGAATTTTCATCACAATTTTCTTTTTTAAATGTATTTTCTTATATTACATTTAGGACTGGTATTGCTATATTTACTTCATTAATAGTCGTATTATTGTGCGGTCAGAAATTCATTGATTATTTAAAATCTTCATCTCATTTTAATCAACCAATACGTAGTGATGGACCAACATCACATATATTTAAAAAAGCTGGTACGCCAACGTTTGGTGGGATTTTGATTATTTTTGGCGTATTAATCTCAACAATTTTATGGTCCGATATTAAAAACATTTTTGTTTTGATTTGTTTATTTTCAATATTATCTTTTTCTTTAATTGGTTTTTTTGATGATTATTTGAAAATTAAATTTAAAAATTCCAAAGGCATATCTGCATTTACCAAAATAATTTTCCAATTAATTTTCAGTATTATGATTTTTTATCTAATTTCCATTTCTATAAATAATGAACAAAGATTTCTTTTAAATATTCCATATTATAAGGATTTAATTTTTGACATAGGATATTTTTATTTTCCGTTTGCAGTTATCGTTATAGTCGGATCATCGAATGCAGTAAATTTGACTGATGGTTTAGATGGATTGGCTACTGTACCATTGATACTAGTTTCACTTACTTTTATTTTAATTGTATATTTATCTGGCAACATTGTTTTTTCTGAATATTTGAAAATTTTAAATATTAAAAATATTTCTGAAGTGTGTATTGTTTTAGGTGCTACAGTAGGATCTTGTTTAGGTTTTTTATGGTTTAATGCTCCGCCTGCAAAAATATTTATGGGGGACACTGGATCATTGGCACTCGGATCTTTGTTAGGTACAGTTAGTTTAATATCAAAACATGAAATAGTTTTATTTATAGCAGGGGGGTTATTTGTTTTAGAAGCTTTATCAGTAATAATTCAGGTTTTTTCTTTTCAAGTATTTGGAAAAAGAGTTTTTAGAATGGCACCATTACACCATCATTTTGAAAAAAAAGGGTGGGAGGAATCTACTATTGTGATTAGATTTTGGATTATTTCTATCATTTTAGTTTTAATTGCTCTTGCAAGTTTAAAATTAAGATAAATGATTTTTCCAGAAGATTTTGTAAATAAAAAAATTTTAATTGTAGGGTATGGAAAAACTGGGAAATCTGTAAAAAAATATTTAAATAAATATAATCTTAATTATTCAATATGGGATGATAAAATAAATATCAAAGTAAAATATTTAGATAAAAATTATTATCAAAAAAACTTTGACTACATAATTTTAAGTCCTGGCATTAATATTTATCAACATAAAAAAAAGACTTTCTTTCTAAAAAATAAAAAAAAAATAATTACAGATTTAGATATTTTTTTTTCTAAAAAAAATAAATACAAATATGTAATCGGTGTCACTGGCACAAATGGTAAGTCAAGTTTTTGCAATTTATTGCACAATATATTAAAAAAAAATAAAATAAGTTCCAAAGTTATCGGTAATTTTGGAAATGCTGCTCTAGATGAAAATATTTCATCCAATCAATATTGTATAATTGAATTATCTTCTTATCAATTGGATTATACAAAATATATGAGTCTTAATGTTGCTTGTATAATAAATTTGTCACCAGATCATTTAGAGAGACATAAAACTTTTTCCAATTATGAAAAAGCTAAATTAAAAATATTTAGCTTTCTTAAAAAACCTGATGGTAACGGTTTTTATCATAAAAAATCATTTCCAAAATTAAATAAAAAAAAAAATCTTAAAAGTTTTTCAAATATAAATTCTAATTTAATTCATCAAATATTTAATAAAAAAATTTCAATACCCAAAGGTATATTTGAACAAAGTGTACTACCGCATAGAAATGAATTTTTTCTTTCAAAGAAAAATTTTAAATTTATTAATGATTCTAAGTCAACAAATTTTGACTCTACAAGGCATGCAATTAAAAAAAATAAAAATATTTTTATAATATTAGGTGGTTTATTAAAAAAGGGTGATAATTATCACATGAAAGATTTAATGAGTAGAATTGAGGGTGTAAATATTTATGGAGATAGAGTTGATGCTTTAAAAAAAAGTTTAATTTCGCAGAAAATAAAATTTAATCATTTCAACAATCTCAAGAGTCTTTTGAAAAATCTTTATCTAATGGAATATTTAAAAAATAGTAAAGTAAAAAAAAAATTTACAATATTATTTAGTCCTGGTGCAGCTTCATTTGATCAATTTAAGAATTTTGAAGATAGGGGTATTAAGTTTAAAAAATACGTTAATGAATTTTTTAAATAAGAATATGAATTTTTTTATTAATTGGGTAAGAAATTTAGATAAAGTGATTTTAACGCTATTATTTTTATGGATAGTAATCGGATTAATTTTGACGACAAGTTCAACTTTAGGATTTGCTTCACTAAAATTATACAATGACTCAAAAATATTAATTAACAAATATTATTTATTTATATTCTTTGCCATCATAATAATTATATTTGCATCTTTTTTTAATGAGATTTTTTATAAGCGATCTTCAAAATTTTTTTTTTATATTTCTTTTTTTTTATTATTATTAACATTAATTTTAGGTATGGAAGTAAAGGGTTCAAAAAGGTGGTTGAATTTATTTTTTTTCAATCTTCAGCCTGTTGAATTATTAAAGCCATCATTAATTATTTTTTTAGCTAGTATTTATTCTAGTAATAATAGTTTAATTTTTAAGTTTTCCTTATCTATTGTGATAGCAATATCTTCTATAATAATTTTACTTTTACAACCTGATTATACCCAAGCTTTAATTATTTTAGTAATTTGGTTTATATTTATTTTTATGTCCGGAATTAATTTAATCGTTATTTTACTATCTTTAGGTACTGCAATTGGTTTTATGATTTCAATTTTATTTTTTTTCAAAGAAAAATTCTCTTATATTTTTGCTAGATTTGAAAAATGGTTAAATGTAAGTGACATTTCTTATCAATCAGAAAAATCAATTGACGCAATAATTAATGGTGGTTTTTGGGGCAGGGGTATAGGAGAAGGTTTTTTGAAAGAAAAAATTCCCGAAGCTCATACAGATTATATTTTAGCTTCAATAAGCGAAGAATTTGGAATTATAGCAATTATTTTAATTTTAATAATTGTATTTTTTTTATTTATGAGAGTTTTTGCTATTTGCCAAAACAATATTTCTGAATTTAAAAAATATGTATTAGTAGCTTTATCAACTACGGTCTTAATTCAAGTTTTTATTAATGTCGGTGTAACAATTAATATACTCCCACCGACGGGTATGCCATTTGCATTTTTAAGTTATGGTGGCTCATCAATTATAACAAATGCATTTATTATGGGTATAATTTTATCTCTTACAAAAAAAAACTATACATGAGCAAAATTTTATTAACAACAGGCGGGACAGGTGGTCATATTTTTCCTATGCTGAGTTTAAGTACCGAACTTAAAAAGGTGAACAATAATAATAATATTAAAATAATCACCGATCAAAGAGCTATAAAATATATTAGCTCTGATGATATTATAATAATTAAATCAGATAGTCCTTTTAGAAAGAAAGGACTATTTCATTTTATTCTCACAGTTCTAAAGATTTTTATTTATACAATACGTTGTTTGATTTTTATAATTTCATTTAGGCCGAAAATAATTGTAGGTTCTGGCGGGTATGTTTCTGTACCTGTATTATTAGCATCAGTAATCTTAAGAAAAAAATTCTTTTTATATGAAACTAATTCAGTTCTTGGGAGAGTGAATAGGATTTTCTTACCTTTTTGTGATAAGATGTTATCAGGATATAAAACAATTTATAATTTCCCAGAAAAATATAAAAAAAAATTTAATTATATTGGCCAGTTGGTTAGAGCTGAATTTTTAAATATTAGTCATAATAATTCTATAGAAAAAATACCTGAAGAAAAAAAATTAAAAATTTTAGTATTAGGAGGAAGTCAAGGTGCAAAAGTGTTTGGTGAGAGGTTACCAAGTTGCTTTAAAGTCTTGCGTGAACAAAAAATTAATATTGGAATTAGTCAGCAAATTCATAAAGATCAATTGGAGACTTTAAACGATTATTATAAAAAAAATTTTGATATGAGTGTTGATTTATTTGTATTTAAAAAAAATATTTATCAATATATAAATGAGGCAGATTTAATCATTTGCAGATCAGGATCTTCAACATTATCAGAATTATCTATATTAAAAAAACCTTTTATAGCTATACCTTTACCTACTGCCTTAGATAACCATCAATTTTTTAACGCAGACTATTTTAAAAAAATGGGTTGCTGTTGGATTGTTGATGAAAAAAATGATAATTTTAATGATGAAATTATTAAAATAATTAAAGAAATTTATTATTCTAGTGATTTATATAAAAATATAAAAAGTAATTACGCCAATTTAAAAATAGTTAACGGTATAGAAAATTTTATAAAGGAATTAATCTAGATCTAATGAATTTACAAATTAATAAAAAAAATATTATTTATTTTATTGGAATTGGTGGAATCGGCATGAGTGGCATTGCATTAATTATGAAAAATTTAGGTTATAATGTTCAAGGTAGTGATCTTGCAAAAACAGGCAGAATTCTTAATGAATTAAAAAAAAAAAAAATTAAAATTATTCATGGTCATTCAACAAAAAAAATATTAAAAGCTGATATTGTCGTCATTTCATCGGCTATCAAATCAAGAAATGAAGAATACCAATTAGCAAAAAAAAATAAAATTTTGATAATTAAAAGGGCAGATATGTTGGCTCATTTAATAAATTTAAAGAAAAATATTATCATTTCTGGTTCACATGGAAAAACAACAATAACATCTTTAGTTTCTCATTTGCTCAAAGACAATAAATTCTATCCAACAATAGTAAATGGTGGGATTATCAATTCATTGAAGTCAAATGCATTTGCTGGAAAAGGTGAATGGTCAGTGGTTGAAGCAGACGAGTCAGATGGAAGTTTTCTTAAATTTAAAAGTATTTACTCAATAGTTAGCAATATAGATACTGAACATATGGACTATTATAAAAATCTTAAAAACCTTAATGAAAGTTTTAAAAATTTTTTAAATAAAACTCCACTACTAGGAAAAAATATAATTTGTATTGATGACAAAAATCTTCAAGCATTATCAAAATATATCAACAAAAATAATTTTCTTACTTATGGTTTTTCTAATAAAGCAAATCTTCAATGTAAAAATGTAAAAAGTATAAATATGGGTATGCAATTTGATATAAAGGCAAATTTATTAAATAAAAAAATTTTGATAAAAAAAATTTGTATTAAGCTTTTAGGCTTGCACAATGTTCTCAATACCTCAGCTGCTATTGCAATTGGGTTACTATTAAATATTCAAATAAAAAAAATTAAAAAATCATTATTGAACTTCACTGGTGTTCAAAGAAGATTAACACTTGTATATAAAAATAAAAATAATTTAATCTTCGATGATTATGCTCATCATCCAACCGAAATAAAAGCTGTGCTTCAAGCATGTAGAAATAATTTTGAATCTAAGAAAATTATTGCTATATTTCAACCTCATAGATTCTCAAGAGTCCAATCTCTGTATAAAGAATTCATCAAAGCTTTCGACATAGCAGATCAGGTATTGGTCTGTCCAGTGTATACTGCGGGAGAAAAAAAAAAAAATTTCAATTTTAAAAAATTTTGTAAAGATATTATCTCTGAGTCAAAGACAGAAGTTGTTGAAATTAATCACAAAGAACAAATTCAGCAATTTTTAAAGAAAAACTTGTTTAATGATGAAGTTGTTATAGCTATGGGAGCTGGTAGTATAAGTAATTGGATTAGAGATATTGCCAAAAAATTATAAATTTTAATGAATAATTTAACTCTTGATTACAATTTATCAAAAAATAGTTGGTTTGGACTTGGCGGAAATGCAAAAAAATATTTTGTACCCAGAAATGAAAATGAACTAATTAACTTTATTAAAATTAACATCGATGAGAAATATATTCCAATTGGTTCTGGATCAAATATTTTATTTCGAGATAAAGGCTGTCTAGAAACTATTATTAAATTATATAATGATTTTGAAAAAACAAAGATTGAAAATGATAAACTTTTTTGTGGTGCGGGTGTATTAAAGAATCAAATCTCAAAATTTGCATTAGATAACAATATATCAAATTTTGAGTTTCTAAGTTGTATTCCAGGTACAATGGGTGGAGGTGTAGCAATGAATGCTGGTTGTTTTGGATATGAATTCAAAGATATCTTGTGCCATATATCTGGTATTAATAAACTGGGTGAGAAAATAGTTTTAAAAAAACAAAATATAAAATTTGATTACCGCCAAAGTCATTTACCGGATGATTTTATCATTACTGAAATAGCGTTAAATATTACATATAGTACAAAGGATAAAATACAAAAAAAAATTACTGAATTAAAAAGAAGAAAATTTAACACACAGCCATCAAAAATTAAAACAGGTGGTAGCACTTTTAAAAATCCAGCAAATAAACTAAAAGCCTGGCAATTAATTAAAAAAAGTGGCTGTGATAAAATTAAATTTGGCGGTGTTAAATTCTCTGATTTGCATTGCAATTTTATAGAAAACCAAGGAAGTTCTGCAAAAGATGTGGAAGATTTAATAAATTATACAATTGAGCAAGTGAAAAAAAAATTTAATATTATTTTAGAACCAGAAATAAAAATAATTGGTGAAAAAAAATAAAAAAATTTTAGTTTTATTGGGTGGAAGATCTAGAGAGAGAACTATTAGTTTTCAATCAGGTAATGCCTGTTATTCTGCAATAAAAAAAATAGGATATGATGTGTCCAAATATGATCCAGTTAAAAACATTTCATCTAATATTAAAAAATTTAAACCAGACCTCGTATTCAATTGTTTGCATGGAAAATATGGTGAAGACGGTAAAATACAAAAAATTCTTGAAAATTTGAAAATTCCTTACACTCACTCAGGAGTTAAGTCTTCAGAAAATGCGATGAATAAAATAAAATCAAAAAAAATTTTTATTCAAAATAAAATAAAAACCCCTGATTATAAAATAATTAGAAAAATATCAGATATAAAAAATAAAATTTCTCATTCAAAATTTATTATAAAACCAATAAATGAAGGTTCAAGTTTGGGCGTAAAAATAATTAATAAACTTACAAAATCTAATATTAAGCAAATAAAAAAACTTATTAAAATTTATAAAGTTTTGATACAAGAGATTTATATTGAAGGTAAGGAAATACAAACTGCAGTATTAGGCGGTAAAGCTATTGGATCAGTTGAGATTATTCCAAAAAGAAAATTTTATGATTTTAGAGCAAAATATCTATCATCGGCTAAAACTATTCATTTAATTCCCCCAAAAATATCAGTAAGCTTAAACAACAAAATAAAAAAAATTGCTCTCAAAGCTCATAAATCTTTAGGCTGCAAAGGTGTCACTCGATCGGATTTTAGAGTTATGAATAATGGTAAAATTTATATCTTGGAAACAAATACTCAGCCAGGAATGACCAAACTTTCGTTAGTACCAGAGATAGCATGCAAATATGGTTTATATTTCAATAAGCTTGTAGATTGGATGATTAAAGATGCAAGTATTAAAAGGTAAAATAAGTATAGTATTTTTACTGTTAATCTTTTTATTATCTAGTTCTTATAAAAAAAAAGATGATCAACAAATTTTTCCAATATTTAAAATAGAAAATATTAAATTTGAAAATAATATTAATTTAGAAGAAAATGTTAAAAATCAAATAATTGAATTATTAAATAATAAAAGCTTAATAAATATCAATAAAAAAAAATTAGTTTCAATAATTGAAACTAGTCAATGGGTTCAGGGTTTTATAATTAAAAAACATTATCCTAGGACGATTAGTTTACAAATAGATGAATATAAGCCTATTGCAATTTATAAAATCAAGAACCAGTTTTTTTTTATAAATGATAATTATAAAATAACAGAAAAGTTATACAGTGAAAAAGAGAATATTTATATTAAAGTTTCTGGAAAATATGTAGATACTAATTTTAAATATATTTATTCAAATCTTGATAATTTTAAATTGTTAAATGAAGTTGAAACTATAGATTTGCTAAACCTAAATAGAGTTGATTTGTACTTAAAAAACAATACCCATATTAAATTGGGTAGATACAGTCTAGAAAAACAATTGAAAATTTTAAATAAAATTAAACAAAAATATAATAACCTAAAATTTATTGATTTAAGAAATGAAGATAGGGCAATAATAAAATGATTGGCGAAAAAATTGCAATTTTAGATTTAGGTTCGTATAAAATAAAATTATTAATTATTTCGTTAGATAAAAATAATTATATTGAAATACATGCAAAATATTCAATTTTTTCCTCTGGAATAAAAAAGGGAGAGGTTACAGATGTTCACAAATTAAAATCACAAATCCGCCAATGTATTGAGTATATTGAAAGGGAAATTAAAATTAATATAAAAGACATTTATGTTGGTATTAGCTCAACAAATTGTAATTTTGTAACTTTTGGCATATCAAGAAATATTGGTTCATATGAGATCGAAGAAAAAAAAGATTTACAAAATTTAATTAATTTAGCCACAAGTACTTTTTACCAACATTATCCAAACGATAAAATTATACATTTTTTAAATTCTGGGTTTTATCTTGATAAAAAAAAGTATGTTGAAAATCCTGTTGGATTAAAATCAAAAACATTAGATGTAAATTTTAGTTTTATAAGTTTTGATAAAAATATAATATCAAATTATATAAAGGTCTTCGATGATATTGGAGTAAAAGTAAACAAATTTTTTCATTCATCTTTTGCAAGCAGTATATTATCTGCTGATCAAGAAGTATTGGAAAAGGGTTTTATAAATATTGATTTTGGTTATGACAAAACATGTGTTAACATTTTTGAAAATTCTAAACTTTTTTATAGTAGCACAATACCAATAGGTTCATTCCATATTAATAATGATTTAATCAAGTCAATTGATATTGATAAGAATTTATCTGAAAAAATTAAATGTAACTTTGATAATATTATCACTGGCAAAATTAATGATTTAATTGACTCTGAAATTAGAAAAAAAAGAATTTCTACAGATATAATTATTAAAATTGTAAATGCAAGAATTGATGAGATCATAGAATATATTTATAAAAATATAAAATTTTGCAATTCTATAAACAAAGCCTCAAGAAAAATAATAATTACAGGCGGTGGTTCAGATTTACTGTCATTTCGTACAAAGTTATCCAAAAAAATAAATGTACCTGTTGATTATGCTAAACAATCCTTTCCAATCAAAAATACTGAATTTAATATTTTTACAGATTTTATTGTTTGTCTTGGCATTGCTAAATTAATTTATTATCCAATCAAAGACGAGATTAAAAGTTATGATGTAAAACCAAAGGGGTTCTTTAATAAATTTTACTCTCTTTTTTTGAAATAAGTGAAATATTTATTGAGTAGATACAGGGTTAATTTTTTGACATTTATAATATGTGTTCTCAAATCAACAAACTATATCAAAAAAAATTTCCTTCTCTGGAATTGGATTACACTCTGGTAATCCTGTAAATGTTACTTTAATACCTGAAAAAATAGATTCTGGAATTAATTTTATTTTCAAAAATAATCAAATCAAAGCTTCATGGAAAAATGCTGAAATTAGTCAATTATGCACAAAAATAAAAAAAAAGGATATTCACTTATCTACAATTGAGCATTTAATGTCAGCACTAAGTGGTCTTGGAATTCAGAATTTATCAATTCAAATATCTTCAGAGGAAGTACCAATTTTAGATGGCAGTGCAAAAGAGTTTTTTGAAAAAATTTTAGAAATTGGATTAGTAGATCAAAAAGTTCCTCAAAAAGTTATTAATATAAAAAAAAAAATTATATATGAAAAAAATGACAAATTTATTCAAATCGAACCTATTGATAAAAAAAAATTAATAATTGATTATACAATTGATTATAAAGAAGAATATATAAAAAAACAAAATTTTAAATACGAGCATAATTTTGAAAATTATAAGAATATTTACAAAGCAAGAACTTTTTGTCTTCATAAAGATTTAGAAAAAATTTTTGCAATGGGTTTAGCTAAGGGTGGAAGCTTAGATAATGCATTAGTTGTATCGGGAAATAAGATTTTAAATCAAGGTGGATTGAGATATCCCGATGAATTTGTAAAGCACAAAATACTTGATTGCGTGGGAGATTTATATTTAGCTGAATTTCAAATTTTGGGTAATTTAAAAACATTTGGTGGAGGACATGAGTTAAACCTTATGTTATTAAGAGAAATATTTAGCAGCAAAGATAATTATGAAATTATTTAAAAAAAAAATTAATTAGTGAGCTCAAAATTAAATTAACTTATATGAAACCAAATTTAAAATTAATTAATTTTATTACAATTATCTTAATAATAATTTTATCTAGTTGTAGTAAAAATATAAAAAATATAAAAAATCCAGAAAAATTACTGCCTTTAGAAATTTTATACAAGGAAGCCTTTTCTTCTTTTGAAGGGGGAGATTGGGATGCTTCGATAGAAAAATTTAAAAAAATTGAAACTAGATATTCTTATTCAGATTGGGCTCCAAAAGCGTCGTTAATGATTATTTATATGTATTATGACTCTGGGGAAAGCTTCAAAACCTTGGAATACATAAAAAAATTTAAAAAGGTTTATCCAAAAAATATTAATATGAATTATGTAGATTTTATTCGCGCTTTAACTTTTTACGATCAAATCAATGTAGTTTCTAGAGATCAAACATATGCAGCTCAAGCGCTTAAAGAATTTAATATGATAATAAAAAAATATCCCAACTCAATGTATGCTGAAGAAGCAAAATTTAAAATTGATTTGATATATGAGCAATTAGCAGGAAAACAAATGTATATAGCACGTCATTATATGAAAAAGTCTAAATGGATACCCGCAATAAAAAGATTAAAAATTGTAATTAATGATTATGATACAACAATTTACAGTGAAGAGGCGTTGCATAGATTGGTGGAGATTTATTATAGACTTGGAAATATTAATGAAGCAAAAAAATATGGTGCAATCCTAGGGTATAATTTTAATGACGGCAATTGGTATAAAAAAAGTTATAATATTATTGTTGACAAAAAAAATAAATTTAAGGACAAAAAAATTAATAAAAAACTTAAAGATAAAATTAAAGAAATTTTTAAGTTTTCAAAATGATAAAAAATTTAGAAGAGTATAAAAAAAATAAAAAAATTTTACTTGAGCATAATAAAAATTATTATGACCTAAATTCTCCAAAAATTGATGATGCGGCTTATGATTTGCTTAAAAAAGACCTCATAGATTTTGAAAAAAAACATAATAAAAAGATATTAGGAAAAAAGATTAGTGATATTATCGGTTTTAGACCCTCCATTAAGTTTTCAAAAGTTAAACATCTAGAAGGAATGTTATCGTTGGATAATGCTTTTAATGAAACAGATATATTGGACTTTTATAAAAAAATTAATAACTATTTAAATTATGAGCCAAATGAAAGAATTGAGTTATTTGCCGAACCTAAGATTGACGGAATTTCAGCAAGTTTAACTTATGTAAATGGACGTTATATTCAAGGAATTTCAAGAGGGGACGGTCAATATGGGGAAGATATAACTGATAATCTTGAAACAATTTTAGATATCCCAAAAACTCTAAAAGAAAATTTAGATGGAAAGTTTACCGTGAGAGGAGAAGTTTATATTGGTAAACAAGATTTTATCAAATTATCAAATAAATTTGCCAATCCAAGAAACGCAGCCTCCGGTTCTTTAAGACAAAAAGATTCTTTAAATACTTCCAAAATTCCTTTGAAATTTTTTGCATATGGAACTATTTCGCAAAATTATAATATTGCAAATAATCAATCTGATTTATTAAAAAAACTTAAAAAATTAGGATTTCAAGTTAATCCATTAAGTAAAGTTGTTAAAAATGAACAAGATTTATTTTATAACTATAAAGACATAGAAAATAAAAGATCTAAATTAGATTATGATATTGATGGTATAGTTTATAAAGTTAATGAGTTTAGGTTACAAAAAAGATTAGGTAATTTAACAAACTCACCAAGGTGGGCAATAGCCCATAAATTTTCTGCTGAAAAGGGAGTTTCAAAAGTATTAAGTATAGATATACAGATTGGAAGAACAGGAGCTTTAACACCTGTTGCAAAAATAAAACCAGTTAATGTTGGTGGTGTATTAGTTTCAAATGCAACTTTACACAATGAAGATGAAATAAATAGAAAAGATATTCGTGTTGGTGATACTGTGATTATACAAAGAGCTGGCGATGTTATTCCACAAGTAATTAGCGTAGATCTTTCTAAAAGACCTAAAAATAGCAACAAATTTATCTTTCCAAAAAAATGTCCGTGTGGATTTGAAACTATTAAAGAATATAATAAAATAACTAAAAAATATGATGCGGTAAGGAGGTGTCCAGACAAAGGGTACCAGTGCAATTTGATTACCAAAGAAAAACTGAAACACTACGTGTCAAAAGATGCTATGAACATTGAAGGTTTAGGAAAAAAGGTAATTGAGAATTTTTGGCAACTTAAATTAATAAAATATCCACAAGATATATATAAATTAAATTTTGATAAGATATCTAAATTAGAGGGATGGGGAAAATTATCTTCAGAAAATTTAAAAAAATCAATTGAAAAAACAAAATTTACAACTTTGGATAAATTTATTTTTGCACTTGGAATTAGACATATTGGCCAAGAAAATGCAAAGATTTTAGCTAAGTTTTTTAAAACTATAAATAATTTTAAAATCTTAAAAGATCCAAAAAATAAGGCATATGAAGAGTTAGTAGACCTTGATGGAATTGGTGATGTTCAAATAAATTCTATAAAAAATTTTTTTTCTAATAATATTAATATAAAAGTATTTGATGAACTTCTTCTAAATCTAAGTATTAAAAACTTTGTTTTTAATCGAGAAGGAAAATTTTTAAATAAAACTTTTATGTTTACTGGCGGCATGGCTAAAATGAGCAGGTCAGAGTCAAAAAAAATAATAGAAAATGAAGGAGGAAAAGTTTTAGGTAGTGTATCTAAAAAATTAAATTATCTTGTTATTGGAGATAGCAAGCCAACTACAAAAAAAATTAATGAAGCAAAAGCAAATGGTATCAATATTTTGAGTGAAAAAGATTGGTATAAATTAATTAATTTTTGAACATATTTTTCTTAAAAATTTTTTTTCATTATTATTTAAAAATTTATTAATTTTTTCGTAAACATTTTCATGATAATTATTTAGCCAACTTTTTTCTTTTGAAGTTAATAAAGACTTTACTATTAATGAATTATCAAAAGGAACTAGTGTTAGATTGTTAAATCTTTTATTTTTATCAAGATATATTAGGTTTTCTAAGCGAATTCCAAAGTCATTCTTTTTATAAAAACCTGGTTCGTTTGAAACTACCTGATTAATTTGAAATTTATTATTACTTAACTTTGATATCGTTGGAGGGTTTTCATGGACGTTTGATAAATACCCTACCCCGTGACCCGTACCGTGTTCATAATCAAATTTTTTTTGCTTTAAATATTTCCTAGCAGATCTATCAATAATTTGGCCAGTAGTATTTTTATTTATTTTAAAGGTTGAAACCGCTATGTGTCCTTTCAATACTAAAGTGTAAATTGTCTTTCTAAACTTATTTTGTTTGCCCAAAGATATTGTTCTAGTCATATCTGTGGTTCCAAATAAATACTGTGAACCTGCATCTAACAAAAACATATCATTTCTTTTTAAAAATGATTTGTCGTAATTTTTAGCATTATAATGAATCATAGACGCATTTTTATTAAACGCTGAAATAGTTTCAAAACTTGGTCCAAGATAAAAATTATTTTTTTTCTTAAAAAACTCCAATTTATTTTGACAATCTATTTCAGAAATTTTTTTTAATTTATTATCGTATAGCCATTTAAAAAATTTTACATATGCCACACCATCAAATATGTGTGCGATTTTTAAATTTGTAATTTCTGTAATATTTTTGATTGATTTAAATTTATTTATAGGATCATTTGCAAATGAAATTTTAACATTATTTTGTTTAAATAAATTTAAAAAAAATAAAGATGTATATTTTGGATCAATTTTAATTTTTGAAAGATTAAACAAAGCCTTTTCAATTTCTGCAAGTTTCTTGTTTATTATATTTTTATTTTTTAAATTTATTTTTTGATTTGAGTAAAAGTATAACTTTTTATTTTTTAGCAAAGCATAACAATTATATATTTTACTATATTTTTTATCTTTAGATCGAATATTTGTTAACCATCCTATATTTTCAGGAGAAGTAAAGAGAAATCCTTCATTAGATTTGAGTTTAAAAAAATTTATTACCTTTTTTATTTTTTCATCTGAATTTTCACCAGAGTATTTTTTTTTTAAAAAAAATATATTTTCTTTTTTATTAAATTGAAAATTATTTTCTGATAAAAAAATAAAGTATTTTAAATTAAAATTTTTAAAAAAATTTAATGAAAATTTTCTTGGGTCAATAAGAATTTTTTTTTTTAACTTATTTAATTTCATCAAGTCTTTTTTTAAAGAATCAATGTTTTTAATTTTATAATTTTTTGATTGAATAGCGGCTTGTTGTGTATACCTACCATCGATGTAGAGATACTGAGAATTTCTTGAGATAAGACCATATCCCATTGATCCAGTAAAATTTGAAATTAAACATAAAGAGTTATCTTCTTTCTCCACAAATTCATTTAAATATTCATTATTTTTATTAACTAAATAATAATCTATTTCCTTTAATATTAAGTGTTGTTTAATTTGAGATAGCTTATTCATTGATTACTTTACTTACGTACTTGTCTATAACTTTTTTTTCACCTTCTGCCTTAAAGTTTATTAAAAGTTTATTCCCATCAATATGTATTATTTTACCAGCGCCAAAGTTTTCATGTTTAACGGTTTCACCCACAGTAAAATTGGTATAGTTCTCAGTATAGTTAATGGTTTTAATATTTTCCTCTTCATTTTTTTTAAAATTATTTTTTAGGCGATGCCATCCGGGACTATTTTTATGATTATTTGATCTAAAATCTTGATCAAATATAAATTCATCTTCAGTATTTTCGTCAATAAATATTTCTATAAACTTTTCGTCAATTTCATCTATAAATCTAGATTGCAAAGAGGAATAAAAGTCATAGTTATCATTTTGACGACCATAAAATTTTCTTTGATTTGCAAAAGATATATAAAGTTCATTTTTGGCTCTCGTTATTGCTACATATGCCAACCTTCGCTCTTCCTCTATTCCTTCAGCTCCTTTTTCATCTATTGATTTCTGATGAGGAAATAACCCTTCTTCCCATCCGGGTAAAAATACAACATCAAACTCAAGTCCCTTGGCAGAATGGATAGTCATAATATTAATTTTTTCTCCATCCCAATCTTCATCAATTGCAGTTTGTAACGAAATATTT
The DNA here is from genome assembly GCA_965655895.1 of Candidatus Pelagibacteraceae bacterium. Lineage (GTDB taxonomy): Bacteria > Pseudomonadota > Alphaproteobacteria > Pelagibacterales > Pelagibacteraceae > HIMB114. The sequence goes on along the minus strand of CBFHID010000003.1, from coordinate 11,138 downwards.
TCTAAAAATTCATCAAGAGAAGAATAGTTTTTCATTGAAGCTTTAAGTTCCTTGAGATTTTCTAATTTGGCATCTGACTCTGGAGTTCTTTCATTTTTAAGCATTTGCGTATACCCAGACTCATCTAAAATTGTTTCCAACAGTGTAATATGGTCAACTTTATTTGAAATGTTTCTCCACGATAATATATTAGATATAAATAGTTTTAAATTTTGAACAGTTTTTGGTTTTAATAGATTCTCCTTTAAAATTTCTTGAGCTGCGTCAAACAAAGGAAAATCATTTTCTCTAGCAAAATTATAAATTTTTTTTATTGAACTATCGCCTATCGATCTTTTAGGTTTATTTACAATTCTTTCAAAAGAAATATCGTCATTATTTTGATAAATTAATCTTAAATAACTTAATGCGTCTTTAATTTCAGATCTTTCATAAAACTTTAAACCCCCAACAATTCTATACGGAAGTCCTATTTTTAAAAATCTCTCTTCAAACTCTCTTGTTTGAAAAGCCGCTCTTACTAAAATTGATATTTCATTAAAGTTATATTTCTTAGATAAATTTTTTTCTATAATATCTGAAATTCCTGTAGCTTCACTTATTCCATCAAAATATGATTTGATTTTTACTTTTTCTCCAGAACCTAATTCTGACCAGATATTTTTATTTAATCTACTTTCATTATTCGAGATTAACGATGTAGCGCTATTCAATATATTTTCTTTAGACCTATAGTTTTGCTCTAGTTTTATTACTTTTGTATTTTTATAATTTTTGCTAAATTCTAAAATATTTTTAACTTCTGCACCTCTCCAACTATAAATGGATTGGTCATCATCACCAACAACACATATATTATTGTTTTTATTTGTTAATAATTTTAGCCATAAATTTTGCACATAATTTGTATCTTGGAATTCATCTACTAAAATATATTTAAAGTTATTTTGATACATTTTTTTAATATCTTCATATTTTTTTAATATTGTCACTACATGTAAAATCAAATCTCCGAAGTCCGCACAGTTCATGACTTGTAATCTTTTTTGATAAATTTTATAAACTTTTAAAGCGTTAACTAAATTGAATTCTTGGTTTTTTAACTGCACCCCGCCAGGAACAAGTGCCTTGTTTTTCCATTGATCAATATAGTAAGCAATTTGTTTTGGTGGATTTTTTTTAAAATCTATATTTTCTGCTTCTAAAATATTTTTAATCAGTTTGATTTGATCTAGAGTATCTATAATAGTAAAATTTGGTTTTAGTCCAACAGCTTCAGCATTTTTTCTAAGCATTTTATTACAAATTGAATGAAATGTCCCAAGCCAAGGAAATGTTATAGATTTTGAATTTACAAACTTCAAAACTCTTTCGCGCATTTCACTCGCAGCTTTATTTGTGAATGTCACACACAAAATTTGCTGTCCAAAACATTTTTTTTCATAAATTAAATGTGCAATTCTTGTTGTTAAAACTTTAGTTTTACCAGATCCAGCGCCAGCTAAAATTTGCAAAGGACCTTCTGTAGTAGTAACAGCCAATTTTTGTTGATTATTCAGTGAATTTAAATAACTACTCATCTTATAATTTAATTAGCATAACAAATTGAAATGGGAAAAAAAAACGCAAAAAAGCTGTTAATATCAATTTCGCTTATAATTTTTCTATTTGCTTTTTACATTTGTGTACCTTTTTTGATAAATTTTGATGATCAAAAGAAAATACGTATCGAAAATTTAGTTTCTGACACAATTTTTTTTGATACAAAGATCAACGGAAATATCCAGTATAAACTAAACCCTTTACCTGTTTTGGAGATATCAAATATTAATTTAACAAAAAATAATGAGAACAGTATTTTAGAAAAAGTTATTTTAAATATTTCAATCTTTGATTTAATCAGAAATAGATTTACATATGGTGATGTTTTATTAAGCGGTGGAGAGTTTATTATTGATTTAAATAATACAGGGGACTTATCAATAATTAGTAATTTTAAAAATAAAAAAATAAAATTTAATGATGTAAATTTAAGATTCTTTAAAGGGAAAGAATCATTTAATTTAAATCAGTCAAATATTAAAATTTTTTTTAAAAATAAAGAAATAGAACAAATTAACGGTAAATTTAATATTGGTGAAGTTTCATTTCAAATTTATTATAAAGAAGATCAATTGTCTTTAAAATCTAAAGAGATTGATTTTAAAGTTTCAATTGAAAATTTTTCAAAAGATAAAAAAAATGTAAGATTAAATTTCAATCAAACTACTTTTTTTCCCGGTATTAAAAAACTTTATACAGATTTTGAATTTGAGAAAAATGAAGAAACTATTTATATAAAAACAAATAAATTTAATACAAATTTATTTTCAGGTTTTGTTGAAATTAAAAAAAATAATCCTAGGTATCCAATCGAAATCACAGGTATATTTGAAAATGCAAATTTTAAAAAAATTGATTTCTTAGAATTTGAAAAGTTCCTTCAAGAAAATCTATTTGTTTTAACTAATATTTTTGATGCTAAAGTTTCTTTATTATTTGAAAATATGAAAACAAAAGAAGGTATTTTTGATAATGCAAAAATTACCATTAATTTTATTAAAGGAGATATGGTACTTGATAATTTTAATCTAGAGTCTGATGTAAATAAATTAAATGTTAAAGGTAGAAATATTCTTTATCAAAAAGATAATCTCTTTTTTTATGATTTAATATTTGAAACATCAAATATAAAAAATCTTTGTACCTTGGTTTGTTTAGATAAATCTTTAGTTAATAAAATTAATAATAAAGAATTTAAATTAAAGTCAAAAGGATTGTTAAATATTGACAAATCAAAGGTTACTGTAGAAGAAAATTTTACTGATAAACAATTTAATGATAATGAACTGAAGAAATTAAGTACCACTCTGAACACCTCAATTATTTCAGGAAAATTAGCAAACTTATTTAATATATCTCGATACTTTAACTTATTTTAATTTATTTAGGCTTAACCATTTTTTTTGGATCAACAATTTTATTATATTCTAGCTCATTTATTAAACCGGTCTTTAATGTTTCTTCTTTTAAGGTAGTACCATTTTTGTGAGCAGTTTTTGCAATCTTGCTCGCATTGTCATAACCAATTTTTGGTGACAATGCTGTTACGAGCATTAAAGAATTATTTAAAAGTTCATCAATTTTCTTTTTATTTGGTTTAATTCCTTTTACACAATAATCTACGAAACAATTTACTGAATCTGCAATCAAATCAATTGATTGTAAAACATTGTATGCAATCATTGGTTTAAAAACATTTAACTCAAAGTGTCCATGTGTTCCTGCAATGGTAATACCCGTATGATTTCCGATTACTTTTGTACATACCATTGTTATTGCTTCACATTGAGTAGGATTAACTTTACCTGGCATGATAGATGAGCCAGGTTCATTTTCTGGCAATTCAAGTTCAGAGTATCCGGCTCTTGGTCCTGATCCCAGAAATCTAATATCGTTAGCAATTTTTGTTAAAGCTACTGCAGTAGTATTTAGACTGCCTGAAAAGTTTACTACAGGGTCATGACTTGCGAGTGCTTCAAATTTATTCTTTGCAGTTTGAAATGGAAGTTTCGTTATTTTTCTAATTTCTAATGCAATTTTTTTATCCCAACCTTTTCTCGAATTGATACCAGTTCCAACAGCGGTTCCGCCTTGAGCTAAAAAGTAAATTTCTTTTAAAGATATTTTTATTCTTTCAAGAGAATGTTTTACTTGGGTTTGATAACCTGAAAACTCCTGTCCTAGCGTTAACGGTGTTGCATCTTGAAGATGAGTTCTTCCAATTTTTACGATATTTTCAAATTGTTTAACTTTTTTTGCCAATGCTTTTTCTAATTTTATCAAAGCTGGTACAAGCTTTTTTGTAGTTTGAATGGCAATTGAAATATGCATTGCTGTAGGAAATGTATCATTTGTTGATTGAGACATATTTACATGATCATTTGGGTGGACTGGTTTTTTTGAACCAAGCTTTCCGCCCATAATTTCAATAGCTCTATTTGAAATCACCTCATTCACATTCATATTTGTTTGAGTTCCAGAACCTGTTTGCCAAACTTTTAATGGAAAATGTTCATCAAGCTTTCCAGAAATTACCTCATCAGCAGCTTTTTGAATTATCTTTGAAATTTTTGGGTCTAAATCTTTAAATTTTTCATTAACTATCGCTGCAGATTTTTTAACAATTCCGATAGCATGTATAAGTTCAAGAGGTACATTAACTTTACCAATTTTAAAATTTTTTAGGGATCTTTGCGTTTGGGCACCCCAATATTTATCCGAAGGTACTTTGATTTTTCCAAAACTATCTAATTCGTCTCTTGATGCCATAATAATTTGTTTATATTTTATATATATACATTAAATATCAAAATACAATGAACGTCATAATTATAGGTGGTACTTTTGGAATAGGTTTCGAGCTTGCAAAAAAATATTTAGGAAGATCCAAAAATTTAATTATTCTAGGTAGAAGTGAAGACAAATTCCAAGAGATCACTGAAAACTTGTCTAATTCTACCACAAATATAATTACAAAAAAAATCGATGTAACAAATTTAAATGAAACACAAACTGTTTTACAGAATATAATAGATCAATTGGGTCAATTAGATTTAGTAGTTTATTCAAGCGGATTTTATAAGCCAAATAATACATTTGATTTAGACATTGAGCTTTATAGAAAAACACTTGAAGTTAATTTTATGGGATTGATACATGTTATGTCAAAAGTACTTCCTAAAATGAAAGAACAGGGCAGTGGTCACGTTGCGATGATAAGTTCTTTGGCTGGTTTCTTTGGTCTGCCAAATTCCTCAGGGTATGGACCAAGTAAAGCTGCCATGATGAATTATTCTGAGTCGATCTTTAATGATTGCAAGAAACATAATATTTATGTCAGTTTAATTAATCCGGGATTTGTTAAAACAAGATTAACTGATCAAAATACTTTTCAAATGCCTTTTTTGATGTCTCCAGAAAAAGCTGCAAGTATAATTTTTAGAGGTTTAGAAAAAAGGAAATACGACATTACTTTCCCAATTGTAATGAGCATATTGTTTAAGTTTATTAGAGTTTTACCTAGACCAATCTTTTTCTTTATTATTAAGTTTATGGTTAAAACTTAGTAAATAGTAAAATATATTAATGCCAATACAAATAAATTAGCACCTAATAAGAATTGCAAACTTTTAGAAAAGAAAAAGTTTTTTTTGTTGTTAATTTGAATTGGATCTGTTTCAGCTAATTTTATTAATTTTATTTTTTCCATATTTTGATAATAAAAATTAATTATGACGGTGTTTTAAAGATTGTTTGGCAATACTTAGGCAAGATTATTAACTATCAAGTAAATCCAAAGCTTGTTTTAATAGTTCTTCAGATTCCTTGTGATCACCCTCTTTATGGGCTTTTTCACCTTGATCTCTAAGTTGTTTAATTTCAATAAGTTGTTCTTTTGAGATTTGTTTTGTTTCTTCTAAAACTTTATCAATTTCTTTAATTAGAATAGGACATGAATTTGCAAATGCCTTTAACGGCAAGAAAAGTATAAAAATCGTCAATAAAAATTTGGACATTCTAATTAATTATAATTTAATCATGTCTGAAATAAGATTTGATCTAATATTTTAAAGAGTGTTCTAGGTCTTTTTTTAAGTCATCGATATTTTCAAGACCAATTGATAACCTAATCAAATTGCCTGTAATACCTAGTCTTAATCTTTCGTTTTCTTCTACGATTCTGTGAGTAGTAGTTTCGGGATGAGTAACTAATGATTTTGTATCTCCTAAATTATTTGAAATATCAAATATTTTAAGTTTATTAATAACTTTAAACGCATCTTCTTTATTTCCTTTAATGTAAAAAGAAACCATAGTTCCTCCCTTAGACATTTGTTTTTCTGCAAGATTTTTTTGGGGGAAGCTATCTAAGAAAGGATAAATAACTTTATCTATATTATTTTGTTTTTCTAAAAACTTTGAAATTTCATAAGCATTTTCAGACTGTTTATTAACCCTTAGTTCAATTGTATCAAGACTTTTCAACAGGACCCATGCATTGAAAGGACTAATACATGGACCTGTATGTCTTAGAAAAGGTTTTAAAATTTCTTCTTTAAATTTTTTCGAGCTAAGTATTGCGCCACCCATAACTCTACCTTGACCATCAATATGCTTGGTTCCTGAATAAACAATTATATCTGCACCAAAGTCTTTGGGAGTTGTAAGTATCGGAGAGGCAAATATATTATCGACAAGAGTAATGATTTTATTTTCCTTCGCGATGTTTTGTACATTTTCAATGTCAATTATTTCTAAACAAGGATTTGATACTGTTTCATAAAAAAATATTTTTGTATTTTTTTTAACTGCTTTTTTCCAAGAATCTAAATTATTCCCATCAACAAATGTAACTTCTATTCCATATCTAGGTAAAATATCTTTTACTATGTATCTACAAGATCCAAATAATGCGGATGCTGATACAATATGGTCTCCACTTTTTAACTGACACATCATCGCTCCAAAAACAGCAGACATTCCGCTTGCTGTAGCAAAACAACTTTCAGACTTATCGAGCAAAGCTAATTTTTTTTCAAACATGTCTACAGTGGGATTTGCATATCTTGAATATTGATATCCAGATTGCTCGCCTTTAAAGATCGCCTCAGCTTGCTCAGCGCTATCATATACGAAGCCAGAGTTTAAAAATAGTGCCTCTGACGTTTCTTTAAATTCAGATCTTTGCAAACCTCCACGAATGAGATTGGTATCTCTGTTATTCAATTTATCCTCTTAACTCTTTAGCTGCAGCTACCATCTCTTTAAGCGCATCTATAGTTTCTGGCCAACCTCTTGTTTTAAGCCCACAATCTGGATTGACCCATAGTCTTTTGGGATCAATTTGTTTTGATGCTTTTTTAATAAGTTCAATCATTTCTGATTTTTTTGGAACTCTCGGCGAATGTATGTCATAAACTCCTGGCCCAATTTCATTTGGGTATTTAAATTGTTCAAAAGTTTTTAATAGCTCCATTCTAGATCTTGATGTTTCAATTGAAATAACATCCGCATCAAGTGCTGCAATTGAGTCTATAATATCCTCAAACTCTGCATAGCACATATGAGTGTGAATTTGTGTTTCATCTTTAGCGACCGCAGAAGAAATTTTAAATGCATTGACTGACCATTTTAAATAACTAGCCCAATCACTTCTTTTCAACGGCAAGCCTTCTCTTAGGGCAGGCTCATCTATCTGTATCATTCGTATTCCATTTTTTTCAAGATCAGCAACTTCATCACGTATAGCAAATGCAATTTGTTCAGCAGTAGTTTGTCTTGGTTGATCATCTCTAACAAATGACCATTGTAAAATTGTTATAGGTCCAGTGAGCATACCTTTTACGATTGAGCTAGTTTGCTCTTGTGCAAATTTTGACCATCTAACAGTCATAGGGTTGGGCCTTGACACATCTCCAAAAATAATTGGAGGCTTGACACATCTTGACCCATAACTTTGAACAAAGCCACTCGATGTAAATGTGAAACCTTTTAGATTCTCTCCAAAATATTCAACCATATCGTTTCTTTCAAATTCACCATGAACAATTACATCAATACCCAAATCTTCTTGTTGTCTAATTGTTTCAATAGTCTTGTCTTCTAAAAATTTTTCATAATCTTGATTGGATAGTTCACCTTTTCTATTTTTTGCTCTAGCTTGTCTTATATCTTTTGTTTGAGGAAAAGAGCCTATGGTTGTTGTGGGGTAGAGAGGGAGATTAAAAATATCTTTTTGAATTTTTGCTCTTTCTTCATATTTAGATAAACGATTTAATACTTGATCATTAATTGTCTTAATTCTTAATTTTACGGCTTCGTCATGTATTAGTTCAGACTGAATTCTATCTTGAATGTCTGATTTGTTTAGAGCAAGCTTTTCTTTTTCTTTTCCATTATTAATATTTTCTTTTAGTGTATTTAATTCTTGCAACTTTTGCTTTGAGAAAGCTAACCATCTTTTTATATCCTCCGGAACCTTAGTTTCTAAATCTAAATCATAAGGTGTATGGAGCAAAGGACATGAGCTTGAAATAATAATATCATTCTCTATAGTTTTTAATTGCTCAATAATTTTTGTTAAGTCAGATTTCCAAATATTTCTTCCATTTACCACACCAAGAGACAGATTTTTATTTGAATTTTTAATATATTCAAAATTCTTTTTTCCTCTAACTAAATCAAGATGTACGCAATCTATATTAGAGTTAAAAATTTCTTCTTTAATTTTTTGATCAATACTTTCAAAATAAGTAGCTAAAAGAATTTTAGAATTGCCCGCTGCAGATTTAATTTTATTTAAAGTATTTTTTATTTTAGAAATAATATTTTGATCTAAATCTTTAACAAAAATAGGCTCATCAATTTGTATCCAATTTGCTCCTATTTCATTTAATTTTTTAATTATCTCTAAATATACTGGTAATACTTTATCTAATAATTCAATGGTATTTGATCCATCTACAGACTTTGACAGCAATAAAAATGTAATTGGACCAATTAAAACTGGTTTAGTTTCAAAACCAAAAGATTTTGCTTCTTCATACTCATCAAAAGGTTTATTTGAACTAATTTTAAAAGTTTGGTCTTTTTCTAGTTCTGGAACCAGGTAATGATAATTTGTATCAAACCACTTTGTCATTTCAAGCGCACCCACATCTAGATCTTTAGTTTGCGATCCTCTAGCCATAGCAAAATAAGTTTTTAAATCTACGTTATTACCACTCCATTTGTACCTTTTTGGAACTGCACCAAGTAAGCAAATCATGTCTAAAATCTGATCATAAAATGAAAAATCATTAGACGTTATTAAATCTATTCCATTATCTTTTTGTACTTTCCAAACATTTTTTCTAAGTTCTTTTGCGGTTTTTTGTAATTCAAATTCATCAACATCTCCTTTCCAATAACTCTCTAAAACTTTTTTTAATTCTCGTTTTGGACCTATTCTTGGATATCCTATTGTTGCAGTTGTAATCATATTCTTATTTCTCCTATTTTTTCTTTATTGTTTTTAATTTGTAAAAATTTTTTATAAGATTGTAATCTTGAGCAGACTGCATAACTTAGTTCATACTTATTCAAAGTATAAAAATGAAATTCATTAACATCTTCTTTCTGAAGCTTTCTAACTAAATCTGTTGCTAAACTAGAACCAATCATTTTTTGTATTTCTGGATTTTTTTCTGAACCCTCAAATTCTTTTTCAATCCATAATGGGACACTTGTTCCACATTTATTGCTAAAGTTTTTAACTCTATTGTAATTTTGAATTGGCATGATACCTGGAATAAGCTCGATATTAATACCAGCTTTAGCTACATCATCTCTAAATCTTAAAAAAATATTTTCGTCAAAGAAAAATTGAGTAATTATTCTGTCTGCCCCCGCATCTACTTTCCTTTTTAAATTGTCTAGATCAAAAGTTTTATTTTTTGAATCAGGGTGTGTTTCAGGATAGCCTGCAACTGAAATATCAAAATTAGCTAATTTTTTTAAGCCAGCTGTCATATCTGCTGCATTTTGATAACCATTTGGATGAGGCTTATATCTTTCTCCTGAGTTTCTCACATCACCTCTAAGAGCAACTATTCTTGTAATTCCTTTCTCAAACCAACTTAAAGCTAAATCGTTGATCTCATCTTTTGACATATCTACGCAAGTGAGGTGTCCAGCAACAGGTACTTTGCTATCTTTCTTAATTTTTTTAACTAAACTATCAGTTTTTAACCTTTCTCCTCCACCTGCACCAAAAGTAACAGAGAAGAATTGGGGTTCAAAATTTTCTAATTTTTTTAAACTTTCCCAAGCGGCCCGCTCATCATCTGCGTTCCTTGAAGGAAAAAATTCAAAACTAAATTTTAATTCTTTATTCATAATTTTGTTTCAAATTTTCCGGTGGGTAAAAAAAAACCACCGGCTAAAGCGGTGGTCAAAATCGCTTTAGCAGTTTTTATATAGCGCCCGCAATTTGATCTAAATCAGCGCTTGATAAGTCTTATAGTTAAATAATTTCTTTTGTAAATACTAATTATCCTTAAATTCTGGCTTTTTTTTAGGTAGATCTCTAATAGTAGCTATTGCCACAAACCAATAGAATCTTAGTTTATTAAAAAAACCTTTTCTTGCTTTTAGCAAATAATACTCTGATAACCCACATTCTGTTTTAATATAATTGGTAATATCATTATTCATTTTTTAAATTTTTCTATCAATTTCTTTATAATTAACGGAACCAAGCCTATCAATATAAATGAAATAATTATCTCGATACTTAATATATCCGAAATTTTATTAATTCTTGATAATTGAACCCCTGCATTAACAAAAATGATAGTTCCAATTAACATACCAATTTGAGATACTATATAAAAAGTAAATGCTTTCATTTTGGTTAACCCAAATACTAAGTTAATAACAAAGAACGGGAATATCGGACTTAATCTTAGGAAAAATAAATAATAAATGCCATCTTTCTTAATTCCTTCATTTATTTTTTCTATGTAATTTGAATGTTTTTTTTCTACATAATCTCTTAAAACAAACCTGGACATCAATAAGCATAAAGTTGACCCAATTGAGCTTGCAAATGATGTTAGTATTACCCCCGGAATTAACCCAAAAAGAGCTCCAGCCAAGATTGTTTTTAATGCGCCAAAGGGTAACGCAAATGCTGTCACTATTACATAAATAATGAAGAACATCACAATAGATAAAGAGTAATTTGATTTGATAAATTCATTTAATTTATCATGTTGGTTTTTAATCGTTTCAAAAGAAAAGTATTGGCTATAATCAAAAAGTAGCCCAAATGAAATAGTTCCTACAAAAATTAAAATAATAACAATTTTAAAAATTCTATTAGTCATTAACTACAACTAGAACCACCCAAAACACAAAATTTTGAACAGTGTGGATGATTAAGGTAAATTTTTTTCATCGATTCTTTGAGTGTGTCTCCTAGGTCAAATTCCTGTTTATAAGGAAGTAAAGTGCACGCAATTACACTGGGGTTTTCATCTCCTTTTTTCTTAACA
>CBFHID010000002.1:126881-130748 GCA_965655895.1 Candidatus Pelagibacteraceae bacterium | reverse complement strand
TGAAACTATTTTCACTGTTTTTTCAGGAATACCCGCTGATTTAACAGCAAAGGCAGAAGATATTTTAAAATTTGTAGGGCTTTATCAAAAAAGAAATTTAAGGGCTGGAGATTTATCTTTCGGTCAGCAAAAACTTTTAGAGTTAGCCATGGCATTAATGAGTGATCCTAAAATGTTATTGCTTGATGAGCCAACTGCAGGGATTAATCCCACCTTAATTAACGGCATCATTAAAAGACTAATTTCTGTTAATAAAGAGTACGGAATAACACTTTTGGTGATCGAGCATAATATGAAAGTTATTATGCAATTAGCTCAAAAAATTTTCTGTGTAGCACACGGTCAACTTTTAGCTGAAGGAAATCCAGATCAAATTAAAAATGATAAGCGGGTAATTGATGCTTATTTAGGAGCACAATAATGGCAGACCAATATTCAGTACTAGGTACAAAACCAACTAAATCAGATTTAGAAAAACTCTCATCTGGAGAAACACATGTAACAATTGAAGGTTTAACAGCTGGATATGGTAAAATGGAAATTTTGCATAATATAGATTTATTATGCAGCAAAGCCCAATCACTTTGTTTAATTGGCCCAAATGGAGCAGGTAAGTCAACTATTCTTCATTCTATTTATGGTTTTACAAATATCTTTTCAGGAAAAATTAATATTGATGGAAAAGAAGTTACAAATGTAACACCAGCTGAGAAATTAAAGTCATTCGGTATTGCGTATATTTTGCAAGATAACTCTGTATTCCCAGATATGACCGTTGAGGAAAATTTATTAATGGGAGGCTATACAAAAGATAAAACAGAAGAAGCTTATGAAGAAGCTCAAAGAGTATTAGAAAAATATGAAAGACTTAGAAATAGAAGAAACCAACCTGCTAAAGTTTTATCTGGTGGTGAAAGAAGGCTATTAGAAATCTCAAGAGCTTTGGTTATGAAACCTAGTGTTTTATTAGTTGACGAACCATCAATTGGTTTAGAACCAAGATATATTGAAATGGTATTTGAAATTTTAAAAGACCTTCAACAAAATGAGAAGAAAACAATTATTTTAGTTGAGCAAAATGCAAAAAAAGGTCTCGAGTTTGCAGATATTGGATATGTTTTAGTTTCGGGAGAATTGGCAATCGTTGGTAAGGGAGATGAATTGCTAAATAACCCAGATGTCGGTAGATTATTCCTTGGAGGATAATCTAAAAATTGTTTTCATCTCAATCATTTAAAGACGGTATTAAGCACGCAATTGGTGTCCCAGCTTTGGGGCTAGGCTCTAGTATGTTTGCATTTGGTGCTTTTTTAAAAAGTGCTGGTTTTGATATTTACCAGAGTTTTTTTTCAACATTATTTACATTTGCTCTTCCTGGCCAATTCGTTATGGCAGAAACTATTTTAGCAGGGGGAACATTACTAAACGTTTTTTTAGCTGTGCTTCTTACTAATAGTAGACTGTATCCGATGACTGTAAATATTATGCCAGTAATAAGGGAGACTACTACCCCTAAGTGGAAACAGTATTTAGCTGCTCATTTTGTTGCTGTAACTAGTTGGTTCAATATGTTTGCAGTTCACAAAAAAATTAAGCAAGAAGACAAATTGAATTATTTTATCGGTTTAGGTGGATTTTTATGGTTTAATTCAATTTTATGTACAGTTGCAGGTTTTTTATTTTCCAATCTTGTATCTCATGAAGTTTTAATAGGATTGGTATTTATTAATCCTATGTATTTTTTGATTATGACAATTAGCAATTTAAAAGAAAAAAAAATGTTTTTTTCTATTTTTTTCGGAGCAACATTAAGTATTTTATTAAATAATTTTTTCCCAGGATGGTCGGTGCTTATTGCTGGAATAGCATCTGGAACTTTAGGATATTTTATTTTTAGGAAGGAAAGAAATGAATAGTCATTTTATCTATTTATCAATTCTTGTAGCAAGTCTTGGTACTTATTTTTGTAGGGCATTTGGCGTTTTTAGTGCGAGAAATATTAATGCTGATAGTCCAATTTTTATTTGGATTAAGTGTGTATCAATTGCAGTTATTTCCGCAGTTATAGCAAGAATCATAATGTTTCCCTCAGGGATATTAAATGAAGCTACAACATTCAGCAGAATACTTGCTACAATTGTTGTTTTAGTTGCTTATTTTTCATTTAAAAAAAATGTGATATTAGCTATTTTAAGTAGCACAATAAGTTTTATGTTATTCAATCATTTTTTATAATGGAAAAAATTAAAGGGTTAAATATAAGCAATCATCTATCGAGCCCAAGACTGATTGATATTAAAATTGAAAATAGTTTTTTAGATCAGGTTAAAGAACAGTTTGATCAATACGATCTTTTGGATATTGAATATAAGCCTTTTTTGAGATTTCATATAACTGATATTTTTAATAAAATTTTTAATCAAAAAATTCAAATTTTGATTAAAACAATATTGCAAAATAGACAGCAGGGAGCTTTTGTAATCGGACCAGAAAGTATGGATAGTAAAAAATATGATACAGACTTTCTTGTAAAACTCTCTACTGCCCTAACTCATTTGGTTGGTATACCCAATTATGACTCAATGTATGGAAAATATTATGCAAGGTTTGAGGTAAAGAATACTGATAATAGTGATAGCTATTTAAGAAAAGCAGCAAAAAAATTAGATCTTCATACTGACGGAACATACGTTAAAGAAAAAACTGATTGGTTATTGATGATGAAAATTAAAGAAGAGAATTCAGAAGGAGGAGAAAGTACATTACTTCATTTGGATGATTGGGAAGATTGTGAACAATTCTTTAAAGACCCAATCGGCAAAGAAAATTTTATTTGGGGATCACCAAAAAGTAAAAATGTTGATTACAAAATAGAGCATCCTATCTTTTCAACAGATAAGAGTGGTAAGCCTATTATTTCATATATTGATCAATTCCCAGAACCTCAGAGTTTAAATCAAGGTTTGTATTTAAATCGCTTATCTGAATCTTTAGAAGGCAGTAGCAAACATATAGTATTTAAATTGCCACCTGGTTATTCTATTTTTTCAAATAATTACTTTATGCTTCATGGAAGAAAATCTTTTAAACCTCATCCAAAACTTTTTAGAGAGTTATTGAGGCAAAGAGGTGTATTTTACAGGTGAAAAAATTTATAATCTTTTTTTTCATCATATTTAGTTTAAATAGTTGGACGATGGCTAATGAAAAAAAAGCATATTTTGCTGGCGGTTGTTTTTGGTGTGTTGAAGAAGCATTTGAAAAAACTCCAGGAGTTATAAGTGCAATTTCTGGATATACAGGCGGCCAGATAAAAAACCCTACTTACGAACAAGTAACATACAAAGAAACAGGGCATTATGAGGCTGTTGAAGTCGTCTACGATTCCCAAAAAATTTCCTATGATCAATTACTCGATGTTTTTTGGAAAAATATCGATCCTTATGATGCTCAAGGACAATTTTGCGATAAAGGTTCCAGCTATTTATCTGCAGTATTCTACCAAAATGATGAAGAGAAGAATGCCTTCGAAGCATCTAAAAAAAAATTAGGCAAACCAGATATATCAAATTTTGCAACCCACATTAAAAAGTTAGATGTTTTTTATCCTGCAGAAGATTATCATCAAGATTATTATAAAAAAAATCCAATTAGATATAAATTGTATAAAAATGGTTGCGGCAGAGTTGATCGATTAAAAAAAATTTGGGATTAATGTTTAGAAAAAAATTTCAATATAAATGGTATTGAAAATATAATTAAAAATATTCTTAAGAAGTGATGATAGGTGACAAAAAGTGGATCAATGTCATACGCAATACTTATTACTACCATTTCATGCAATCCTCCTGGCGCAAAGCTTAAAAA
>CBFHID010000002.1:125769-126572 GCA_965655895.1 Candidatus Pelagibacteraceae bacterium | reverse complement strand
TCCTAAAAGAAATATTAGTTCTGCAAAGTATCTGAAACTATAACTTGGAATATTTCCATGAGACGATATCTCCTGGTATCCGACTTGAGTTACAAATACAAATGGCAAGATTAATACAATAAACAATACTCTAGTTGCTTGGGGAATAACAACTTGACTACTTTCTTTTTTACTATCTGTCATTTGATTGATTGCAGCAGCAATGACCACAAAAGCTCCAGGCAACCCAGCTAATACAGCTACTAATTTCCTGAATTTACAAATTTTGTAAAAGTACCAAGCTACAAATATTGAACCGAGAATTGTACATATAATCATAGCGATAGATGAGTAGACCCATAAATGTATTTTGTACAAAAGTGAGATATTGAATGAACCTGCTAAGATAACTCCAATGACAAGCAATACTGGTAAAAATATTTTCTTATCAAAGGTTATTTTATAACTTGTAAAAGATACAAATAGGTTCAGTAAAAGTGCACCAAGTAGCCATGGCAAAGGTAAGCCTATTAAGGTTCCTATATATCCTCCTATAGCTCCAATTATGATACTTTTATAACTTTTTTTGATAGCCTGAAAATATTCTAACATTATTATTTTTTTGTTTCTTCAATTTTTAAATATTTTTCAAATTCCAAAAGTGAAAGAGTATCACTTGCTTTATTAATAGATTTTGGAATTTTATTTTTTTTAATCAATTCTAATGTTTTCTTTGTTGAGTCAATATAGCCGTTTAATATCTGTTGAGAAAATAATGCAAACTTAAATTTATTTTTACTAACATCTTTTATACTAAACTTTAC
>CBFHID010000002.1:124079-125606 GCA_965655895.1 Candidatus Pelagibacteraceae bacterium | reverse complement strand
GCATCTGTACGTGCAATTATAAAAATATTTTTATTTTCCCTTGCAGCTTTTATTGCAGTTGACAATCTTTCCTTAGCATCTTTTAAATTTAATAGTTTAACTTTATCTGTTAGTGCACATCTTTTAGGAAAAACTTGATCTTCTAAAACTAGCCCAGATGCACCTGCAATTTCTAATTCTTTTACTGTTCTATACACATTAGCAAGACCACCAAAGCCTGTGTCTGCATCAACAATGATAGGAAGGTTTGTATGGTTGCAAATAATTTTTGTAGCATCTACCAATTCTTTTTGTGTTATTAGACTAGCATCAGGATAACCTAAGCTTGCAGATGATAATGCAAAGCCACCAATAAAAGATATTTTGAAACCTTTTTTTTCTATTAATTTTGCAGATATTGGGTCATGGCAAGTTGGCAATGAATAACATTTACCATCTTTTAAATATTTTTTTAGTAGTGATGTTTTTTTATTCATTTGATAATAATGCCTTTAATTCATTTGAGTAGCTAGATAAAATTTTATAATATTTTGGTACCGTTTTATTTGTAAAAAATTGTTTCCATCCAGATACACTAATGGTTCCTTTGAATTTTCCCTTTTTATCAAACACAGGTACTGCTACACTTGCAATATTATCTAATCTTTCACCTGCGGTAAAAATATAACCTTTTTTTTCAATCATAACCCTTAATTCTTTGTGATTTTCTGTATATGCTAAAAGTAC
The DNA here is from genome assembly GCA_965655895.1 of Candidatus Pelagibacteraceae bacterium. Classification (GTDB taxonomy): domain Bacteria; phylum Pseudomonadota; class Alphaproteobacteria; order Pelagibacterales; family Pelagibacteraceae; genus HIMB114. The sequence continues at coordinate 124,880 of CBFHID010000002.1, read as the reverse complement.
TTTACCTGTTGCGGAACTTAATTCAAATGTAGTTCCTTCAACGACATAATGATTCAGTTCCGACTTTGAATTCACCCTATACAAGCAAACTTTTTTTTTCCCAGCTTTTACCCAATAACCAGTTGACTGACCAGTTGCTTCACAAATTTGATTTAAAATTTCTTTAATTTCATTTCCAATTTTGAAATTTGAATTATAAATTGAACCTAATTTCCAACTTCCCGGACCTAATCGGTAACTCCCATTGATTTCATTTTTAATTAGAAAGTTATGTTTTATGAGTGAGTTACATATCCTTAAAATAGTTGATTTGTTCAATTGAGTAATAATAGTCAAATCTTTTAGGGAAATACTTTTATTTGCATCATCAAAAGAATTTAAAATTTGAAATGCTTTGTCTAAAACTTTAATTGTACTCATATGTTTTACAATGTGAAACCACATTTTATATTATAAAATTTATTGACAATCTATAATTTTTTTGCAGAACTATGTTTTTTAATAAATAGGGGAGATTATAAGATGGGAAAAGCTTACACACCTAATATCAAATCAGATAAGGGAAAAAATTTAACAAAATACGTAGCAGAGTTTGTAAAAAAAAATTCATATAATAAAATTCCAAAAAATGTAGTTGAGCTAGCAAAAAAACATATTCTAGATGGCTTTGGCCTTGCTCTGTCAGGATCAGTAGCGAGAACAGGGGATTATTTGTTCAAACATATTAAGCAAAATTCAGCAAAAGGGCGAGCAACTGTTATAGGTTCAAAAATGAAAGTAACTTCAAGATTTGCAGCTCTT
>CBFHID010000002.1:0-123733 GCA_965655895.1 Candidatus Pelagibacteraceae bacterium | reverse complement strand
GTGCAGGTCTAAGAGAAAATTTTGGTACAATGACAAAGCCTTTGCATGCTGGTAGAGCAGCGGAGAGCGGGGTTGTTGCTTGCGATCTAGTTGGATTTGGATGGTCAGCAACTGATAAAATTTTAGAGTCACCAAGAGGATTTTTTCAAGCACACGGTGGTGGTTACAATTTAAATTCTATCAAAGGACAACTAGGTAGACCTTGGACTTTTGCTAAGCCAGGGATATCTATTAAACCTCATCCATGTGGATCTTTAACTCATCCTGGAATGACAAAGATGTTAGAGCTAATATTAAAGCATGACATTAAACCTCAAGATGTTGTTAAAGTTGACGTTGGAACAAATCATAATATGCAAAATGCTCTAATTCACCATAGACCAACTAATGAATTCCAAGCGAAATTTAGTATGGAATATTCTATGGCAATTTTATTAGTCCAAAGAAGAGCTTATATTCCTGAATATCAAGACAAAAGAATTAATAAACCTGATGTTCAAAATATGCTTAGAAAAATTAATTTCTACAAAAACAAAATTGCAGAGGCTGCAGGATATGATAAAATGACAACTATCATTGATATCTATCTTAAAAATGGAAAGAAAATTTCTGGAAGAGGTGATTTTGGAAAAGGCAGTCCAATGATTCCTATGTCTTATGACGAAGTCGCAGATAAGTTTTTAGGTTGTTGCGAATTTGCTAAATGGCCACTAAGTAAATCTAAGGCAATTATAGAAACTGTAAGAAATCTGGAAAAACTAAAAGATATTTCAAAATTAAGCAAACTTTTGTCTAAATAATATTTAATGAAAGTTGCAATACTTGACGATTATCAGGGAGTTGCTGAGCAACTCGCTGATTGGTCAAGTTTGAACACATTTTGTGATATTAAGGTCTTTTCACAACCCTTTGAAAATGAAGATCAAGCTATAGAGAATTTAAATAGCTTTGATGCTTTATTAATTATGAGAGAAAGAACTCCAATAACGAAAAAGTTGATCGATGGCTGTCCCAGTTTAAAATTCATTGCAACTAGTGGTATGAGAAATTTAGCTATTGATATGGAGTATGCGAAATCTAAAGATATTGTTGTTTCTGGAACAGATGGGAATAAAAACCCAACAGCTGAATTAACCTGGGCATTAATATTAGGTTTGGCAAGAAATTTAAGAGAAGAAACAGAAAATATGTACCAAGGATATTGGCAGACAACACTTGGTGTAGAATTGAAAGATAAAACCCTTGGTATCATTGGCCTAGGTAAATTAGGTTGTCAGGTTGCAAAAATCGGTAAAGCTTTTGGCATGGAGGTAATTGCTTGGAGTGAAAATCTTAAAATGGCGCATGCTGAAGAGAATGGTGCATTAGCTGTTACCAAAGATGAATTATTAGCTCGGTCTGATTTTATAACAATTCATTATATATTGAGCGAACGAAGTAAAGACTTGATTAAATATGAGGATCTTTGCAAAATGAAAAAAACAGCGTTTCTTGTAAATACTTCAAGAGGACCTATTATTAATGAAGATGATCTCGTTAGAGCTTTGCAAGAAGAAAAAATTGCTGGAGCAGGCATTGATGTCTATGCTCATGAGCCGTTACCAGAAAATCATAAATTAAGATTTTTACCTAATGCATTTTTAACACCACACATTGGTTACGTCACATTTGAAAATTATTCTAAATTTTATACGCAAATGGCTGAGAATTTGCAGGCATTTATTGATGGGAAACCAATCAGAATATTAAACTAAATTTTAGTGTAAAAAATTACTAAGATCATTTAAAGTATCTAAGCGTTCAATTCTTTCATGCAATTGTTCAGACTTATTTTGATCAATTTGAAATTTTGCTAAACTATAATATTTTTTGATAACATCATCATCGCTTATTGGATTTTCAGGTGATCCTTTTCTATACTTTTCTGTATGTACAATTTTTTTACCATTTGTTGTAGTAACTTCTAAAGATGCCATATGCCTAAATTCATGACCCAGTTTTTCAATTTCTGGATCAACTTCAGCTTTAATTTTTTTCATAAATTTTAACACATCTGGATTTGATATTTTGTCCTCTTTAAATTGATCAACAAATAGTTCACCTTCCAGAGCCATCATGGCAAGTCCATAATAAATATTCATTTGAGCAGATGTAATACTTTGAGTATTATATTCCCACGCACAATGTACATAAGTTGGTTTGCTAATTTTTGCTTTAATTTCTTTAATATCAGTAGATTTAAGAGACTGTTCATTCATTATTTTTTTTAAACAATCTAATGCAGAGTGAATACTCGTAACGGAAGCATAGGGTTTGATGCCTGTATTTTCGCATTCCCAATATTTGCCTAAATTTTTTATTGCTCTTGAAAATCTATTTTCACCTGAGAAGCTCGATAAGTAGCCTCCATATTCAGCTTCAACTATATTTGGGATCCCAGTAAAATTATCTTGAGCTAATTGTGCACCTAAAACACCTGCTTCTGCTGCTCTGCCAGAGTGCAATCTTTTTACCATTGCCCCTTCTTGAGCAGCCATTAATCCAGAGCCCAATGATCCGGCAATACCTATGGAGTGCATTATTTGTTGTGGTCTTAAACCCATTAGTTTTGCTGCCGTAACTGTAGATGCCAAAGTTCCATGAGTACCTTGAGGGTGAAATCCTCTTAAAAGTAGTTCAGTACCTGCAGCAGAACCAATTCTGGTTGCAATTTCATAGCCAGCGATAATTGCAGTCAAAAAATTTTTTCCATTAATATTTTTAATTTTTTCAGTTACATTGATTGATACCGGAACAATAATTGAATTGGGGTGTAAAATTGACTCTCTATGAATATCATCGGATTCAAAACCGTGTCCAGCTGTAGAGTTTATAAGAACTGCAGATAATAAATCAGTTTTTGTATTAGATCCAATTATTGTACATTCTTTTAAATTGTTTCTGTTTATTAATATTTTGGAAATTTTTTTAGTCCAAGGAAGGGTGTTGCCTTGTATACAGCAGCCTAACCCATCTAGAAATAATAATTTTATTTTTTTTATTACTTGGGAGGGTATATCTTCATATTTTAAATTATAAGCAAAATCAGCTAAAGTTTCAGTTGCTCCTTTATTTTTCATATTATAAAATTTTCCATATTCCCTCAGCAGTCGCTAAAAGTTTTTCGTTAGTTTTAATTTCACCATACATGAAGATCAGTGAACTAGTTTTTTTTTTAATTTTTGCATAACCAGAAATTACATCACCTACTTTTGATCCTGCAATAAAATTAGTATTTAAACTAATAGTTACAGCCTTCCCATCAATTGCTTGATGAGCTGCGGTACCCATTCCAGAGTCTAACATGGACATAACAAACCCTCCATGAGTTACACCACCTGCATTTATATGATATTCTTGAATTGTAGTTTGAAACTTATATTCATTACTTGAAATTTTTTTAAATTCTAAACCACCGTTGTGTTTCATAAACCCTACTTTGCTAATATTTCTAAAATTTTCGTCCATTTAATTCTTTGGTTTAAACTTTAAAGCTTTGCCATTATTGCAAAATCTTTTTCCAGTTGGTTCAGGGCCGTCGTCAAAAATATGACCATGATGACTGCCACATTTACTACAATGATATTCAGTTCTTGGATACCCTATGTGATTATCAATCTTTATATCAAAAACGTCTGATTTACTCTCAAAAAAAGATGGCCAACCGCTTCCACTTTCATATTTTGATTTTGAATCGAATAATAAAGCATCACACCCTGCGCAGTGATAAGTTCCTTCTCTTTTTTCGTCATTTAGTTCACTACTACCAGGTCTTTCAGTACCTTCTTCTCGCATAATGATATACTGTTCTGGATCTAATATTTTTCTCCACTCTGATATTTTTTTATTTTTGAAATCTGACATTAATTTCAAATTAGATGAGTAGTTTCGTATTGTAAAATAATTTTTATCTTTAAATAAAAAAAAAATATAATACATACGATTATATGATTAATTATGATGTAATAGTTGTTGGTGCCGGAAATGCTGCTCTTTCGGCTGCATTATCAGCAAAAGATAAGGGTGCCAAAAAAATTTTAGTTTTAGAAAAAGCTTCTCAAAAGGAAAAAGGCGGAAATAGCAGATATACCAATGGAGCTTACAGATTTGCTTACAATGGCTTCACTGATTTAAAAAAAATTGTTCCTGATTTAAAAAATTCTAATAGTGTTGATTACGGAAAGTACTCCGTAAGCGACTTTTTAAAAGATATGCAAAAAGTTACAGACGGTAAAACTGATAAAGTATTGTCAAAAATATTAACCTCAAAAAGTTTTGAAACAATTCATTGGTTAAGTAAAAAAGGTTTAAAATTTAAGCCAATTGAAGGCAGGCAATCTTTCAAAGTTGATGGCGTGATGAAATATTGGGGTGGATTAACTTTGGAAGTTGATGGTCAAGGTGAAAAGTTAATCGATTCATTATTAAAAATTGTAAAAAAAAATGGAATTCAAGTTCAATATGATACTGCAGTAACTGATTTAATTTATGAAGACAATACCGTCAAAGGTGTAGAAGCTTTATTGAAAAATAAGCCGCAAAAAATTTTTTCAAAGTCTGTAATTTTAGCCTGTGGTGGCTTTGAATCTAGTTCAGAAATGAGAACCAGATATCTTGGTCCAGGATGGGAAATGGCAAAAGTTAGAGGTACAAAACATAATACTGGTGATGGACTTACTATGGCCTTAAAAATTGGAGCCTCTCCATATGGAAATTGGTCAGGGTGTCATGCGGTTTTTCATGACATGAACGGACCTGAATTTAGTGATTTAAAAATCAGCAATAAGTACAGAAAAATTAGTTACCCATGGGGTATAGTTTTAAATGCAAACGGAGAAAGATTTGTAGACGAAGGTGAAGATTTTAGAAATTATACTTATGCAAAGTTTGGTCGAGAAGTCATAAAACAACCAAATCAAATTGGTTGGCAAATATTTGATCAAAAAGTTCGACACATGCTTTACCCCGAATATGATGTTAAATCAGCCACAATGGTTAAAGCAAATACTCTTGAAGAGTTAGTTAAAAAACTTACGGGCGTGAATAGTGCAAAAGCTTTGCAAACTATTAAAGAATTTAACCAGGCCATAAGAGATGATATTAAATACGATCCCACAATAAAAGATGGAAGGTGTACTGAAGGCTTAAATATTAATAAAACTAATTGGGCAAATAAAATTGATACAGCTCCATTCTATGCTTATGGAGTGACATGTGGAATAACATTTACCTTTGGTGGTCTAAGAGTAAACAATAAATGCCAAGTTTTGAATAAGGTTATGAAGCCTATCAAAGGCTTATATGCTGCAGGTGAAATGATTGGTGGGATATTTTACTTTAATTATCCAGGAGGTAGTGGATTAACCTCTGGTGCCGTATTTGGTAAAATTGCTGGTCAATCTGCATATAATAAAAAATAAAATTTATATTTAATTATCTTTTAAGTTAAGAAAAGCTCTTTGATATTTAATTTTTTTGCTAAAGAATTTAATTCTTTTAATTGATCGATTGAAAACTCAATTCCATATTTCTTATTTTTTAAAAAGTTTCTGTATTCAGGCTCACCTGGATGAAGAATTTCTTTAAACCCTTTTGCTTTCTTTAATTTTTTCACTTTCTTTATACCTTGTTCCATTTTGTTAACAAAAGAGCTGTGACTTTGAAATAAATTAGATCTTATACAAATCATTAGATGGCCAACTCCAGCAGGTCCAGAAAAATCACTAATAAAATTTTTTACATTACCACTATGATTTGAACCAGTAAAAATTCCACCTACAATATCCATCATCCATGAAATACCAGCACCTTTCATTCCACCAAAAGGTAACATAATACCACTCCAAGCTTTTTCCCCATCATTTGTTGGATTGCCCTTATTATCCAACGCAAGACCAAAAGGAATTTTTTCACCTCTTATCGCAGCAAATTTTAATTTTCCGCGCGCAACACCCGATGATGCCATGTCTAGTAAAAAAGGTTTATTTTTATTTTTAGTTGGAGCCCCAAATGCAAAGGGACTTGTTCCAAAATGTGCTTCCATCGCGCCATGAGGCGGTAAAGCCTTAGATGCATTTGTGAATACCCAAGCAACACAATTATTCCTAACTGCTTCCTCTATATAAAGTGATGCCATTCCAAAATGGTTACTATTTTTTATACCAACTAGACCAACTCCATTTTTTTTTGCTAATTGGATACATTTTTGAATTCCAGTTTTCGCCACTGTAAATCCTATGCCGTTATTCCCATCTAAAAGTGCAGAACAACTTGATTTTTTTATTAATTTTATTTTTGGATTTACATTAATCTTTTTTTTTAAAATTCTATTAGCGTATACTCCGGTCCTAATAGCTCCATGTGACCACACACCTCTTAGATCTGCTCTAATTAAACCATAAGCAACGTCTTGCGAACTTTTTCTATTTAATCCGCAATTATAAAAAATTTGTTCTATAAATTTTTGTAATTTTTTATATTTAAATTTTATTTTATTTTTTTTTATGTTCATTTAAAATACTATTTGTTTTTCCAGTTAATACGTCTGTTCGTGTTGCATTAGCACTTGAATAAGTCCAATATATTTTTAATTTTTCATTATTAGTGTTTATAAATCGATGTGGGATTTTAGCAGGTATCCAGCTAAGTTGACCTTTCTTTAAAATATATTTTTTATTATTAATTTCAGCAGTTGCTTTGCCCTCTAGTATCAATACCGCTTCTTCGCAGTTATGATAATGTAAATTAATAGATTTATTTTTTGGAATAACTGTTGTTCCAGAGATCATAGATTTAGAACCTACATCTTTACTTATAAAAATTTTTGTTATTACTGAACCGAATCTTTTAATAGATTTTATCCTATTTTCTTTGACTATATGAGGTTTAGACTTTTTCATTTTATTTAAATATTAATTAATATATAGACAAAATGTTCAAATGAATAATCTTAAATTTTTAGTATTAGAGGGCGACGGCATAGGTCCAGAAATATCCAAAGCATCAGTTGATGTATTAAAAGCTGCGCTAGATTTGTTTAATATGAAAGTAGAGCTTATCTACGAAGATATTGGATTTGTATCCCTAGAAAAGTACAAAACTACTTTTAGACATGAAATTTTAAAAATTGGCGAAAAGTGCGATGGAATTATACTTGGTACATGTTCTCACAATGACTACCCCCCAACTAATGAAGGAGGTTTGAATCCTTCGGGAGTTATAAGAAAGTATTTCGATCTTTATGCCAATGTTAGACCAGCAAAAAATAGGCTGGGTAAATCAACAAGATTTCCTATGGGCATAGATTGTATAGTGATGAGAGAAAATACCGAAGGTTTTTATTCTGATCGCAATATGTATTTAGGTGTCGGAGAGTTAATGCCAACCAAAGATGTTGCTATTTCTATAAGAAACATAACTAGAAAAGGTTCTACTCGTATAGCTGAAATTGGATTCCAATATGCACAAGAGAGAAAAAAAAAACTAGTAGCAATTCATAAGGCAAATATCCTTAGATATAGTGATGGATTATTTCTTGAGTGTGTAAGAGAGGTATCAAAGAAGTATCCTGATGTTGAGTATAAAGAGCAAATTGTAGATTCGATGTCAGCCATGATAATCAGAGATCCATCTGTATTTGATGTTATTTTAGCAACTAATTTATTTGGTGATAATTTATCTGATGCTGCTTCAGAAATTGCTGGAGGATTGGGCCTGGCCGAGTCTATTAATGCAGGTGATAATTTTTGTATTGCCCAAGCACAACACGGTTCAGCTCCTGATATAGCAGGAAAAAATATTGCGAACCCAGTTTCATTGGTTGGATCTACAGCCATGTTATTGGATTGGTTAGGTAAAAAGAACAATAATGATCAATTAAAAAAAATTTCCCAATTAATTGAAAAAGCAATAGATGTTACCATAATCAACCCTGAAACTAGAACTCCAGATATTGGTGGAAAGTTATCAACTACAGAATTTACAAAGCATTTAGTACAAAATATGCAAAATCTAAAATCTTAATTAATTCTTTTTAGATTCTAAGAGCCTTCTCATAACCGGAGAAAGGATATTGTCTGAAATGGGAATATCCCAAATTGCAGATTTTTCAGATTTTTCGAATTCATCAAAAGCAGTTTTAATATCTGGAAGTTTAGTAATTTTTTTTGATTGCAAACCAAAACCTTGGCCAATATTTTCTAAATTTGATTTACCAAATACTGCGCCCTCATCTGATAGACCGTCATGTCTTAGCTTGTGAATTTCTGAACCATACGCCTCATCATTCAATACTATAAATAGCATTTTTAACTTATTTCTAACAACAGTTTCTAATTCTTGGATATGCATATAAAAACCTCCATCACCATCAATAAGCGCAACTCTTTTATTTTTTTTAGCTACGGCAGCACCTATTGAGTAAGATAATCCATTTCCAATTGCTCCAAATTCTCTAATCGTTAAAAAGTTTTCATGAGATCGACCTAACATATGAGCCGGGTAGTAGGAACAATGACCTGAAGAATTAACCATAAAGAAATCTTTAGGTATAACTTTATCAAGCTCCCTAACAACTAACCTTGGATCAAGATAACCTTCTTTTACTTTAAATTCTTTTGCATCGGGTAAATTTGTTTTGATTTGATTAATTTTCTTTTCATCTCTCCATTTTGAATCTGTAATGATTTTGTCTTCAAAATTTTTTAATTCAAAATTTATTTTTTTAAATGTTTTTTTTACATCCGCCTGTATCCACAAATGAGAGGATACTCTACCTTGATTGATTGGTTTTGGATCAAGATCAATTTGTATTACTTTTGCTTGAGGATATAATTTTCCTGCGTCTGATGCATGAGAAGCTAAACTTGATCCCGCAGAAATTACAAGGTCTGCATTGTTAAAATAATCTCTAGTGATATCTGATGAAAAGCCTCCCGCAAGATTAATAGAAAATGGATGGTCATAGAAAAAGCCACGCGCAGGTAAAGTTGTTGCAAGTAAAGCCCTAATTTTATCTGCAAACTCAATACATTCTTTTTTTGCATCTGATTTTATAGCGCCCAATCCAGCTAGTAAGATTGGTTTTTTTGAATTCAAAATTAAGTTAATTGCTTTGTTTATATAATCAGTATCAGGCTCTGGTTTTTGAATTTCCCAACCTAATAATTTCGAAGGCTTAGCTTTATCTATTCCTTCGTATTTACTCTCTTGAAAGTCTATAGGTACTCCCACTACTATTGGTTGGCTTGTATGCTTTGCTTTAAAAAAAACTTCTCTAACAGTAGTAAAAATTCTTTTTGGGTGTCTAATTGAAAAATAATCAGCTCCACATGCTTTTACAAACGGTTCTTGATCCAGTACTTGATTATACCAATCTTTGCTTATTGGAGATTCTCCTGCAAATATAACTAATGGAATTTTAGCTTTAACCGCAGTTGTAATGGCTGTCATGGTTTGGGTAAGTCCAGGGCCACATGTTACTGTGGCAATACCAATGGTATTGTTAGCTCTAGCGTATGACATAGCCATTGAGACTGCGCAATGTTCATGTCTTGTATATATAAAATTAGCACCCTTTTTGGCCATCGCATTCGACCAATGCATATTACCGTCACCCAGTAGAGCAAAAACATCCTTAACATCTTCTGCCATAAAAGATTCTGCTAAAGCTTCATAAACGTGCATGATTTTTTATACCACAATATAAATATTTTATTTAACTTAATTTATTTTAAAATATAGTTCGATTATGCATAAAACAGATATTAGTCCCATAAAATTAAAAGATCATAAAGTTTTTTTTGTTGGAGGTATAAAAACCAGAGTCGATAATAAGGAAGTAACCAAAGGCACAATGTATGTTGAGCATTTGATACCGGAAGAAAAAAAAAGTGAAAAAAAGATAATATTAATACATGGAGGTGGCCAGTCTGGCGCTGGTTTTTTATCTACTCCTGATTTTAGAAGAGGCTGGGCTTATGATTTTTTGTTCGCTGGTTATGAAGTATTTATTGTCGATCAGCCAGCAAGAGGACGCTCAGGATATTCAAACACATTGTATGGCAGTTATATTGATAGAGAAATGGATTACGATGATTGTGAGAGAAGATTTAGTTCAATGAGTGATTTAGGAAATTGGCCTCAAGCTAAAAAACATCATCAGTGGCCAGATAATGGAAAAAGAGGAAGTAAATTTTCAGATCAATTTATGATGTCACAACTAAACACGATGGAAGACAGAATTGAAATTGAGGAAATGTCTCGAGTTGCATTAAAAGAATTATTGAGCATAGCTGGCAAATCTTGTGTACTAGGACACAGTCAAGGAGGACCATTTTGTTGGTTAGCAGGCGATGTTGCTCCGTCGAATATCCAAGCTTTGATTGCTGTCGAGCCAAATGGCCCACCATTCTATAATGTAGTTTATGGTGATCATCCACAGACACATATAAAAAATAATAATTTCACAAAACTTTCTACAGATAAGGAGTGGTATAAGACAAGTAGTAAAATGGATAGACCTGGAGGCATCACTTATTCTCCACTAACGTTTGACCCTCCTTTAAAACCAGGTGAGCAAATTAAATATAAAATTGATGAAAAAGATTATGGTGATGAGTATGTAAATTGCTTTTTGCAAGATGGAGATGTTAAAAAATTAAAAAATCTTTCAGGACTTCCAATATTAATTTTATCGGCAGAGGCTTCTTATCATGCTCCGTATGATCATGGGACTTCAAATTTTTTGACGCAAAGCGGTGTAAAAAATTCATTCATAAGATTGCAAGACCATGGAATTTGTGGAAACGGACATATGATGATGCTAGAGAAGAATAATCACCAAATAGCTGATTTTATCCTCAAATGGCTTGAAAAAGAGGCAAATTTTTAAAAAAAATCTATTTCATTATTTTTCGTTAAAGTATACTTTCCTTATACTTAAACAATAACGGGGGAAAAAAATGTTTAAAAAAACAATAGTTTCTATTGCAACTTTTTTCATGCTTATAGCAAATGCAAGTGCAGTAGATTTTTCTGGTAAAACTGTAGAATGGTTAATTCCTTTTTCTCCAGGTGGTGGATCTGATAAATGGTCGAGATATTATGCTCCTATGTTATCAAAGGCTCTTCCTGGTAATCCAAATGTTGTAGTTAATAACTGTCCAGGTGGTGGATCAACTACTTGTGCAAATAAATTTGCTTCAATGAAAAATGGTGACGGATTAACAATTTTTGGGGACTCTGGTTCAACAAAATTTCCATATTTACTTGATGATAAAAGAGTTAAATATGATTACACGAAATGGTATAAAACAGTTGTACTTGCAACTCCAACAGGAGGCGTTGCTTATACAAGTCCTAAATTTTACAAATCAAAAGCAGACTTTAAAAAACTACAAGGTACACCTTTAAAGTTTGGAAGTAATGGAGCTACGTCGCTAGACCTAATTCCGTTGCTAGCTTTTGAAATGCTAGGATTACAAGTAAAACCAGTATTTGGTATGAAAGGTAGAGGACCTTCTAGAGTTGCGTTTGAAAGAGGAGAAACTACAATTGATTATCAAACAACTTCTGCTTTTAAATCTAAAGTTATGCCTTTAGTAAAAGATGGAAAAGCAATTCCATTATTTACTTGGGGAGTAGTTGACTCTAATGGTAAAATTGTAAGGGATCCAACTTTCCCTAAAATTCCTCATTGGGCTGAGTATTACGAATCTGTAATGGGTAAAAAACCTGGTGGACCAGCTTTTAGAGTTTGGAAATCTTTTTTAACTGCAGGTTTCTCTTCTCAAAAAATGGTGTTTTTACCAACAGGTACTAAACCAGAGATCGTTAATGCATATAGACAAGCTTTCATTAAAGTAACTAAGTCAAGCGATTTTAAAAAATCTAGAAACAAAAGATTAGGTGTTTATGATCAAGTGACCGGATCTGGAGTTGAAGGTATTTTAAAAGGTGCAATGACTGTTAACGCAAATGATAAAGCATGGTTAAAAGACTTTGTAAGTAAAAAATATGGAGTTAAATTTTAATCATTAAATAAAATTTAAAAGGCCACTCTTAGAAATTTGAGTGGCCTTTTTGCTATATACACATATGTTTGAATCTCTAATTAATGCATTTACTCTTATTGTTTCTCCAGAACATTTTGTGTATTTGCTTTTGGGAGTTTTTTTAGGAATTTTTGTAGGAATTTTACCCGGCTTAGGTGGGATTGTAGGATTTTCAGTTTTAATGCCTTTTATTTATGGCATGGACCCAGTTTCAGCTTTAGCAATGCTGATCGGTTTGATCGCCGTTGTTCCAACTTCAGATACATTTACATCTGTTTTGATGGGCATACCCGGATCCAGTGCATCACAAGCAACTGTGTTAGATGGGTTTTCGTTAGCTAAAAAAGGGCAGGCTGCTAGAGCTTTAGGCGCTGCATTTTCATCTTCTCTTTTTGGAGGTTTGTTTGGAGCTTTAATTTTAACTTTAATTGTTTTAGTTGCAAAACCAATCATTCTTTTTTTTGGTTCAAGTGAATTATTTATGCTTGGTATACTCGGTATTAGTATGGTTGGAGTTTTATCCGGCGATAGTTTTATTAAAGGTTTTTTAGCATGTGGTTTGGGTTTGTTATTAGGTTCGATTGGTAGTGCACCCGCAACCGGAGAGTGGCGTCTTGCTTTTGGAAGTTATTATTTATTTGATGGAATTAAAGTTGTTACGATTGGATTAGCTGCTTTTGCAATTCCTGAAATTTGCGATCTTTTAAGAAAAAATAAAAAAATTGCTACCAAAGATGAACCAATTGGAAAAGGTTGGTTTCAAGGTTTAAAAGATACAATTAGAGAAAAATGGATAGTGTTAAGGTGTTCTGCATTAGGAAGTTTGATTGGAATTTTACCAGGATTAGGCGGCAGTGTTGTTGACTGGATTGCATATGGACATGTTGTTCAAACTTCAAAAGACAAATCTCAATTTGGTAAAGGTGATATTAGAGGGGTGATAGCCCCGGAGTCTGCAAATAATGCAAAGGAAGGTGGAGGATTAGTCCCAACCTTACTTTTTGGTATTCCAGGGAGTGGAAGTATGGCGGTATTTTTAGGTGGACTTACTCTTCTTGGCGTTGAACCTGGACCTTCTTTAATCGAGGGGGATTTAAAGTTTACTTATGTGATGGTTTGGTCATTAGCTTTAGCGAATGTTATTGGAGCAGGGACATGTTTTTTTCTTTCTAATAAAGTTTCACATATAACCAGAATACCTTACGGAATCTTAGCTCCCTTCATGATTATGATTGTGTGTTTTGCAGCATTTCAGGTAACTAGAAGTCTTTATGATATTTATATTTTAGTAGTATTAGGTGCTTTTTGCACCTTAATGAAAAATTTTAACTGGCCAAGACCTGCACTACTTATTGGGTTTGTCTTATCTGATACTCTTGAAACATATTTGTATCAAGCTATTCAATTTTATGAATACAAGTTTTTATTTAAACCAGGAGTGATAGTTATTTTCATTATCACCCTAGCATCTGTTTATTTAGGTTCCAGTATATTAAAAAGAAAAAATCTGAATATTGCTTATAGAACAAAAGATTTATTTAAATTAAATGTTCAAAATATTTTTTTAGGTTTAATTTTACTATTTTTTGCCGCTTCAGTTTATGATTCATCTAAACATCAGTTAACAGGAGCAATTTTTCCTGGCTCGGTAGCTATTATTATGCTTTTAACTTTTTCTTATGTCTTATTTTTTAATAACAGATTGCTCACGACAGTTATTAACTCTAATTTTAGTTTAAGTGACACTAAGGAATTATTTAAGGCGTTTTCTTGGATATTATTTTTAGTAATATTATCAAGTATATTTGGATTTATTATCGCCATTGTTATTTTATTTTTCACTTTGATGAGAAGTAAAACAGATTTATCTTATTTAAAAATAACGATTATTACTCTTTGTTCTGTTGCAACAATAATTGCTTTATCCTATTTTATGGTTTTAGACTTTCCGCAAGGTTTGCTTCAACATTTATTTAAATTACCTTGGCCTTTTAAATAGTTTTTTTGAATCGATTTGGCTATAATTTTTCTGTTTTGAGGAATTTTGTTTTTAAAAAATTTATTTAAATTCATCATGCCTATTTCTTTTTGATGCTTCGCTATAGCAGAAGCCATAAAATTTAAGGATTTTAATTCTTTTAAAGTTTTAACAACTTCATTCATTTCATCTGCACGTCTTAGACCATGCAAAGCACACCTTTCCATGAAGTAATCTGCAAGACCTGTTATATTTTTCATATTTAGTGTTTTTTCAGCAGATTTAAGAATTTTATCCTCTAATCCTATTTTATTTGCTGCTGTGACAGCTTCAGTTAATAATGCTTCAGTTCCCTTTATCATTATTGAACGTAACATTTTTACAACGGCAGAATTGCCAACTTCTTTTCCTCTCCATTGATAATTAAATTTATATTTTTTTAAAAATTGATTAGTTTTTTTTTGATTTTTTCCAGAAACTAATATTTTGGTTTGGTGACCGTTCGGATTAATTGGAGCCATAATAGCCATGTCAATATAATTTATTTTTTTATTGATTTTTTGTGCTTTTTTCTTTGTGCCAGGCGAAACTGAATTGCCATCTAAAAAGATATGATCTTTATTTAAAAATTTATAAATAGATTTTGCAGCAATAAAGGATTGATCTGCAGTAACAACTGAGACAATGATATTTGAATTATTTGCTAGTTCTTTTGGATTTTTAGCAAATTTGATCAGAGTTTTTTTATTGGTTTTTAATTTTTTATAATTTTTATCGTAAGCTGTTATTTTGATTTTAAATTTTTTTATTAAACTTTTAGCTATTGATTGACCAGCTTCCCCATATCCTAGAAGGCCTATTCTGTATTCATACTTTGAATTATTCATATTTAAGGCCTTTTTTCTCAAGCCTTTCTCTCATGTTATAAATATCCAGTCCTAGTTCACCTTTTTTAAACTTTTCTCTTTTTTCATTTTCATTTTTAATTCTCTCATTTGATTTTTTCAAAACTTCTTTTGCTTCCCCTCTCTTTACAAGACAAACTCCGTCATCATCTGCTATTATAATGTCACCAGGACTAATTATTTCACCTGCACAAACAATAGGTACATTAACTGATCCCAATGTTTCCTTGACAGTTCCTTGTGCAAAAATTGATTTACACCATACTGGAAATCTCATTTCAGTTAATTCTTTTATGTCTCTGCATCCAGCATCAATAATTAGACCTTTGCACCCTCTTGATTTTGCAGAAGTAGCCAGTAAATCTCCAAAGTAACCTGCGTTTGACGGTGAAGTGGGAGCTATGACCATAATATCTCCTTCTTTAATTTGCTCTATAGCAACGTGAACCATCCAATTGTCGCAAGGTGGGACAGATACTGTGACTGCACTACCAGCAATTCTAGAACCTAAATAAATGGGTCTAAGGTGATCAGCAAGAAGACCCTTTCGTCCTTGAGCTTCATGAATTGTAGAAACTCCGCATTTTTGCAATTCTTGGATTATATTTTTTTCAGCTCTTTTTATGTTTGTTACAACTTTGTTCATGACAATTCGTCAACGCAAATTGGAAATACAGTTTGGAATCCTTCTGCATATTTTGCGTCTCTACCGCCAGATTGACCTCCTGAATTTCTTCTAAAATGATTAGCTCTATTTTTTGCTAAGTTAGTATAATAATCCCATAGATGGTGTTGACCTTCCATACACTCGATTGCTTTTTTCTTTTGGTTCCAAACATCTGTGATATCTAAGAATATATTTGGAATCCATCCCATTTGTTCTGTTTGATGGGGTTCAAATAAATAAAGTTGTGGAGCACCTAAAATTTTTTCACCAGGTTTATGACCCCAAGCTTGTGCAATCATTCTACATTCTAAAACAAAGTTTGTAGTGTTCATATGATCGGTATTATATGGGTCATATTTTGAGTGAGAAAACATAAAGCTCGGTTGAATTTTTCTGATTGTATCAACGAGTTTAAACTTTGCTTCATCATTAAATTTTAGTGGATAGTCACCTAAATCAAAAAACTCAATATTTTGAGCGTTTAATGCTTTTGCTGCATTTTCTGCCTCAGTTTTTCTAATATTTTTTACTTTATCAAGTGTTATGCCATCTTGCTTCCAAAGCTTTGCACTTTCTCCTCTTTCTCCAAAGGATAAACACACAATAGTGACTTCATAACCTAATTTTTGATGGAGTGCGATTGCTCCGCCACACCTCCATACAAAGTCAGCTGCATGAGCAGATATCACCAAAGCTGTTTTTTTTTCTGACATTTTTATATTTTTTATAATATATAGATTGAAATTAATTTAAGTAAATTCAAATGAGTGATCAGTTAAAAATACCCTGTATCTTTATGAGGGGAGGAACCTCTAGAGGCCCATATTTTATAAAAAGTGATTTGCCAGAAGACATTGAAACAAGAGATAAAGTTTTATTAGCTGCTATGGGTTCTCCTGATAATAGGCAGATTGATGGACTTGGAGGCGCTGATCCAGTTAAAAGTAAAGTTGCTATCGTATCTAAATCTGATGAAGCAGGAGTGGATGTAAATTATCATTTTGCTCAAGTAAAAATTGATGAACCAATAGTTGATACAAAGCCATCATGCGGAAATATGTTAATTGGAGTCGGTCCATTTTCGATTGAACGTGGATTGGTAGAGGCGCAAGATGGCCTAACAAAAGTTGTTATAAGAGATGTGAATACAGGTATGAAGATTGAAGAGACAGTTAGAACTCCTAATAAAATTGTTTCTTATGAAGGTGATTTAAAAATTGACGGTGTTCCAAACCCAGGTTCGCCAGTGGATTTAAATTTTTTAGAAGTCATTGGCTCAAAGACAAAAAAGCTATTTCCAACTGGAAACAAAATTGACAAAATTAACGGCATTGAATGTTCATTGGTTGATTCTGCAATGCCAGTTCTTTTTTTTAGAGCAAGTGATTTTGGAGTTACCGGAAACGAAAGTCACATTGAGTTGAATCAAAAACAAGACTTAATTGATAAAATGAATGAAATTAGAATTGAAGTAGGAAAACGAATTGGTTTTGGAGATGTTTCTAAATCAGTTATTCCAAAAGTGGCATTGCTTTCAAAAGCGGATAAGGGAAGTATTAAATCAAGATACTTTATGCCTTGGCAGTGTCATAATGCATACGCAATCACAGGAACAATTTGTTTGGCAACTGCTGCCAAATCAAAAGGGACAATTTGCAATGAGTATTATGATGATTTTTCTGATGAAGGTTTTTTTGAGATTGAGCATCCGACTGGAATTTCAAAAGTTAAAGTAAGAGTTGCAAGAGAGGGTGAAGAAATTGTAGATTTGGTAGCAACAACCACAAGACATGCTAGATTAATAATGTCTGGAGAAGTTCATATTCTAAAGTCTTTGCTAAAATAGATGAATTATAATTTATCAAAAAAAAATTGTATCGTTACTGGAGCCAGTCAAGGATTAGGCAAAGCTATTGCAAATTTATTGGCTGCGGAAGGTTGTAATTTAATATTAGTATCTAGAAGACCAAAGCCCTTAAAGTCAGTTGAAAAAATAATCAATTCAAAATTTAAAAAGAAAATAGCTTATGCATTACCTTGCGATGTTACCAAGTTAGATGCTCCAAAAAAAATTATTGATTTTTGTAAAAAAAAATTTGGATCACCAGATATTTTGATTAATTCAGCGGGTGGTTCTAGACCAACAACCTGGGATGCAACTGATGCTCAGTGGGAAGAGGGTATGACTTTGAATTTTACGGCTTTAAGAAAATTAACAACAAAAATTATACCGCTGATGAAAAAAAAGAAGTGGGGCAGGGTAATCAATATAACAGGTTCAGTTGAACCTAGAGAGGTGAATATTGCTAACGCTGCAAAATCCGCAGTCCATGCTTGGGCAAAAGGATTGTCTAGAGTTGTAGCGAAAGATGGAATTACCGTAAACTGCATCTCTCCTGGAAGGTTGAATACTGAGCAGATATTAAAAAGAAGACATCCAAACTTAAAAGAGAGAAAAAAATTTATTCAAGAAAATATCCCAGCAGGTTATTTTGGCGAACCCGAAGACCTTGGATGTTTAGCTGTTTTTTTATCATCACCAATAGCGCGCTATATTACTGGTGAACTTATACACGTAGATGGCGGTATGAAACGATTTGCCCACTAATTAATCTTGATTTTGTTATTTAATTCAATAAAAAACCGATCATGAAAAGTTTAGATAGTTTCAAGTCTTTATCAGACTTGCAAGTAGGGTCAAAAAATTACAAATATTATAATTTAAAAAAAGCTGCGCAAAATGGTTTAGAAGGAACTGAAAAACTTCCAAAATCATTAAAAGTAGTTTTAGAAAATCTTTTAAGATTTGAAGATAATCTTTCAGTTAATAAAGATCAAATTTTAACTCTTAAAGAATGGTTAAAAGATAAAAAATTTCCAAAAGAAATTGCTTACAGACCTGCAAGAGTTTTACTTCAAGATTTTACTGGTATTCCAGCGGTAGCAGATTTAGCTGCAATGAGAGAAATTGTTCAAGAGAAAAACAAAGACCCTAACAAAATTAACCCATTATCACCAGTAGACTTGGTTATCGATCACTCAGTTCAAGTAGATATAAGCGGATCTAAAGATGCGTTGCAGAAGAATGTTGAAAAAGAATTTGAAAGAAATGGTGAGAGATATTCATTCTTGAAATGGGGTCAGCAAGCATTTAATAATTTAAGAATAGTTCCTCCTGGAACTGGAATTTGTCACCAAGTTAATTTAGAATTTTTATCCAAAGTTGTTTGGACTGCAGATGTAAACGGAGATACTTTTGCTTATCCTGATACTTTAGTTGGAACAGACAGCCATACGACTATGGTCAATGGTCTTTCAGTACTTGGTTGGGGAGTTGGTGGAATTGAAGCTGAAGCTGGAATGCTAGGACAGCCAATTTCAATGCTACTTCCAGAAGTTGTTGGTTTTGAAGTGAAAGGTAAATTACCTGAAGGAACAACAGCAACTGATTTAGTTTTAACCGTTGTTAAAATTCTAAGAGACAAAGGTGTAGTTGGCAAATTTGTAGAATTTTATGGCGAAGGTTTAAAAAATCTTACATTAGCAGATAGAGCAACAATTGGTAACATGGCACCTGAATATGGAGCTACTTGTGGTTTCTTCCCAATTGATGACGAGACAATTAAATATTTAGAATTATCAGGTAGAGACAATGATACAATTGAGCTTGTAAAATCTTATGCAAAAGAACAGGGTTTGTGGGCTGATGATAATTCAGTTTATACAGATACAGTTTCATTAGATATGTCGACTGTTGTTCCAACAATCTCCGGTCCTAAAAGACCTCAAGATAAAGTTTTATTAACTGAAGCGGCGGCAACTTTTAAAAATGTTTTAAAAGATATTTCTAAGAGAGATAATCCTAAATCAGTTAAAGTTGAAAATAGTGATTTTGAACTTGAAGATGGAAAGATTGTGATCGCTGCAATTACTTCTTGTACAAATACATCAAATCCAAATGTATTGATTGGAGCTGGAATTCTTGCAAAAAAAGCAGCTGAATTAGGTTTAAAATCTAAGCCTTGGGTTAGAACTTCACTTGCACCAGGATCTCAAGTTGTTACAGATTATTTAAATAAAGCGGGTCTAACGCCTTATCTAAATGAGCTTGGGTTTAATACTGTTGGTTATGGTTGCACAACTTGTATTGGTAACTCCGGTCCACTTCCAGACGAAATTAATAATGCAATTTTAGATAACGATTTATTAGCGGTTTCAGTTTTATCTGGAAACAGAAACTTTGAAGGTCGTATTAGTCCTGTGGTAAAAGCTAATTTCTTAGCTTCTCCACCATTAGTTGTTGCTTATGCAATAGCTGGATCAATGAGTGTTGATCTTTACAAAGATGCAATTGGAAAAGGTAAAGATGGACAAGATGTTTTTTTAAAAGATATCTGGCCAACAAATAAAGAAATTGAAGATACATTAATGTCTTGTTTGGATGCAAATATGTTTAAATCTAGATATTCAAAGGTATCCGAAGGACCAACAGAATGGCAGTCAATTACATCTGAGCAATCCAGTATTTATTCTTGGGATCCAGGATCTACTTATGTAAAAAAACCACCTTTCTTTGATGGAATGACAGATGAGCCGGAAGGTTTCAAAGAAATTAAAGATGCAAGACCTTTATTAATTTTAGGAGATATGATTACAACAGACCATATTTCTCCAGCAGGATCTATTCCAAAAAATAGTCCAACAGGTGATTATTTTATGGAACACCAAATTCTTCAAAAAGATTTTAATTCTTATGGAGCAAGGAGAGGAAATCATGAAGTAATGATGAGAGGAACTTTTGGAAATATTAGAATTAAAAATGAAATGGCACCTGGTACTGAAGGGGGATTTACAAAAATTTATCCAGAAGGTACTGATGCAACAGTATTTGATGCAGTAATGGAATATAAAAAAAGAGGTACTCCATTAGCAGTGGTTGGAGGAAAACTTTACGGAACAGGATCATCAAGAGACTGGGCTGCTAAAGGAACTCAATTAGTAGGCATCAAAGTTGTAATTGCTGAAAGTTTCGAGCGAATTCATAGATCTAATTTAGTTGGAATGGGAGTTTTGCCACTACAATTTAAAGAAGGTATGGATAGAAAAAGTTTAAAATTAGTTGGATCAGAATTGATTACAGTTATTGATGTTGAAAAAGGTTTAAAACCTCTTCAGGATGTAAAAGTTGAAATCAAATATGCTGATGGAACTGCTAAAACAATAGATACGACTTGTAGAATTGATACTGATAATGAAGTTTTGTATTACATTAATGGTGGAATTCTTCAGTATGTTTTGAGAAACATGCTACAATAGCATGGCATGATACCAAGTAGCTTTAAAAAAATATCCATTCAAAACCAAAAATATGATGTTGCTGATATTAGCAATATTAGTGGTATCGAAACAGTCCCATTTTCGTATAGGATATTAATTGAGAATATTATTAGACAAAACCTACTTGGAAAGAATGAAAATGCAAAAGAGCAAGTAGCATCTGTTTTAGGAAGTAAAATTGGATCGGCAATTAATTACGCACCAAACAGAATATTAAGTCATGATATTTTAGGAAAGGTGATGCTAGTTGATTTTCTAGCATATAGAGAAGCATTACAAAAAAAAGGCATTAGTTCAGATTCAATTCAGCCAGATGTTCCTGTTGATGTAGTGATCGATCATTCTTTGCAAGTTGATTATTTTGGAAATGATCAAGCAAAAATTAAAAATTTACAAAAAGAGTATGAAAGAAATTCTGAGAGATTTTCATTTTTAAGATGGTGTTCAAAATTTTTAGACAAAGTAAATGTCATACCTCCCGGAGTTGGAATATGTCACCAAGTTAATATTGAATATTTATCAAAAGTTATTTGGAGAGAAAAAAAACAAGGTTATTATTTAATGCATCCAGACACATGTATTGGAACTGATAGCCATACACCAATGGTAAATGCCATCGGAGTGATGGGGTGGGGTGTTGGAGGTGTCGAAGCTGAGATATCGATGCTTGGAAGAACTATTCCTATGACTGTACCTGAAGTTGTTGGAGTTAAATTAAAAAGCAATTTAAGAGAAGGCATCACTTCAACAGATTTGGTCTTGTATATTACAAAACTTTTAAGAGAAAATAAAGTTGTGGGAAGTTTCATAGAGTTTTTCGGTGATGGAGTTGAGAACCTTACTGTTGGTGATAGAGCAACTATTTCTAATATGGCGCCAGAGTATGGAGCGACCAATGTGTTGTTTCCAGTAGATAACTCGACTTTAGATTATTTAAAAATGACAGGCAGATCAGAAGAAGAGATTAAAATTGTTGAAGAGTACTCAAAGAATCAAAAACTTTGGAGAAACCCAGGTGATACCCCAAAATATAACAGAGTCTTAGAGTTAGATCTAAATTCAATAACCCCTTGTGTTTCTGGACCAAAAAATCCTGAAGATAAAATCAATTTAGATCAGTTCTCAAGCTTAGCAAATGAGCACTCACAAATGCTTTATAAAAAAGATTTAAGAAATGATGAATATGAAGTTCCTCAACTTGGATTCAAAATTAAAGATGCTGATATTATGATTGCAGCAATAACAAGTTGTACTAACACAGCAAATCCAAAAAATGTTATTGCAGCAGGGCTTATCGCAAAGAAATTAGTAGAATTTGGGATTAAAAGAAATCTAAAAGTAAAAACCTCATTTGCACCTGGAAGCAAAGTAACAGCTGAAATTTTATCACAAACTGGTTTACAAAAATATTTAGATGAACTTGGTTTTAATATGGTGGGAATTGGATGCACGACCTGTAATGGAAGTTCTGGACCACTAGATGATAATATTGCAAACACGATTGAAAAAGAAAAAGTTTTCTCAGTCGCCGTTTTGTCTGGAAATAGAAATTTTCAAGGAAGAATTCACCCAAATATTAGAGCATCATATTTGGCATCCCCTGGTTTAGTTGTTTTGTTTTCTATTTTAGGTTCTATAAAAAAAGATTTAACAAAAGATAGTTTGGGAAAAGATAAAGATGGAAATGATGTTTATTTCAAAGATGTTTGGCCATCTAATGAAGACGTAAACACAATTATTAATCAATTTTATAAATCAGAAACTTTTAGTGAAAAATATAAAGAGGTAAATGATGGCGGAGATCTTTGGGAAAGTCTTAAAGTTTCTGACTCTAGTAATTATGACTGGCCTGAAAGCACATATATAAAAAAACCACCGTACATGAGTAATGCTGAAAACAATGAGATTAGAGATATTAATTTAGCAAGACCTATAGTTCTTCTTGGAGATTCTGTAACCACAGATCATATATCACCATCAAGTGTAATTACAAAAGGGACTGCTGCTTGGGATTATTTAACTGAATTAGGATTAGACCCAAAAGACTTTAATAATTATCTAACAAGAAGAGCAAATCACGAAATTGTTGCACGATCTACCTTTGCAAGTCTAAGATTGCGTAATCTCATGACCCCTGATCAAGAAGGAAGTATTACGGTTAAGTATCCTGAAAATAAAGTGATGAGACTTTACGAAGTTGCGATGGAATATAAAAAAGAAAATAAAGAAATTATTGTTTTAGCAGGTGAAAACTATGGATGCGGATCATCAAGAGATGTTGCTGCGAAAGGCCCTTTATTAATTGGAGTGAGGGCCATAGTCGCAAAAAGCTTTGAGAGAATTCATAGATCAAATTTAGTTGGCATGGGATTATTACCTTTGGAGTTTGAAAAAGGACAAGGTATTGAAGAGTTAAAGATCATGAGTACAGATCAATTTAGCATCATTGGTTTAGATAAAATTAGTAATGACAATAAAAAAGTTACTATGAAAATTCATAAAGATAGTGGCGATGTTATTGATATAAAATTAAATGTAAGGTTAGATGTACCGGAAGAAGTAATTTTTTGGACAAACGGTGGCATTTTACCAACTGCTTATAAGGAGGCATGATGAAACAACATTGGATTAAAGCAACATATTATAGAGGCGGAACAAGCAAAGGAGTTTTTTTTCAAAAAAAAGATTTACCAACTCAAGATGAAAATGAATTAAATAAAATATTTTTAAAAGTTATCGGTAGCCCAGATCCAAATGGAAGACAGTTAAATGGTATGGGTGGAGGTGTATCTTCAGTATCAAAATGTGTAATTATTAGCCCCTCAGAAAGAGATGATGCTGATGTTGATTATAATTTTATCCAAATTGCAGTAGATCAACCAATTGCAGAGTGGAACAATAATTGCGGTAATTTATCTGGTGCTGTTGGACCTTATGCTATTCAAGAGGGTATCATTAAACCTAAAGAGGGTGAGAATAAAATCAGAATTTACCAGGTAAATACCGATAAAATAATTCACTCTACATTTAGTGTAAAAGACGGAAAGCCGGAAATCGAAGGAGATTATACAATTGCTGGTGTTTATGGTGGAGCTTCAAAAGTAAGATTAGATTATTTAGAGCCAGGAGGATCTGGTACAGGGAAATTATTACCAACTGGAAATGCAATTGATGAAATCGAAATTGATGGATTTGGAAAAATAAAAGTCAGTATTATTGATGCTGCAACTCCTCTTATTTATATTTTAGCAGATGATTTGGGTCTTAAAGGGACCGAAAGCCCTGATGAACTTGATAGCAATATAAAGACAATGGAAATCATTCAAAAGATTAGAAGAAAATGTGCTTTCATGACTGGATTATCAAAGTCAGAACATGAAGCGCCTATGAATACTCCTCGTATTGGTATTGTGACATCACCTAAAGACTATATTAGTTTAGATAAATCAAATATCAAAGGTGATGATCAAGATATTACAGCAAGAATGTTTTCCATGGGAAAAACTCATAAAGCAATTATGGGAACAGCCGGTGTTAATATTGGTGTAGCTGCAGCGATTGAAGGAACAATTCCAAATCTAATTAAAAGAAAAGGATCAAATCCATTAGAATTAAGAGCTGGAAATCCATCGGGGGTTATGACTGCGGGAGCAGTTATAGAACAGGTTGACGGAAAACCTTATGCAAAATCAGCAATAATGTATCGTACATTTAGGCCTTTGATGAGAGGTGAAGTATTAGTCTAAGCTGAAATTTTAATTTCACCAGTAACTTGAGTTCTGTGCATTACTCTTCTGGTATTAGGATCAAAGGCATCGCGTTTATGAAGAACGAATAGATTTTTCCACATTAACAATTCATTTGCGTTCCATCTTTGTGTCCAGGTATATTTCTTTTGAGTTGCGTGAGACCAAACTTCATCAAGTAATTTTTCGCTATCTTTTAAATCAAGTCCAACAATATATGCATAAGGTCTCCTACCTATAAATAATGTTTTTTTACCTGTATTGGGATCTTTAAAAACCATAGGATGTCTTGCACCAGGAGTTTTGGACGGATCAGAGACCTCTTCATATCCTTTTCTTAACTGTCCCGCACTATTATGAGCAGAATCATGAATTAAAATTTTATCTTGAATTTTGTTTTTGAGCTCATCAGGCATATCTTCATATGCTGCTATCATGTTAGCAAAGTGTGTGTCTCCCTGATCTTTAGGAACCTCTAACGAATATAAAATACCAGCTTTAGGAGGAATTTCTTGATATGTCATATCTGAATGCCATGTCGCTTCACCATCTCCTAATATTCCAGTAGGCTTACCTTCTTTTTTTACATTTGAAATTACATTTATCTCAGGATGCTCAGGCGAAAAATTAATGCCATAAGGATTTGGAGCTGGATGATCTAGATTTCCAAAATTTTTACTAAATTGAATGAGATCAGGATCTGTTAAATTTTGATTTTTAAATACCAAAACTAGATTTTCGTCCCAAGCTTTATTTATTGCTTCCACTTCTTTTTCATCAAGATTTTTACTTAGATCTAGCCCTCTAACTTCAGCACCTAAAGCCAAACCACTTTTGATTATTTCCATATTTTAATAATATTTTTTTTAAAAAATTTAGTCAATTTTTATAGGTTATAAAATCCAAAGTAAATTAACCTTATTGCTCCAAAAAACAAAATTATACTTAATATTTTTTTAAAATAACTTTGCCCCTTTGAAATTAGAACTAATTTTCCTAAATAAGTACCAAGAAATCCAACAAGTATCATAATGGAAACCAAAGGTAAGTATTGCTCAAACGAAAACCCAATAAAAAAATATGCAAAAGATTTAAACAAATGTTGAAATGTCATCATTGAACCATGGGTAGCAACATGTTTAATTGGACTGAAATTCATATTTTTTATTAAAGTTGCAACAAGAGGGCCAGATGCCCCAAACATGACTGACATAGTAGACGAGGCAATTCCTCCAAAAAAAATGTATTTTTTACCAAGCTTAGGAAATTTTCCAAATAGTGAATATAAGATAAATAAACCAACACCTATTTGACCTAAAGCTGGAGATAGAACTTCAACTACATTAGCTCCAAAAAAAGATCCAATTAGAGTTCCACCCATAAAAGGTAGAATAATTTTAATATCAAGATCTTTTAATGAAACAAAAATTCTTGCAAAATTTGAACCCAATTGAATAATTCCATGTACTGGAACTAAAGCAACTGGTGGAATAATAAAAGATAAGCTTACCAGCATTAATAACCCACCACCTAAACTCAATGCGGTAGAAATAAATGAACATAGTAAGTTTATGAATATTAAAGCAACAGCTCCACTAACAGATATGGTGCTTGGCAAATATGAAGTTATGATTTCCACTAGATTAATTTTAAATAAATAGTCGTCGAACAGATTAATATCACACTAATACAAAAACCTACTATGAAAGGTTTAATACCAAATGATTTAAAATTTGTAATTGAAATACTTAAACCAAGACCTAATAAAGCAAGTAATATAAAGTATTTTGATATTATGGACGCTCCATTAATCATTACTTCCCAATTGCCTAGAAGATTTACTGGTATAAAAATATCTCCTAAACTTCTTATTACCGCAAAAAAAATAAAAAAAATTATAAATGATGGGAGAAGATTCGAGTAGCTAGTTTTATCAGTAACATTTTTTTTTAGACGATAACTAAAAGCAAGCAAGGGGATTATAATCAGTAAAAATGAGTTACGTATTAGTTTTGTAGATATCGTAGAATTAAACGCATCTACACTATTAAAAGTATTTTGATATATTTTACCTGCCGCAACAACTTGCGATGTATCATGAATCGTTGCGCCAAGAAAAATTCCAGATTTGATATGATCTTGATCAAATATTAAGCCTGCAAGGTATGGTGAAATAAATACTGAAAGAGTTCCAACTAATGTTACAACTGCAACTGCACAGCCAATTTCATTTTTATTATTTTTGATGATTGTACTTGATGCCATAATAGCTGTAATTCCACAAACAGAAGAACCGATTGCTAATAAATTTATTAAAGAGCTTTTTAGATTTAAAAATTGACTTAATAATTTAATAATTATGAAAACGATTAAAAAATTTATAAGTATAATAAGGATAGAAATTTTTCCAAACGCATAAAATTCAAAAAAACTTAATTGAATTCCAACTAATGCAATTCCAATTTTTAAGAAAACATTAGTTAGCTTTTCTTTGATGTTATCAAAATTAACAATCTTGAAATGATTAATGCCTAATCCTATTAATATACACAAAATAGCAGAGGATATAATGATTGAATTGTCAGCAAGTATAGATGATAAAAATTCTATCGTTGCCACCACAAGAGCAGCAATTAGAAAATTTTTTATCATGAAATATCTAAATTAGATAAATCAACTAATTCCTTGATTGTAAAATCCTTATTTAATATGCAATCAATTAAGTCATCAGTTTTGGGGTTATTAAACACTGAAAATAACCTTTTTGCCTTTGCGGTAATATCATCTTTATTCATTGGGTTATCTGGTGTTCCCCTTACTGAACTTGCATGATAAAAAAGTTTTTTACCGTCATTTAAAATTATAGTTAACTTTGATTGTCGTTCTGGCCTTGCTATTGCTAATTCATCACTGGATATAGATTTTATTTTTTTTCTAAGGTTAACAACTTCTGGATCATTGAAAAGTGTTTCATCATGAGCCTCTTCGTAACCCATGGTTTTTTTTATAAGATGAACAGCAATTAAATGCTGAGCACTAATAGATGGAATTTCTCTATCATTGATAATGTGAAATCTATCAGATGGAATTTCTATGGTCAGTTCTTTGATATCTTTATGATTAAAATCATTATTTTTTAATAAATATTCCACCGCATCCATCATTGATTGGATAGGCGATCCAACAGACCACTTTTTCAAAGATGAATGATCAATTTCAAATTTTTTTCCCAATTCATTAATTATAAGTTCTGGTTTAGGGTTATGTGCAAATCCTTCATGAAAACCCCTTTCTCCTAAGAGAGGATCTGTAACAGTAGTGAAGTTTTCTTTGGCAAGCAATGCAGAATAAATTCCATTTCGAGCTGTCATGCCAGAAAAAACAAAAGCTTTTTCAATATGATCTGGATCTCTATTCCAACAAGCAAGACCCGATGCCTGCTGAATCGTATAAGACAAAAGATAATTACATTGTTGGTGTGTTAGTTTTAACAAGGCACCTGCTGAAGCTGCACTTCCAAAAATTGGACCTAAACTGTGCGTAGCAAATATTGTTGTTTTAGGAGTTTTATATCCTAAGCTAGTAGTTATTCTTACTCCAATATCATAACCAAGTGCTATGGCTTTTAATATATCTTCACAATTTGAATTTTCTTTTTCAGCTATTGCGAGTGTTGCAGGTACAATTGCACAACCAGGATGAAATCTTCCAACCGTATGAGAGTCGTCAGTTTCATTTGCGTGTGCTGCCATTCCATTTCCAAAACCAGCATTTATTGCCGAAACTTTAATATTATTTCCCAGTAATGTGGATTCTTGTGGACCTCCTTGTTTTTTTGAAAATTCAAAACCTTTTTGGCCTGGAGGTAACAATCTACCTGTAAGGATTGCAATCATAGTATCCAGTAAATGATACCTAGTATTAATTTGAGTTTCTTTCGGCAGTTCATGAGTTAATGCTTCTGAGATGTATTTTGTGAGCGTTTGTTGAATATCCATTAAAAAAGTCCTCTTATTTTATTTTTGTCAAAATTAATCTTATTTATATCACAGCAGATATTCAATTGTTTTACCTCGTCTGGATCTAATTTACTTATATTTTTTACCAGTTCTAAAAATCTTTTTTGTTCTTGCTCTTCGACCATACCAGAAAAAAGCGGTTCCATTTTTCTTATATATTCTTTTCTGTTAAAAGGAGTTTTTCCACTAGGGTGTGCGTTAGCAAATTCGAGTTTATCAATTATTTTTTCACCGTTATTCATAATGATTTCAACCTCTGCACCTTGAGCTTTTTTTAAAGGGTCTGTCTCTTCGTAGTATTTTTTATTCCATTCTTCACTTTCAAAAGTTTCAATTTTATTCCATAACTCAACAGTTTTTTTTCTGTTTTTTCTTTCATTACTATAACTTTTTTCATGGTGCCAAGTGCCATCTTCCAAAGCTACTGCAAAAATATACATAGCTGAATGATCTAATGTTTCTCGAGATGCTTTAGGACTATATTTTTCTTTATCATTACTTCCACTTCCCATAACAATATGAGTGTATTGTTTACTATAAATATTAATTTTTTTGATCTCTTTTGTATCTTTAATTTTTTTTCTAATGTTAAAAGCAAGATCAATTAATGAATTTCCGTGATAACCTGCCGAGTGTTCTTTTGTAAATGTTCCTAAAATACCCGCTCTAGGTTCATTGTTTTCAGGCAAATCTATATTTAAATTTTCATTATCTTTATTTAGAAGTATTGGAATTATTCCATAGTCACCTTCCCAAACAGGACTCGGTGAAGCATCTCCACGCATAGCCCTATCAATTGCATCAATCGCATTCTTTCCAACTAATCCTGGCGCATAGGCTTTCCAACTTGATAACTGACCTTTTCTTCCTTGCCTTGTAAATATAGAAGTATGGGCGCTCCACTGTATGGCTTCATATATAATTTTAGTATCTAACTTTAATAATTTTCCCAACGCACTAGTAATTGCAGGTCCAAGATGTCCTACGTGATCAATTCGATTTGGGTTTAAAGCTATAGACATAGAAAGTCTCAGCTGCGTTTCATAACTTGTTGCAATTGCTTTTACTAAATCTTCACCATTGCAATTTTTTTGTTGTGCAACAGCAAGTATAGTTGGAATACAATCTCCTGGATGACATGTTTCTTTTGCCATAATATTATCATGAAAATCTAACTCTCTAACCGCAACAGCATTCGCCCAAGCTGCCCATTGACAATCATATTTATTTTTATTTTCTAAACCAAAAATAGTTGCTCCATTTTCATTTTCAAATTGCATTGCTTGTGCTCTTGCAATTTTAACAGCATCACGATTTAGTGCGGCAATCGCTACTCCAGCGTTATCAATGACTCTATTGCCAACCATTTCAATGATGTCCGTTGTTAATTCCCATTCTTGCGATGACATTGTTGCAATGCGCCAGGCTAACTGTTCTTTTACCTCTAGTTTTTCACCAGGTTTTTGAATTTTTATGGGAAAAGTTTTCATTGCCGTGTATTTAAAAATATATTTTGTTTCATAATATGAAATGTTATTTTACATATTGAACTTTAATCTATTGTTGTGATACATAAAGTCAATTAATTGATCAATTAAACTATAAGGGGGAAACATGTTCAATTTAAATTTTAAAAAGCTATTTGGCTTTTTCGCATTGTTCGCTCTAATCTTAACTTCTTTTACTGATGCATCGTTCGCGGGCTCACATGAAAAGAAAAAGAAAAAGAGTTACGCTGATGGTACTTGTGATCCAGTTCAAGTTGTGATCCATGCATCATACGGTGGAGGAACAGATACGACTGCAAGAATGATGTCGATCAGAACAAGAAGAGAGCTTGGCGCTGACATTCAAGTAGTTGGTAAAAGAGGTGGTTCAGGTGCGAAAGCTCAGAACTATACTTTAACAAGACCAAAAGATGGTTGTACTATTATGGCTCTAACTGAGTCTCACTTGTATACAATGGCTAGAGGAAAATCTGATATGAAGATTGATGATCTAGTTGGTATTGCAAGAGCAATGGAAGAACCAACTTTCGTAGTTGTTAACTATAAAAATAAAAAATTAAGCACAGCTAAAAAATTCATCAAAGAAGCAAATAAAAAACCAGTGAGTGTTGGTATTGCATCTATTGGTGGTACTGAGCACATTGGAATGTACGAATATTCTAAAGCTGCTGGTATTCCGTTTAAAGCTGTATCATTTGGTTCTGGTGCGCAAAGTTTACAAGCTTTAGCATCTGGAAAAATTGATGCTGCACTTTTAAATCCATCAGAAGCTGCTGCTTTAATGGAAGATAAAAAAGTTAGAGCAATTGTTTTATTGCATGACCAAAAATTAGCAGACTATCCAAAAGTACCTACATCGTACTCTATGGGACACAAAGTAAAAGTTGTGACTACAAGAGGATATGCTGTTTTAAAAGGAACTCCTGACGCTGTTGTTCAAGAGTTATCTAAAAAAATGGTTAAAGCAATGAAGCATGAAACTTTTGGAAACTATCTAAAAGGTGCATCACTAGACCCTAAGACTAGCCCAGCTGGTACAGAGGTTTGGGACAAGCAGCTTAAAGAAAACTTTAAGAAAGCTCAAGCTGCTTTAAAAGGACTTGGATTAATTAAGTAGTTCATGTCTAACGAAAAAAAATCTATCGACTTTGCGCCTAGGACACTAGGCGCAGGGTTAGTTCATAAAAAAGATTTAATATTAGCTTTATTGCTAATAGCTTTTGGATCTTTCATGTATTATGAAGCCGGAAAATTTCCAGAAGCACCATTAGTTTTAGGAGATACACTTAATGCTGAAGTGTTTCCTAGAATGTTAGTTGTGCTATTAATTTTTTTAGTAGCTATCGTTCCTTTTGAATTTAAAATCACTCCAGAAAAGATTGATAAAATTGACAAAGATAGAGGTGATGAAACACCATTAATTACATGGATCACAATAGTTGTTTTATTAACTATTGTTGCTCTTGCAGAATTTTTAGGTTCTTTTTTAACCATGTTTGTCATCTGTCTGACAGTTCCATTAATATGGGGTGAAAAGAGATATGTAGCAGTTGCAATTTATGCAATTATTTTTCCAATCTGCGTTTACTTGTTATTTAACAAAGTGCTTGGATTGTATTTTAACCCTGGATTATTGGAGATGTTTAGATAGTTATGGAAGATGTTATTAGAGGATTTGGATTATTATTAGAGTTTCAAAATATCGCTTTAATATTTGGCGGTGTTTTAGTTGGTGTTTTAGTTGGCGCTTTGCCTGGATTAAGTTCTCCAATGGCAATTGCTTTGTTAATGCCTTTTACAATTAGTTTAGATCCAGTTGCCTCTATCTCAATGATGGCGGCACTTTATTGTGCTGGAACTTTTGGTGGATCTATAACTGCAATTTTGATTAATGCACCTGGTGCGCCACCTGCTGTTGCTACTGCATTAGACGGATACCAAATGGCTAAAAATGGTGAACCCGGTAGAGCATTAGGATTAGCAGCAATGGCCAGTGTTATTGGTGGAATTTTTGCTATTATAATATTTTTATTTGCTACACCTTTGTTAGCTGAAGTTGCTTTAAAATTTGGTCCAGTAGAATATTTTGGATTATCTTGTTTTGCGCTTTCAATGCTAGCAGCAATGAGCGGAAAATCATCTATAAGAAACCTAATTGCAGGAACTATGGGGGTTCTAGTTTCAACAATTGGAGTGCACCTTGCCACAGGGGTAGAAAGGTTTGATTTTGGAGTAGAAGAGTTAACTGAAGGTATTAAATTTGTTCCAGTATTAATTGGTTTATTTGCAATGTCAGAATTATTAACACAATCAAAAACTTTAAATGCTGCCGTTGAAAGAATGACAGCAAAAGCTTTGAAATTACCAACTTGGGCAGAATTAAAAAGTTTAAAAGGAACAATTCTAAGATCATCAGGACTTGGAACGTTTATTGGTATTTTGCCAGCAGAAGGATCTACAGTCGCTGCAATGATGGGTTATAATGAAGCTAAGAGATGGTCTAAAACTCCTGATAAATTTGGTACAGGACACGCTGAAGGAATAGTTGGTCCAGAAGCTGCGAACAATGCAGCAGCTGGCGGAGCGATGGTTCCAACTTTAGCATTAGGCATTCCAGGAAGTGGAACAACAGCATTAATTTTAGCTGCATTAGTGATGCATGGATTTAGACCTGGGCCTTACTTAATTACTGAAACTCCACACTTAGTTTATGCTATTTTTGGAGCTATGCTTTTTGCAAATTTTGCATTCATGGGGATTGGTTTGGCTGGAGCAAGGTTCTTTTCTTATGTCACTTTTATTCCTAAAAGGTTTTTATGGCCGTCGGTGTTTGTATTTTCTTTAATAGGTTCTTACGCTTACAGCTCTGCAATTTTTGATGTTTGGGTTATGTTGATTTCAGGTATCATTGGTTACTTTGCTTTAAGAAATGGTTTTTCGCCTGCGCCATTTGTAATGGGTTTAATTCTTGGTAAAATGGTTGAGGAGACATTCACGCAATCAATGGTAATTTATGATAGTCAATTCCTAAACTTCTTTGAAAGCGGAGTATTTATATTCTTCATGATTTTAACCGTTATCAGTTTATCAACTCCTTTCTGGGGTAAGATAAGGCAAGCGATATCAGGTAAAAAAAGTGAATCAGCCTTTTAATAAAGATAAAGTTGTCGTTATAACTGGAGGAGCTAAAAAAATTGGCAGATCTACTGCTAAAAAATTAGCTGAACAAGGTTTTAATATCTTAATTCATACTGGTGGCAAAAGCGTTGAAGAAGCAAAGAAGACGGTTGCTATCGTTAAAGAGTACGGAGTTCAATCTGATTTTGTTGATGGTGATTTAGTAGATATTAAGACAATTGATAAAATTAAAAGCGCTGCAGAAAAACTAGGAACACCCTCTGTTTTAATTAATAATGCCGGTTTGAGAATTCATGATGATTTCGAAAAAATTACTTATGAAGATTGGAAAAAAGTAATGACAGTAAATGTTGACGCATCATTTCTTTGCACCCAAGCATTAATTGGTCACATGACTAAGCAAAAATGGGGGAGAGTTATAAATATTGGAGGTTTATCTGCTCATATTGGAGCCAAGGAGAGAGCTCATGTTGTTACTTCAAAAGCTGCGCTTATTGGTTTAACAAAAGCAATCAGTATGGAATTTTTAGAAAGAGGCGTTACCTGCAATTGTGTTGTTCCTGGATTTATAGAAGATTTTGATAGTGAAGAGAAAGCTTTAAAGGGTCATTGGCTAAGACATCCTCAAACTCCTAATTTAGTATTAGGTAGATTTGGAAATCCAGATGAAGTTGCCGAAGTTATTGCAAATCTTTGTAAAAAAGAGGCTGATTATATTAACGGTCAAACATTACACGTAAACGGTGGTAGTTATACACCATGACAATAGCTGAAGAATTTTCTAGCTGGGCGATTTCACTAAAAGCTAAAGATGTTTCTGATAAGTCAAGAGAGGTTTTGCAATTTTTAGTAAAAGATATTTGCGGAGTTATAGTTTCAGCTCGAAATGAGAATTATATTCAAAGCCTTGTTAATACTTACAAAGGAACAGGTACAATAAATTCATTAGGTCACGGTAAAAAATTTGATTTATTTTCTGCAGCCATTATTGCGGGAACAGCAGCTCATGGCGAAGATTTTGATGATACTTTTGAAGGAAATCCAATGCACGTTGGTGCTAGTATGATACCTGCATTATTATCTGCATCACAAAAATATAATTTAACAGGTGAACAAGTGCTAAAAGCATTGGCCGTAGGTTCAGAGTTAATTTGTAGATTAGCTTTAGTTGCCCCAACTGCCATGCATAAACAGTGTTTTCATCCTACCGCTGTTTGTGGAACATTTGGTGTGGCCGCAGGTCTTTCATCCGTTCTAGGTTTAACTGAAAAACAAATGGTTTCTGCGCTTGGGATTTCAGGGAGTTTTACTTCAGGCATCATAGAATATCTTGCAGAAGGTTCTTGGACTAAAAGAGTTCATCCAGGCTGGTCAGCCAATTCAGGAATGAACGCGACTTTAATGGCAAAATCTGATTTTTATGGACCAAGAACTGTATTTGAAGGAGAGCATGGTTTCTTTAAAGCATTTGCTTTAAGAGAAATAAAAAGAGATTTTTCTCATTTAACTGACAAATTAGGATCTAGGTGGGAAACAGAAAATTTAGCATTTAAACCATACGCATGTGGAACCATGGCACAACCTTTTGTAGATTGTGCTGTAAAGTTAAAAGATAAAATTAAAGACCCTTCCCAAATCAAATCAATAACTGCGAAAGTTGGTGAGGGAACAGTTCATAGATTGTGGGAACCAACTAATGAAAAGAAAAAACCTTCAACACCATATTCTGCAAAATTTTCAGTTCCATATTGTGTAGCAGTTGGATTTTTAAGGGGAGATGCCGGCTTAAATGAATTTAATGAAGAAAGTATTAAAGACCAGGATATTTTGAATTTAGCCAGTAAAGTAAATTATGAAATTGACCCTGAAAACGAGTATCCAAACAATTATACAGGAACATTGATATGCGAAACTAGTGAAGGTACAATTACTGAAAACCAAAATTGTTTTAGAGGTGGAAAGAAACAGCCTTTGACAAATGAGGATATTCAAAAAAAATATAATGCAAACTTAAAGTTTTCTAAATTAAATGAAGATGAACAATCTAAGCTAACAAAATTTACAGATAATTTTTTTAAGCAACCATCTTTTGAAAATATTGATTTTAAATCATAAATGGAAACATTCAGCTTAAGTGAAGTCGCCACTAGCTTATCATATACAAAAATTGCTATTCTAATTTTAGTCGCTTTTTTTGCATCCGTTATATCAGGGATTTCAGGTTATGGAGGTGGTATGACACTAGGTCTTTTGGTTTCACCATTCATTCCAGTTAAATTATTAGTTCCACTGATGTCAATTTTTGTACTTTTTTCAAATGTATCAAGACTTTATTTTTATCGAGACCATGTTTTTTGGAAAAAAGGTATTTATTTCGCATTATTGGGATTGCCATTTGTTTTATTAGGGACAAATTTTTATGCTCAAGTTTCAGAGCAAGTTTTGTATTTTTGTTTGGGTTTTGGATTGGCATTCATCGTGGTTTTGCGACGGATATTAAAAAAAATTAATTTAGTTATTGGTTGGTTTGGTCTTGGCGTGATGGCAATTTTTTACGGAACTATTAGCGGAGTAATTTTAGGTCCAGGGTCTGTACTACTCACAGCTCTTGCAGCGAACGGATTGATGGGCCCTCAAATAATCGGCACTGACTCATTTATTACAATAATTAATGTTACCGCTAGGCTTATTTCTTTTAGGTCTTTGGGTTTATTAAACAATGAAGCTATTTTATTTGGTTCAATGATTGGGTCAGTCGCGATTTTAGGATCCTATACTGCAAGAAAAATAGCCGATAAACTTGGTGTAAAGCTTCATACCATTATAATCGAAGTTTGTGTTGTCCTTGGTGGTACAGTAATGATTTATAGAGCTTTAACCTTTTAAAATATCTTATTAAAATTTTCTGCAATAAGTTTTAAGCTAGACAAGAAGATTAAAGCATAAATTATATTATAATAAATTTTCTGTGGAACGTTTTTTACGATCCAAAATCCAAATAAAATTCCCACTGGTATAAAAGGAGATAACATCAGGGATGTTTTGAAGTTATCAAGATTAATGATACCTAATGGAATATAAAACATTAACTTAAAGATATTAAGGTAGAAAAAGTAAGTAATTCTAGTTCCAACATAAACAGATTTTTCTAGTCCTAGAGGGACAAGGTATACGCTGATCGGAGTCCCACCAGAATGAACACAAAAACCTGCAAAGCCTGAAATAATTGACCAAAAACTACCTTTAAGTATTGAAGTTTTTTTTTTTATTATTTCTCGATTTATTTTTATATAATAATTGAGAGTAAAAATTAGGCCAATAATACCAATAATTAATTTTAAATCTTCTTCTTTAAAAAGTGTAAATGAATAGAAACCAATGACGGTCCCTGCAAGACCGGAAGGTATCATTATTAATAAATTTTTTTTACTAAAATTTTTTCTATATTTATAAAAAGCTAACCAATCCATAACCATCAGAATTGGTAAAAGCACTGCCAGTGCTTGTGGTAAGGGCATCACAATTAGCATTAATGGCGTAGCAATTAAAGCTAAGGAGCCAATGGCTGCTCCTTTTGCAATACCAAATAAAATCACTGCGGGAGCGGTAAACAATAGAAAATTTAAGGTATAGTCCATATATAATTAAGTTGAGAAAAAGACTTATATTGTATAACTTTCCAATATTAAACTAATTAAACGGGGGGATATATGCTTAAAACTTTTAAGCGATTATTTGCAATTCTTTCAGTTTTTGCTGTAGCAATTTCTGCTCCTTCATCATCTTTTGCAGTTGATAAACTGCACTTCATCATTCCTGGTGGAGCTGGTGGTGGTTGGGACGGAACTGCTAGAGGAACTGGAGAAGCATTAACTAAGTCAGGTATCTTAAAATCTGCATCATTTGAAAATATGTCAGGTGGTGGTGGGGGAAAAGCTATTTCATTCATGATTTCTCAGAAACCTAAAGGTACAATCATGGTGAACTCAACACCAATCGTAATTAGGTCAATTACTAATCACAAAGGTTTTAAAAAAGCAGGTGGAGGAGTACTTTCTTATAAAGATGTAACTCCAATTGCTGGAATTATTGGTGACTACGGTGCAATCGTTGTTGCTAAAAATTCAAAATTCAAAACTTTCAAAGATGTAGTTGCTGCTTATAAAAAAGATCCAAAATCAGTTAAATTATCTGGCGGATCTGTTAGAGGTGGTATGGACCATTTAATTGGTGCTGCAG
This sequence comes from Candidatus Pelagibacteraceae bacterium, assembly GCA_965655895.1. Taxonomy (GTDB): domain Bacteria; phylum Pseudomonadota; class Alphaproteobacteria; order Pelagibacterales; family Pelagibacteraceae; genus HIMB114. The sequence continues at coordinate 86,104 of CBFHID010000002.1, read as the reverse complement.
CATTCCAAGCTGCTGGTGCTGATCCTGCAAAAGTAGTTTACATTCCTTACGATGCTGGAGGAAAAGCAATGGCTGGTCTTCTATCAGGAGAAGTAAGTTTAATGTCCACAGGTCTAGGTGAAGTTGTTGGCGCTCAAGATCAAGTTAGAATCTTAGGGATCACTGCTCCAAATAGATTAAAAGACGCTCCAAATGTTCCTACATTAAAAGAACAAGGCTTTGATGTAACGTTTGTTAACTGGAGAGGTTTCTTTGGACCTCCAGGCATGAGTAGCAAAGATAAAAATGCTATTGCTAAATTACTTGGTGATGTTCAAAAAACTAAAGAGTGGGAAGCAGTTAGAAAAAGAAATGCATGGGTTAATATTTATAATCCTGGATCTCAGTTTGAAAGTTTCCTAGCAGAGCAAACAAAAGTTATGACAAGCCTAATGAAAAAATTAGGGGTTTTATAATTTTTTAAATATTAATGGCGGCCCATTCTAGGGCCGCCTTTTTTTATGATTAGCGAAAATAAAATTATTTTTTTAATTTTTTTTATAATTTCAAGTCTTTACTTGTATGGATCATACAATATACCGATTCATGCTTTTGATTTAAATGCACCATTCAATGCATCAACTTTTCCAAAATTTATTGGTATAGTAGGAATTGGTATATCTTTACTTTTTTTAGTATTACCTGAAGCTTCAAAACCAAACGTTAATTACCAAGCATTAGATTTTAAGAATACTTCAATTTTATTAATCTTAATGTTGATTTATGCTTTTTTTATTCAAACAGTAGGATTCTTTCTTTCAACTAGTTTTTTTCTTTTATTTGCTTTTTATGCTTTGGGAGAGAGGAGAAAAAAAGTTTTATTTTTTTTCTCGTTCCCTTTTGTAGCTATCTTCATGTTAATTTTAATTAAGGGTTTAGATATTTATTTAAGAGATCCTTTTCTTAAAATGATTGGATTAATTTCATGATTGACGGAATTTTATTGGGAATAAAAACTGCATTAAATTTTAAAAATTTAATCATGGTATTTGTTGGTTGTTCTGCTGGAACAATCATTGGAATGCTTCCAGGTCTTGGACCCATGACAGCAATTGCCTTGATGATACCAATTACTTATGGATTAGATCCATCAGCAGGATTAATTTTAATGGCAGGCGTTTATTATGGAGCGGTATTTGGGGGTTCGACTTCATCTATTTTAATTAATGCTCCAGGAGTTGCGAGTACAGTTGCAACATCTTTTGATGGTTATCCAATGGCTAAGCAAGGAAAAGCAGGAAAAGCACTAGCAATTGCGGCTTATAGTTCTTTTGCCGGTGGAACTATTTCTGCTGTATTTTTATTAATAGCAGCACCATCTTTATCTGTGATTAGTTTATCTTTTAGATCTCCAGATTATTTTGCTTTAATGATTTTAGGCCTAACTGCCGTTGCCGCCTTTTCTTCTAAAGGGCAATTTTTAAAAGCAATTGCAATGACTCTGGTTGGCTTAATGTTAGCAACTATTGGACAAGATTCTTTATCAGATCTTAGTCGTTTTACTTTTAATAATATGAGATTGTCAGATGGTATAAGTTTTATTCTAGTTGCTATGGCAACTTTTGCAATGTGTGAAGCTTTAATAATGATTTTTAAAAAAGAAGATAAAACTAGTAAGGCCGATCAAATCTCACTTCAAGAACTTGGATCTATGAAGCTTGAAAAAGAAGAGAGAAAAGAAATGATTAAAACATGGCCAAAAAATTCAGTGATTGGTTTTTTAATCGGTGTACTGCCTGGAGCAGGAGCTACAATTGCATCTTTTTTAGCTTATGGAATGGAAAGAAACTTGGCAAAAGATGCTGATAAAGAAAAGTTTGGTAAAGGAAGTGTGAGAGGTTTGGCTGCGCCTGAAAGTGCAAATAATGCTGCATGTTCAGGTTCATTTGTGCCTCTTTTAACACTTGGGATTCCAGGAAGCGGAACAACGGCTATTATGCTTGGTGCATTACTTGCTTTTGGTATTCAACCTGGTCCAAACCTTTATAATACTAATCCAGATATTTTTTGGTCAGTAATAATATCAATGTATATCGGTAATATTGTGCTTTTAATATTAAACCTTCCATTAATTCCTTATATTGCAAGATTACTTGCGGTACCTAGAAATGTTTTAGTGCCAATGATCATATTTTTCTCAGTCATTGGAGTATATTTAATTTCATTTAATACTTTTGATATTTTCTTAATGATTTTTATTGCAGCTATAGCCATGATTTTAAGGCTTTATGATTTTCCAATGCCGCCATTAATTTTAGCATTTGTGCTTGGTGGAATGATGGAGACTAATTTTAGAAGATCTCTTCTAATCAGCGATGGTTCATTTGATTTTTTATGGAGCAGACCAATTACAGTAGTAATTTTATGTATCACCTTAGCAATCATAGGTATGCAAATTTATAATTACTTTAAAAAATTAAAGAAAAGCTAACTATTTTTTAACTTCAACCTTTTGCCCATCTAACCACTCGGCATCCTCACCTTTGTAGTGCTCTTTCTTCCATATAGGTGTTCTTTTTTTAATTTCCTCGATAATGAATCTTGAAAAATCGTAGACTTGTTTTCTATGTTTACATGCAACAGCTATAATGATGGAAATACCACCAAGTGGCACATAGCCTTTGGCATGTTCAACAAATGCTACCGGATGTTGCAAATCTAGTTTTTTAATTGCTTCATTGTATATTTCCTCAAAGCTTTTTTTAACCATTGTATCATGAGAGTCATAAGTAATACCGGTAACTTCTTTTTCATTATTATGATCCCTTACAGTTCCAATAAAAAATAAAGATGCACCACACTTTTGAGACTCAATAAAAGTTTGAGCTTTATCTAAAGATATTTCCTTAATATCAACTACGTCGCAATGAAACATTAACCCCCTCCTATTGGTGGTATGATTGATATAGTGTCATTTTTTTGTAATTTATATGCGTCCTCAACAATCTCATCTTTGGAACTAAAGGCAGATTTTTTAACCATTTCTAAATAATTGCTATTTTCTGGAAATTTATGTTTAACGATTTTAATCATTTCATTTCTTAAATCTTTAATTTTAGAATTTCCATTTAATTCAAGATTAAGATAATCTTCATCAGAAAGCTCTCTACATACTCCAAATAATTCAACTTTAATTTTCATAATCTATAAATTTTACCCAATCACCTTTTTTAATTATTTTATTTTTTTGATCAAGTAATAACCAGCAGTTTGCTTTAACCAAACTATTTAATTTGTAAGATTCTTGATCTGAAATTATTTTAATCCCATTTTGATTTACATATCCCCTACGAAATTCAGTTAGATTTGGATTCTTATTGTAACTATGTAAAATTTTAGAATTTTTGAATTTTAACTTTTGATTTTGCATCGATAAGACAAGTGGCAATACTAAAAAATGAAAACCTACAATCGTAGAGATGGGGTTACCTGGAAGACCAAAGTAATATTGGTTGTTTTTAATAGCAAAAAGGGTTGGCCTACCGGGTTGCATTCCAATTTTATGGAAAAGTATTTTGTATTTTTTTTGTATTAAAAATTTTGAAAAATAATCTTTATGTCCAGCCGAGACACCTCCAGTAGATATAATAATTGAATTTTTAAATTTTTTAATTTTAGAAAATATATTTAATATAGATTTTTTATTATCTTTTACGATACCAAGATATTTAAAGTCAAAATTATATTTTTGTGAAAAACTAGAAATATATTCTGGAATAGAATTGATAACCTTTTCATTAAAAGTTATTTTGTCTGAAATTTCATCGCCAGAGCAAAAAAGAAAAATTTTTGGAGTACCATAAGTTTGAATAGTTTTGTTACCAGAGGATTTTATTAGCAATCTTTTTGCTGGTGTTAATTGTTCATTTTTTTTTATTAATAAATTTCCTCTTTTAAAATCCGAACCTTTTAATCTTATATTTTGTAATTTTCTAATTTTTGACGGAATTTTAACTAACCCATCTATTATTTTTACTTTTTCATACGGTAACATGCAGTCATAAGGTGGGATGATTTTTCCACCAGTACTAATTCTGTAACAAGAGTTTTTAATATAATTAATTTTTTTGTTCTCTCCTACCGCTAATTCACCATGAATTTTAAAAATACTATTTTTAATTGTATCAGAGGATTTGAAAACAAAGCCATCTAGAAGACTATTATTAAATAATGGGTTATCTCTTTTTGCTTTGATGTTTTTGCATAAAACCTGGTTTTTTAAACCATCTATCATTTCATTTTTTTTTAGTTTTTTTGAAACTTTTAGAACTTTTTTAAGAGCTTCTTTGTATGAAGTCATATTTTACTTTGGATGAGATAAAAAATCAGGAATACCATTGGGGTTTATCCAAAGCCCACTTTTCCCACCTTGTTTAACTAGAAGTCTAATATCCTGAATATGAAGATCGGGGTTTACAATTTTACTAAGATCATAAATAGTAATTAATGCTGCATTAACTCCCATGATCGCTTCCATCTCTACACCCGTTTTTGCATTGGCCGAAACTAAGCAATAAACATCTAGACAATAATTTTTATCATCAAGTAATATTTTCGTTGAGGTATGATCAATGGGCAAAGGGTGGCACAGAGGTATTAAATCACTCGTTCTTTTGACACCAAGAACCGCAGCTACTTCGGCTAATGCAATGGGGTCTCCCTTTGGCATTTGATAGTTTTTAATCAAATTAAAAACTTCTTTACCAACCGTAATAGATCCGGTTGCTAGAGCACGTCTTAGTGTGATCTCTTTATTTGAGACATCAATCATATTAAATGATTTTTCTTGGAAGAGTTCTTTAGTCCAGTCTTTCAGGTCTTCTTTGGTAACAATTTTTAATTTCATTTTAACCTCCTACAGATGCTAAGTGAGGTGTAATACCTGTATTTCCAAGTTCAAGGTAGTGAGATTCTTTTTTAAATCTTAATTGAGTTAAAATTAAATCAATTAACTCATTTTTTTGCTTAGAGTCTTTTAATAATTGTCTTAAATCTGTTCCTGTATTTCCAAATAAACAAAGCCTTAATTCACCCTTAGCTGTAATTCTTAATCTATTGCAACTTTTACAAAAATCTTTTGAGTAGGGTGCAATTACACCAAATGAACCTTTTGAATTCTGATTGATATAATTCAATGCTGGACCATCGTCTCGAGCTCTGTCTATATTCTTCCAACCTTGAGTTTCAATATATTCTTTGAAAACTTTTGCACTTTGATGGTATTTTTTAAAGTATTCAAAATTATCACCAGTTTGCATTAATTCTATATACCTAAAGCTTACATTATTTTTATTTATGAATTCTGCCCAATTATCAAATTCTTCTTTAGTATCATTTATATCTTTTAATAAGACGGCATTAATTTTTATTTTTTCAAAACCTTTTTTTTGAAGCAATTCTATTCCTTTTAAAATTTCAGGAAGCCTATCATGCCCTGTAATTTCTTTGAATTTTCTTCTATTTAAAGTATCAATACTAATATTAATTCCATCAACGCCAGTATCTATTAATTTTTCAGCTAATTGATCAAGCTTATATCCATTGGTTGTTACAACAAGTTTTTTTATTCCTTCTTTTGACTTGATAAGCCTCATTACATCAAAAAAATCTTTTCTCACTGTTGGTTCCCCGCCAGTCACTCTTATTTTTGACACTCCTAGATCCGAAAGCGCACTTACGAGGTTTTCAATTTCATTAATATTTAAAAACCCTGGATGATTATTGGGTTTAAAATATCCGTTAGGTAAGCAGTAGCCACATTTAAAATTACAAACATCTGTTATTGAGAGTCTGATGTATGGAAATGATCGTCCAAATGTATCTTTTAACTTTTCCCCCATAGGTTTAAGGTAACCTTTTTTCCTTTTAAATAAAAGGATTTTTAGAAATACACTTTATGATTGAATTAAATTTATAGGTATAGAATATTAGCCAAATATCATATAACTTTATTTACGAATAAAGGGGGAACTTATGTCAAATAAAAGAAATAATATTAATTCTAGCAGAAGGAATTTTCTTGCTGGATCAGCTACAGTTGCAGGAGCAGCTGCCGCAGCTTCAGTAATGCCAATATCTATTGCTAATGCCAATCATACAGACTCTGGTGCCAAAGGTTTACCATCGTGGACGAACTGGAAAAAAAGAAGCGCATTAATCATTCATTCTGACAAAGGAATGGAAACGCACCGTGATGCAATTGGAAACAGTGTAATCACACCTTTAAGACACGTTTATATTAGAAATAATATGCCAACAATGAGCGATGCTCAAATTGGCAATAGAAATAATTGGAAGTTAAGAGTTGAAGGAGTTAAAAATCCTAAAACTTATACACTTGCACAACTTAAACAGTTAGCTCAAGTAACAGAGACTACTATTCTTCAATGCTCTGGAAATGGAAGAGGTTTCTTTAAGCATAAGCCTAGAGGGTCTCAATGGGAAACTGGTGCTGCTGCTTGTTTAGTTTGGACTGGTTGTCCAGTATCAGCAATCGTTAAAGATTGTGGTGGAGTTGTAAGTGGAGCAAAATTTATGACATCTGCTGGAGACGATATGCCAAAACAACTTGATCCTAAAAAGGCTCTAGTTGAAAGGTCAGTGCCAATAAAAGCACACAAAGACTCTTTCGTAGCTTGGGAAGTTAATGGTGTTGATATACCTAACTCTCACGGTGGTCCATTAAGAATGATCACCCCAGGTTACTTTGGTATTAATAACGTTAAAAATATCGGAAAATTAGCTTTTACTGCTAAAGAGTCTGATGTGAAATATATGAAATCAAGTTACAGAATTTCACCAATTGGTAAAAAGGGATCGCAATATCCATCTTGTTGGGAAATGCCTGTTAAGTCTTGGATTACCTCACCAATGAAAAGGGCAAAATCTGGAAATGTAGTAATATCTGGTGTTGCTTTTGGAGGAACAAGAAAAGCTTCTAGTATTAAAGTTTCTGTTGATGGAGGAAAATCTTGGAAGAAAGCTAAATTTACTGGCCCAGACATGGGTAAATTTGCTTGGAGAAGATTTGTACTTGAGACAAAACTTAAACCAGGTAACTATAAAATCGTAAGTAAAGCTTCTGCTGGTGGAAAATCTCAACCAAAAGTGAGAATGGAAAACAGAAGAGGTTATGCTCATAACGGTTGGTTAGACCATGGCTTGGATATTACAGTTTCGTAATATTATAATCGTATCCTTATTTTTTGTTTTAACAATATCATCCCAATCTTGGGGTGATGTTGTTAAACAAGGCATGGAAATATTTAATGAGAAGGCAGGTTGTGGAGCCTGTCATGTGCTAAAACATGCTGGATCACAAGGAAATATAGGACCTAATTTAGACTATTCTAAAGATTCACAAAACGTCGCATATGTTAAAGATATGGTAACAAATGGACTAGGGGTAATGCCAGCTTTTGGAAAAGACGGAATACTCACACCTGAAGAGGTTGATATTGTATCAAAATATGTTGCAAAATTTGCCGGAAAGTAGATATATAAAAATATGTTAGAAATTTTAAATATGGGTGGCTACGCAGTATTTGTATGGTCAGCTTATTTTATCGCATTAGGTTTTTCAGCTTTTCTTTATAGAAGATCAGTACGACAGCTTAAGTTTATAGAAAAACAAGCAATTCAGAATGACATTGCTCTTGAAGACAAAAAAGTCGAATCTTTTCAAAATCAGTCCGCATAGTATTTAATCTTAGTTTTACAATGTAAGTAGAAATATCAGCTTATTTCTTTTTGCTTTTGTTAACTTTATTTTTATTATCAAAATTTGGATTTAGAGATTTTTTTTCAAGCTTAGAAATACCTTCCTTATTACGAAGAAATCTTAAGTCTTCATCTGTTAACTTTAATGCAGGTCGATTTTTCATGACGAGAATGTACCGTAATAGACAACCGTGGCAAAGATAGAAATTAAATTAATTCCCTTATTTTGGGCACAACCTTTAGTTGATAAAAATTTTATAAAACATTCTAGCCGATACTAAAAGAACAAGACTTGATGTGATTAATGCTAAAATACGAGTTGGCAAAATTTTTATATTTATAAAATTTCCTATTTGACCACCAATGAAAACTGCGAGAAGTAAAGGCCAGTAATTTAATATTTGTTCTAAAATTTCATTTTTTGATAGCTGACCTAGAATTCCCGATAAAGAGTTAATTAAAATAAAAACAGATGCCGCAGTTACAATATGCTTAGGTTTTGCAGCTCGTAATAAAAAAAGTATTGGGCTCAAAAATATTCCTCCACCAATGCCCACAACACCAGATATAAATCCAAGTAATGATCCTACTAGAACCGCAAAAAGCAGTGATATTTTTCTGTAATTTTTTTCATCATCGTTGTAAGTTTTGAAATTAATTAGCAATAAGAAACCTGCAATTGTTAAAATTGTAAATAATAGAATTTCAAAAATTTCCTTATCAATTTCCAAGCTCCCGCCGATATATGCTAAAGGTATGGAACCAACTAAATAAGGTACAAGGAGTTTTATATTTAAATTGCCAGCACGAGTATAATTAATGCAATTACCTGATACGACTATAATGTTGCATGACAATGCTATAATAGGAAAAATATAGAAGGGAACATCCCATAATAAAAGTAAAGCTAGATAAGTTGAACCACCTCCAAAACCAACACTAGAATATAATATGGAGGTTATTAAAAATAATAGTGTTAATAATAACATGCTTGTAATTTAGTCTAGCATGACTACATAGACAATGATGAAAATTTTACATTTGGACTCTAGTGCAAGAAAATCTGAGTCCGTTTCAAGAAAACTTGCCTTAGATTTGGTAAATAAATTAAAAAAAGATAGTAACGATGTTTTTTATAGAGATATATCTGGCAATATTCCTTTTGTTTCTGGCATTAAAGGAGCGGGATTTATTATTCCAGATGAGGAAAGAAATGAAGATGATAAAAAATTATTTGAATTTTCAGACAAGCTTGTAGATGAATTATTAGCGGTAGAAACTATCGTTATCTCAACGCCTATATATAATTTTGGACCACCAGCAGCAGCTAAAGCATGGTTTGATATGGTCGCAAGAGCAGGCAGAACATTTAAATATGAAGCGTCCGGACCAATTGGTTTGATTAAGACCGTTAAAAAAGCTTATTTAATTATTACATCTGGAGGTGTACCTGTTGGAAGCCCAGTCGATTTTTGCACACCTTGGTTTAAACAAGCTTTAAGTTTTTTAGGAATAAAAGATATAGAGGTAATAGATTCTTCGCAATTAAATATAAATGATGATAATTTAAAAAAAGCACAAGAGATGATTAATAATTTATGATTAATGTAATTAAATATGAAGATTTAGGTGGAGCGGACCATGGATGGTTAAAAGCAAAACATCATTTTAGTTTTGCAAGTTATCAAGATCCAAGCAGAGTAAGATTTGGTCCAATGAGAGTCATCAACGATGATGTTGTAGGACCTAAAACAGGTTTTGATCCCCATCCCCATGATAATATGGAAATCATTACTTATGTTAGAAAGGGAGCGATCACACATAAAGATGATATGGGTAACGAAGGCAGAACAGAAGCGGGTGATGTCCAAGTAATGTCAGCTGGAACTGGAGTTGTTCATTCAGAATATAATTTAGAAGATGAAGATACAAACCTTTATCAAATTTGGATGTTTCCAAATAAAAAAAATGTAAAACCAAGATGGGATGCAAAAAAATTTCCCAAAGAACCTGTGGAAGGCCAATTAATACCTTTGGTTACTGGTTTTGATAACAATCATTCCGATTCCTTAAAAATTCATCAAGACGCTGTAATTTATGCGGGAAGAGTAAATAAAGGGAAAACCGTAAAACAAACCATCGATAGAGATCAAGCTTATATCCTTTGCTCACAAGGAAAAATTAAAATAAATGATATTGAAATTAAAAAAGGTGATGGTGCTGAAATTACTGATTTAAAAAATGTAGAAATAATATCTTTAGAAGATAGTGAAATTTTATTTATAGACCTTCCAAGATAGAATATTCATAGTATAAGTTTATCATGCCAATTGATAGTACAAAGGAATTTAAGCCAATAAATATCTCTGTTTTAACAATTTCAGATACACGTACCGAAGCAACAGATAAATCGGGGCAAATTTTAGCAAAAAAAATTAAAGAAAAGGGTCATGGGTTATCTCATAAGCAAATTGTAAAAGATGAAAAAGAAGAGATTAAAAAAATATTATTAAATTGGTGCAATGATAAAAATGTAGATGTCATTTTAACGACTGGTGGAACAGGATTAACGGGTAGAGATACAACACCTGAAGCATTAGAAGAAATTAAAGACAAAGATATCCCAGGCTTTGGTGAATTATTTAGATTAATTAGTTATAAAAAAATTGGTGCTTCAACTATTCAATCTAGAGCCATGGCAGTATTAGCCAAAGGTACATATATTTTTGCATTACCAGGTTCATCTGGTGCAGTATCTGATGCTTGGGAAGATATATTAAAATTTCAATTAGATTCAAGATTTAAACCTTGTAACTTTATTGAGCTAATTCCAAGATTAAACGAAAAATAATAATTTAAATTAATTTAAAAATAACTATTGACTATATTTATGTTATGTTATAACATAACAGTATGAATAAGGAATTTGTACTAAATATCATAAAAAAAAGCAAAAAAAACTTAACCGCTTATGAAATTTTAGAAAAATTTGAAAAAATTAAAAAAGTCAAACCAATGACGGTTTATCGCGCCTTAAATTCATTGATAGAAGATGGTTTTATTCATAAATCTAATCAAAATAAAACTTTTATTTTGTGCAATCATGGTGATGGGCACAAACATAACCCTGCATTAGCTATTTGCAAAAAGTGTGGCGATACTGATGAATTGAAATCAGATTTGTTTATTAATTTTCTCAAAAAATATCCTTTGAAAAAATTTAAGTTTAATAATTTTGAACTTGAGGTTTCAACATTATGTACATCATGCACAAATTAGAAAGGAAATATTAAATGGAACACGCTCATGAATTGCCCGAATGGCTACATATCTTTAAAGAAATAGATATTTTAAGAGGAATGATCTTTGGATTGGTTCACACAATCATTCCAGTAATTGGTTATTATACAGGCTGGAGCATTAACAGATTGCTTAAAATAATATCAAACGGCTATGTTGCTGGTTTAGTTGGTGTTATTTTAGCTCATGTTATAGCAGATTTTATTGCAGCCACTCTTGATCCTCATTTAAAATCAGCGGCTTTTGGGATTGTACTTGGTGGTTTGATACCATTATCTATTATTCCAATAATGGAAAAGTATGTGACAAAAAGCAAATATCATATCGTTGTTGGCGACCATGATGATATTCAAAAAGATTTAAAAAAGAAACATTCTTAGATTTATATTAATCTATTAGGTCTCTCACTTGCGGTCTTTAATTGGCCGCAAGCTCCAAATATATCATCCCCTCTAGATTTACGAAGGGTAACTATATGGCCATTTTTTTTTATTATTTCCATGAATTTAAAAGTTTGTTCTTCAGTAGATGGTAAATACTTTACGCCAGGCCAAGGATTAAATTGTATTAAATTTAATTTAGATGGAAATTTTGACATAATTTTTGAAAGTTCTTTTGCACATTTATCACTATCATTAACATCTTTTAACATAACATATTCAATAAATATTTTTTCACCATTTTCTTTTGCATATTGATTGCAATGAGAGATAATATCTTCAATATTATATTTTTTATTAATTGGCATAATATCATTTCTTATTTCATCATTTGGTGCATGGAGTGATAATGCTAAATAAGTTCCAATTTCTTTAGCAGCTTTTTTTATATTAGGCGATATTCCCGAGGTTGATACTGTTATTCTTTTTTTTGAGAAATCAAGTCCATTTTGATCACTTAGAATTTCAATAGATTTTTTTATATTATCAAAATTATAAAATGGCTCACCCATTCCCATATAAACAATATTGTTGATTTTTTTTAATTCTTTCCAATCATCCAAATCATCTTTGGCAATCATAATTTGATTAATAATCTCATTGGAAGATAGATTTTTCACTAGCGGCTGAACACCAGTATGACAAAATTTACAGCTTAAAGTGCATCCAACCTGAGAGGAGATACACAAGGTAGCATGAGTATTTGACGGAATATATACTGTTTCAACTAAATTTTTATCCACAAGTTCAATTAACCACTTTATAGTCCCATCTTTAGATAGCTGTTTTTTTTTAATTTTAGGTCTTTTTATATTAATGAGACTTTTTAATATTTCTCTAAATTCTAGGGGAATATTGGAATATAAATCATAATCTGAATAGCCTTTTTCATAAAAAAATTTCCAAATTTGATTTGTACGCATTGATGATTTTTTTTCATCAATCTTAAGTGAACTGCTAAGTAATTTTTTAAGATCTTCATAATTAAGATCTGAAATATGATACATTAATTATTTTTGGTATTTATCTTTCCATTCAGAGTAAGGCATGCCGTATATTAGTTCTCTCGAATCTGGATCTGAAATTTCAATACCTTTTTTTTCTGCTTCTTCTCTAAACCATTTTGATAAACAATTTCTACAAAACCCTGCTAAATTCATTAGATCTATATTTTGCACATCTTTGTTTTCTCTCAGATGGTTAACAAGTCTTTCAAATGTTCTAGATTGAATTTCTTTTTTTGTAGCTTCATCCATAAAAATAAATATAAGAAGTTTTGATGAAATTAACAGGTTCTTATAAAATTCCAACAGATAAACAGACAGTCTGGAATGCTCTAAATAATCCAGAGATACTTGAAAAATGTATCCCAGGATGTGAAGAATTCAAAAAAAATTCAGACACGAGTTTTACTGCTACGGCGACAAACAAAATAGGTCCTTTTAACGCCAGTTTTACAGGTGAGGTTGAGTTGCAGGATTTGAACCCACCAAACAGCTACAAGTTGGTAGGGCAGGGAAATTCCCCTGTGGGATTCGCATCTGGAGAAGCTAAAGTATTGTTAACAGAGGAAAATGGATACACGGTTCTTACTTATGATGTTGAGGCGAATGTTGGAGGGAAGATAGCGCAAGTAGGTGGAAGGTTAATAGACATGACTGCTAAAAAAATGGCAGATATTTTTTTTGGTAAATTTAAGGAAATCATTTCACCAGATAGTGCTGGCAATACTAGCGAGGTTCAATCTAACAAAGAAAAAAAACCATTTAATAAAAAATTAATTTATGCATCTGCAGCATTAGTGCTGTTAGCCGCATTATACTTGATAGTTTTTTAATCAACTAATAATTGAATAATATCTGTACTATTGCATTTAAACTTATTATTTGAGACAATAATCATGACTGGGGGTTTTTTATGGTTAAACTTTCACTAACTGTAAATGGTAAAAAAATAGAAAAAGAAGTTCCTGACAATACATTATTAGTCTCGTTTATTAGAGAGAATTTAAATCTTACAGGCACACACGTTGGATGTGATACAAGCCAGTGTGGAGCTTGCGTATTACACGTTGATGGAAAGTCAGTAAAAAGCTGCGCCATGTTTGCAGCAGATGCAAATGGTTCTGAAATTATTACAATCGAAGGATTAGAAAAAGACGGTCAGTTACATCCAGTTCAAGAATCATTTAAAAAACATCATGGTCTCCAGTGCGGATATTGTACGCCTGGTATGGTGATGAGTTCAATTGATTTATTGAAAACACATAAAAATCCAACTGAGGAAGAAATTCGAAAAGGTTTAGAAGGAAATATTTGCAGATGTACAGGTTATCAGAATATCGTAGCATCAGTTAAAGGTGCAATAGGAAAAGTTTAAACAAACAAAAGGAGAAAAAAATATGGCAAGTATGATTGGTTCAAAAGTTGAAAGAAAAGAAGATAAAAAGTTTTTAACTGGTAAAGGTAGGTACACAGCCGATATCAATTTACACAATCAAACATACGCAATATTTATAAGATCTCCTCATGCAAGAGCAAAAATTAAATCAATTGATACTTCTAAAGCTAAAAAAGCATCTGGGGTTGTAGATGTACTAACGGGTAAAGAATTGCAAGATGATAAAATCGGTGGACTTATCGCTGGTTGGAAAATAGTTAGCAAAGATGGAACTGATATGAAGTGTCCTGCGCATCCTGCTTTAGCAACTGATACCGTTAATTATGTGGGTGATCACGTTGCATTAGTAATTGCAGAAAGCTTACAGGAAGCTAAAGATGCAGCTGAACTAGTAAATGTTGAATACAAAGTTTTAAAAGCAGTTGCAAGCACAGGTCAAGCGATGGAGTCAGATACTATTCATGAAGGCATTGATAAAAACTTATGCTTTGATTGGGAATTAGGTGATAAATCAAAAACTGATGAGGCCTTTTCATCTGCTGATAAAGTGGTTGAGATGAATATTGTTAATAATAGACTTATCCCAAATGCCATGGAGCCCAGAGCTTCAATTGGGGATTATAATCCTTCATCAGAGGAACTAACTTTATATACCACAAGTCAAAATCCACATTTATCAAGATTAGTGATGTCAGCATTTAATGCAATTCATCCAGAACATAAATTTAGAATTGTTGCACCTGATGTCGGTGGAGGATTTGGATCAAAAATTTATCCTTACTCAGAAGACGTTGTTATGGCATGGGCTGCTAAAAGATTACAAAGACCTGTAAAGTGGGTATGCGAAAGAACAGAATCTTTCTTATCAGATTGTCATGGCAGAGATCATATTACTAAATGTGCATTAGCATTAAAGAATGACGGAACAGTTACTGGTTTAAAGGTTGATACAATTGCAAATTTAGGCGGCTATGCTTCATTGTTTGCTACGGTAACTCCAACATATTTATATGGACCGTTAGTTTTAGGACTTTATAATATTCCAACTGCATATTGTAATGTAAAAGGTGTTTTTACTAACACTGCGCCAGTTGATGCCTACAGAGGAGCAGGTAGACCCGAAGCTACATATTTAATTGAAAGAATAATGGATAAGGCTGCAAAAGAGCTTGGAATAGACAGAGCTGAATTTAGAAAAAAGAATTTTATTAAACAATTCCCTCATCAACAATGTCTAGTCCACAACATTGATTCTGGTGATTACGACGCTCATTTTGATAAGGCTTTAAAATTAGCTGACTATGCTGGTTACGAAAAAAGAAAAGCAGATTCTGCAGCAAAAGGAAAATTAAGAGGAATTGGTTTTTCTACTTATATTGAGGCATGCGGCATTGCTCCATCAGCAGCTGTGATGTCTTTAGGTGCGGGCGTAGGTTTATGGGAATCAGCAGAGATAAGATTTAATCCAACTGGAAATATATCTGTATTTACCGGTACACATAGTCATGGACAAAGTCACGACACTACCTTTTCACAAATTGTTGCCGATAAATTAGGCGTACCAATGGAGAATATTGAAATTGTTCATGGTGATACAGATAAAGGTCCATTTGGAATGGGTACATACGGATCAAGGTCACTTGCGGTTGGTGGAACTGCAATTGCAAAAGCTTGTGATAAAATTGTTGAAAAAGGAAAAGCTGTTGCCGCTAATATGTTGGAGGCAAAACCTGAAGATATAGAGTTTAAAGATGGAGAATTTATAGTTCCAAATACAAATAAGAAAAAAACTATGGGTGAAATTGCTTTTGCTTGTTATTTACCAGGTACATACGGCGAGATCAAATCTCCTCTACCAGATGGCATGGAGCCAGGTTTAAAAGAAACTGCATTTTATGATCCTGTTAACTTTTCATTTCCAGCAGGATCTCATATTTGTGAAGTAGAAATTGACCCTACAACTGGAGAGACCAAAGTAGATACTTATACTTGCGTAGATGATTTTGGAAATTTAATAAATCCAATGATTGTCGAAGGTCAAATTCATGGAGGGTTAGCCCAAGGTATTGGGCAGGCATTATACGAAAATGCATATTATGATGAAACAGGTCAATTAGTTACTGCTTCATACATGGATTATTGTATGCCAAGAGCAGATAATTTTCCTGAATTTAGAATTGACTATACCTGCACACCCGCAACATCCAACCCATTGGGAGTTAAGGGATGTGGCGAGGCTGGTGCTATTGCATCACCTCCAGCAGTTATGAATGCTGTCGTAGATGCAATTGGTACAGAAGTTACAATGCCAGCAACTGCTGAAAAAGTTTGGAGAGCGTTAAAAGAAAAAACTAAATCAGCAAAAAAAGCTGCTTAATTTTAAAAGGAGTAGTAAATGAAGCAATTTAATTTTCATGAGGCAAAAAGTGTAAAAGAGGCTGTTAAAGCTGCAACAAAAAAATCAACTTTTTTATCTGGCGGTCAAACATTGATCCCATCTTTAAAAATGAGACTTTCAAGTTTTGATGATATTATAAATGTAAAAAATATTAAAGATTTGCAAGGTATTAAGGTTAGTGGCAAAACAGTAAAAATTGGTGCGGCCACTAAACATGCTGAAGTTGCAGCTTCAAAAGATGTTAAAAAAGCAATCCCTTCGCTAGTTACATTAGCTGGTGGAATTGGAGATATGCAAGTAAGAAACAAAGGAACGATTGGTGGATCAATTGCAAATAATGATCCAAGCGCTTGTTATCCATCTGCTTGTATCGCTCTAAACGCAACTATTCATACATCTGATCGAAAAATTGAAGCTACAAAATTTTTTAAAGGTATGTTTGAAACAGCTTTAAAAAAAGATGAATTAGTAACAGCGGTTGAGTTTAATATTCCTGAACTTTCAAGCTATGTGAAAATTCCAAACCCAGCTTCACGATATGCCATGGTAGGGGTTTACATAGCTAAACATAAAAAAGAGATAATTTGCGCAGTTACTGGTGCAAAATCTTCAGTTTACCGTTGCTCAGAAATTGAAAAACAACTGAATAACAATTTCAATGTTGAAGCATTGAATAATATTAACTTAGATTCTAGTGAAATGAATTCTGATATACATGCTTCTGCCGAATATAGAGCAAGTCTAGTATTATCTGCTGCGCAAAAAGCAGTAATGAACTGTAAATAATTTAAAAAAATTAACATTTTCTGATAAGGTATTATGCAGCAATGAATAATACCTTTGATGAAAAGATCCTAGATGAGGCTCAACAGTGGATTGAGCAAAATAAAAAAGTAATTTTAGCAACAGTAATTCAAACATGGGGGTCATCACCACGTCCAGTTGGAAGCTTAATGATTGTGAATGACTCAGGTGATTTTTCAGGTTCTGTTTCCGGTGGATGTGTCGAAGGAGAAGTCGTAAGGCAATGCTTAGATTTGATTAATGAGAATGACAATTTTAAGAAAATTGAATTTAAAGTATCCAATGAAAGTGCATGGAATGTTGGCTTAGCTTGCGGAGGAGAAATTGCAATCTTTTTAGAAAAATTTTTAGATGCAGCTTAAGATATTAAAAGAAATTATTAACTACAAAAACTCTAAAAAAGAGTTTTCTGTGATTACAGATATCACAACATCTGAAAGCTTTATTTTTTTTGTTGATCAAGAGACTCCCAAAAAATTAAAAGATTTTAAAGAACAAATTAATCAATCGTATAATTCTAGAAAAGATGGAATGATTAAAAATACAAACTTATTTGTAAAAAATTATCATCGTCCAATTAAAGTTGTTATAGTTGGAGCAGTACATATCACGCAGTTCTTTGTAGAATATGCAAAATCATTAAATCTTGATATTTATGTTATTGATCCTCGAGGCTATTTTGCCTCTGAAAAAAGATTTCCATTTGCAAATATTATTAACCTTTGGCCACAAGAAGCATTTCAACATTGTCCAATAGATAGCAAAACTGCTTTAATAGCATTGACGCATGATCCAAAAATTGATGATCCAGCAATTCAAGAGGCACTGAAACAAAATTGTTTTTATATTGGCGCCTTGGGTAGTAAAAAAACACACGAGAATAGATGCAAAAGGTTATTGGAGAATGGCTTTAAAGAAACCCAGATAAAAAAAATATTTGGACCAATTGGTATCAAGTTTGGAGGAAAATCTGCACCTGAAATTGCCTTATCAATAATCTTTCAACTAATGACGGAAATTTATAAGCAGTGATTTCAGCAATTTTGTTAGCTGCTGGAACTTCACAGCGTTTTGGAAAACAAAATAAACTTTTAGCAAAGTATAAAAGCAAAAGTTTAATATCTTATTGTTTAAAAAATTTAATTAATAGCAAGGTAGGTGAAATAATTGTTGTTTTAGGATCTGATCAAGAGAAAATGATAGATGAAATTTCCAATTTCTCAAAAATTAAAATTGTTTACAACAAAAATTTTAAAAAAGGAATGTCTTCTACAATCTTAACAGGAATTAAAAATTTAAACAAAGATTCCACAGGCTTTTTAATTTGCTTGTCAGATATGCCAAAAATTAAATCATCTACGTATAATAAGATTATCAATTCTTTTAAAAAAAAAAATGATATTCCTATGGTTCCCTTTTTTAAGTCTACGAGCGGAAATCCAGTTTGCTTTCCCATCAATTATAAATTGAAACTCAAAAGTTTAAAGGGTGATCGAGGAGCAAAAAATATACTTAAAAATAATAAATTTAATAAGATTTTTATAAATTCAAATTCTATATTAATTGATTTTGATAAAAAATTTGATTTTAAAAAGTAAAGTTTTTTAAGTAATCTTTAAGTTTTTCTGGTTTATCTAATGTAATTGTTTGAAACCCAAGTTTATTTGCCGACTCAGTATTTTCAGGTCTATCATCAATAAAAAGAGTATTTTTTGGAATACAATCAAATTTTTTTTTTGCTAATTCATATATTTTTTCATCTGGTTTTTTTAAGCCAACTTTTCCTGAAATGATCATGTCATCGAATTG
Organism: Candidatus Pelagibacteraceae bacterium; assembly: GCA_965655895.1. Lineage (GTDB taxonomy): Bacteria > Pseudomonadota > Alphaproteobacteria > Pelagibacterales > Pelagibacteraceae > HIMB114. The sequence goes on along the minus strand of CBFHID010000002.1, from coordinate 67,195 downwards.
TTCAATAAATCTATTATTTTCTGCATAAATATCAAACTGATCACCAGGAAAGTTGCTCAGAATATAAATCGGAATATTTTTTTTCTTTAAGTCTAAAGCTATTTTTACATTGTCCTCATAAACACCAATTATCATCTCCTGAAATCTTCCATAAAAAGCTTCAATTGCAACTCGATATTCTGGAAATTCTTTAATTTTACTTAAAGTTGCGGGTTTTGTATCGTAAACTATATCTTGTTGTATATGCCATTCCCAAGGACATATATTTTTAAAAAAATATTTTATTTCTTCCTCGCTTTCAAAAATTTTTTTGTATAAATTATTTGGATTAAATTTAACAAGGACTTTTCCAAGATCAAATATAACTTTAGTGATTTTCATTAAGTTTTTTTATTAAATTTAAAATATTAAAAAAATTTTTTTTTTCATGATAAGTCAATTGCATATTTTTTTAATATCTTGAGGTCAATTATTTCCAATGTTTTTTTATTTGTACTTTTAATATAGATTTTACAAGGGTGCCCAGCCTCTATAGCTTTTTTGAACCAAACTGCACATACACACCAGCTGTCTCCATCTTTCAGACCTTCAAAATTATATTCTGGTCTTGGAGTGATAAGATCATTTCCATTTTCTTTACAAAATTTTAAAAAATCATCATTTACTTTTGCGCACACAGTATGTGTTCCGATGTCATTTTCACCTGTATTACAGCAACCGTCTCTATACCATCCCGTCAAAGGATCTAGTGAGCAGTTTTCTAATTTTTCTCCTAAAACGTTTAGTTGATTTTCATTCATTGATAAAAATATAAATTTTTTTTTTGCTATATTTGGTTATAAAAAATAAAAAATTTATTTTTTTGAACCTCCATACACATTGTAAATATCTTGATCTATATAAGCATTAAATGAAATTGATCTCCTCTCTTCATTTGGACAAACAAAGGGATACACCAGATGCATTAAATAGTTTGGAAAAAAATAGAAATCACCAACCTTGGGTTCAATATTATATGTAGAGTCCGCCATAAATTGTCTTGTTCCATGCACTAAACAAAGTTTACCATTTTGATTTACTTTTTTTCCATCTTGAGTGTACTCTCCGTATGAACTGGGAACCTTTAAATATCCAACACCTGATATATGACCCCCGTGGACATGTAGGGGGTTATAGTCGTTTTCAAATTGTCTCACTATCCAAGAATCAATTAAGTCGAATGTAGTAATTGTTCTTCCAGATTCTGACTTAATCCACTTTTGAGCTTCAGTACCTAAAAAATCTAACCAACCACTGCTTTTAATAAAATCTATTTCCAATTTAAATTCTTGCTGGACATTCCCTGCTAATTTTGGACCATGATTAAGTTCTTTAGTTTTATTTGAATTTTTTATTGTACTATCGACGTAAGCATTCAATTTTTTAACTAAATCTTTTCCCATCGAAACTTTTGCTATTGATGGTCCAAATGGTTTAAGAAACAATCTATTATTCATAAATTTATAACTTCGTTGGATTGGGCTGACCCTTATATACTATATTGGGATCAAATTTTTTTTCTTTTTCTTCAAACTTTAAACTGATCTCATTAGATTTTTCATCAAGTGGTACCGATCTATAAAAACATGAATAATATCCAACATGACAACTTGCACCATCGCCTATATCTACAGATATCCATACTGAATCTTGGTCATCATCAATTTTAATGAATTTTACTTTCTGAACCCACCCGCTCGTTTTTCCTTTATGCCAAATAGAATTCCTTGACCTACTGAAATAATGAGCCTCTTTAGTTTGAATTGTTTTAATAAAAGCTTCTTCATTCATATAACCATGCATTAATATTTCACCTGATCTATGATCAGTGGTAATGACTGGTATTAACCCATTTTCATCAAACTTTGGGCATAAATCTTTACCTTCTTCAACTTGCTCAACTGTAATTCTTTTTTTAAACATTGTTATAATGTATCTATATTTGTATATTACTTTAATCAAATTTAAATATATAGGAATTCATGACAAATAAAAACGTAACAGAATTTAGAGCTAAATTAGAAGAAAAAATTAGTAAAGAAGAGGCAAAAAAAGCCATTCAAGTAATTTTAAAATATATTGGCGAAAACCCCGACCGTGAAGGATTAGTAGAAACCCCAAAGAGAGTAATAAAAGCTTTTGATGAATATTTTTCCGGATATGCTGAGGATCCACAAGTTTATTTAGAGAAAACATTTGGCGATGTGGAAGGATATGATGATATGGTTATTCAAAAAAATATATCTATACAAAGTCATTGTGAGCATCATATGGCACCCATTATTGGTACAGCTCATGTTGCTTATATCCCGTCCGAGAAAGTAGTTGGATTAAGTAAATTAGCTAGGGTTGTAGAGGCTTATTCAAGAAGATTGCAAACACAGGAAAGATTAACAATGCAAATAGCCAATGCAATCAATAAAGGATTAAAGGCTCATGGAACAGCAGTTTGTATTGATGCAACTCATCAGTGCATGACAACTCGAGGAGTAATGAAAGAAGACGCAACAACGGTAACCAATTATTTTACTGGCTCGTTTCGCGATAGTCATTCTTTGCAACAAAGATTTTTGTCATACATTAACCATAGTAAATAATGATTAATATACCCGATAAGTATAAAGCTTTAAAAAGAGTTTACGTTGATACAACACATGTAGCAACTCAAATTGACAGCCCTAAAGTTTATTACAAAATAAAACCTAATGAGGGTTATGTAGTTTGTGGCTATTGTAATATTTGTTTTGTTTTAAAAGAGGATGCGGATTTAGATACTGATAGAGTCTACTTTTATAATGAAAGACAAAGTAAAATTGAAGAACAAATGAATTTGCAGAAAGAAAAGGTATAATTTGAGTTTCAAAGCTGTAGTTATTAATAAAGAAGGTGAAAATTTTACTAGAGATGTAAAAGACATTGATAAAGAATTTCTAAAACATGGAAATGTTCTAGTTAAGATTGATTATTCATCTTTAAATTATAAGGATGGAATGATTTTAAAAAACGGTGGAAGTTTAGTTAAAGAATATCCGCATGTGCCCGGCATTGATTTTGCTGGAACAGTTGAAGAAAGTGAAAGTGATAAATTTAAACAAGGTGATAAAGTAATACTGACAGGTTGGAGAGTTGGTGAGATTTTTTTTGGTGGTTATTCTCAGTATGCAAAAGTTCAAGATGATTTTTTAGTTAAAATGCCAAATGATTTAGATAGTAGAAAAGCGATGATTCTTGGTACAGCAGGTTTGACAGCATTAATGTGTGTTCTTGCGATACAAGCTAGAGAAACTATTCTTTTAGGCGAGCCTGTAAAAGACGTATTAGTTACTGGAGCAACCGGTGGTGTTGGAAGTGTTGCGGTTCTAGCATTAAGTAAGCTTGGTTATAATGTAGCGACTCTTACTGGAAAAAAAGATAAAGAAGATTTTTTAAAATCATTAGGTGCAAAAACTATTGTAAGTCGAGAGGAAATGGATCAAGACGCTAGACCCATTGATAAAGGTTTGTATGACGGTGTTGTAGACACTACTGGTGGTAAAATATTAGCAAAAGCTCTTTCACATACCAGGCCGAATGGAATAGTGGCAGCCTGCGGTTTAGCCAGTAGTTATAAATTGGAAACAACTGTAATGCCATTTATTATAAGGGGTGTTAAGTTATGGGGCATAGACTCTGTATCTGCGCCATTTAAAAGGCGAGAATTTTTATGGTCTCAAGCTAATTCTTACATTGATTTTTCAAAACTTTCTAAAGGTGTTGAGGAATGGAGTCTTAACGATGTAGTTCAAAATTCTTCAAAAATCTTAAAAGGTGAAGTTTCTGGAAGAGTTATTGTTAACGTCAATAAATAGATAAATAGATGGATTGGGATAAGTTAAAAATTTTTCATGCAGTTACCCAAGCCGGTAGTTTTACGAAGGCAGGAGAAACATTAAACCTGAGTCAGTCAGCTATTAGCAGGCAAATACAATCATTAGAATATGAATTAAAGTGTAGTTTATTCCAAAGACACGCAAGAGGACTGTCCCTAACTGAAAATGGTGAAACGCTCTATAAAACTGCAAATGAAGTTATTTCGAAAATTAAAGAAGTTGAAACTGATTTAATCGAAAGAAAAGATAAGCCATCTGGAAAATTGACCGTAACGACAGTTGTTGGTTTTGGAGGAATATGGTTAACGCCAAGAATTAAAGAATTTAGAGATAAAAACCCCGATATTGAAGTCGAGCTTATAGTCACTAATGATGAACTGGATCTGAGCTTAAGAGAAGCTGATATTGCAATTTGGATGAGGCAACCAAAGCAGTTAAATTATATTCAAAGAAAACTAGTGGATATTAATTATCATATATATGGGTCGTCAAAATATATTGCAAAAAAAGGAGCGCCTAAAACTACAAAAGATTTAGATAAACATGATTTAATTGCTTATGGAAAAGGTACTCCTTCACCATTATCTGAAAAAGAATGGATTTTAAAATTAGGCACTAAACAGAAAAGAAAGCCAGTTATGAAAGTAAATAATATTTACTCTTTAATGTTGGCCGTTGATGCAGGTGCAGGCTTAGCTGCATTACCTGACTATATGGTTGGGGATAATAAGGGTTTAGTTAGAGTTTTGCCAGACATGAAAGGTCCAAAGTATGAAGCTCATTTTGTCTACCCTCAATCATTAAAAAATGTAACACGCGTTAAAGCGTTTAGAGATTTTATATTTAATAAAGTCGCTGAGTGGAATTTTTAACTACTTTTTCTTCGTTCTCTTTTTTGAAAATCTTTTTGTTCTTTTAACAAGAGTACTTTTTATTTTTAATTGAGTTTCCCATTCTTTGAGTCTTTTGCTTTTCTTTTCAAGTTCTAATTTTTTCATTTTATACTCATGATTTAAATCATTACCTGTAGATCTTGACCTTAATTGCCAAAATACCAATATCAAGAAATAGATTGATAAGATTATTATACCTTGGGTAACCCAAGAACTCATTTATAATGCTTTTTTAGTTAAAGCTTGAATTTTGATATTTGATCCTTCTTCAATGGCAATGCTCTCACCAACAGCATCTCCTTCAAAGTTACAACCTTTTTTAATAGAGATTTTTTTTGCAGCTAAAGAGCCTTTTACTTTTCCTTCAACGATAATCTCATTGGCGTTGATATCGCCATTTATATCTGAAGTATTTGATAAGTTAACTTTACTAGCCACTATGTTTCCATCAAACTTACATCCTAAAATGATGTCGTCTTTTTCGGTAATTTTACCTTTTAACTCAACATCAGATAGTAAAACAGAATTAGATGATTCCATAGGTTAAATAGTTTTTATAATTTTTAATTATCTTCTTCTTTAGCTGTACCAAAGAAACCGCCACCAGATTTTTTACCCGTCTCTTCGTCATCTTTAACTAGTTTTATTTTTGATTTTTGAAAGTCTTCATCAGACATTTCTGCAATCGTTCCACTAATTTTTCCACCAAGAGCAATTTCTAAATCTTTGTATCTAATTTCACCTTTAGCTACGCCAGAAGATGAAACGGAAAGTGTACCAGCTACTTGAAGGTTACCGTCATAATTACCATCAATCTCAGCAGTTTCTACTGCAGTCTCTCCATCTACTCCACCACCGTTCTTAACACTCATTTTTCCAGCAGCAACTTTTCCGGTATGTTTACCATTCACTATAACTTCATTTGGAGCATTGATTTCACCATTAACGGAAACTCCAGATCCAATATGGATATTACCTTCTTTTGTAGAGTCCATTGATGAAGATCTTGTTGGTGTAGATCTTGAAAAAGGACTGTTATTATTACTATTGTTATTTTCGTCGTCAAATATTGCCATGTTTAAATTCCTTTATTTGTTATAGTTATAGATCAACATATCAGTAGAATCTAGCTATTTTATATTGTAATAATTAACCTTTTTAAATGCTATACCTTTTAACGGGTCTCATAATAGGTTTTTTTGTAGCTTTGCCAGTAGGAGCTGCCGCCGTGATGTGCATAAGTCGATCTATCCAGTATAGCTTTAATGCTGGTTTTTGGACTGGCATAGGTATTGCATTGGCTGATTTGGTCTATGGAACGTTGGCAGTTTTTGGTTTATTTGCAATATCCGAGGAAACTCTAGAAAGTCAACCAGTTTTGAGATTAGCGGGTGCATTTTGCGTTATGTTTATAGGCATTAGAATGATGTTAAAAACTACAGATGCTACAAATCAAAAGGTGATTCATGAAAATATATCAAAAGATATACTAACTGGATTTTTAGTTACAATTAGCAACCCAATAACAATTATTGCCTTTATAGCTGCGCTTTCGTACGTCAATTATTTGATGGAGAAAATTAACTATCTCGACTCAACCTTGATCGTAATTGGTATATTTTTTGGTTCACTTGCATGGTGGTTAATACTGTGTTTTATCTCGGTTAAATTAAAAGAAAGATTAACACCAAATTTTATGAGAAAAATTAATTTATTTTCAGGTTCATTGGTATTTATTTTTGGTATAATACTAGTTTTAAGTATTAAAAATTTTTGATGTTACAGTATATACTCTCATTTATCATATTGATTTCAATAGTCGTGTTTATTCATGAATATGGTCATTACTATTTTGCAAAAAAATATAAAGTTGGTGTAACTGATTTTTCCATTGGATTTGGTAAAGAATTATTTGGTTTTAATGATAAAGATGGAACCAGATGGAAAATATGTGCAATTCCACTTGGAGGTTATGTAAAGTTTTTTGGCGATAGCAATTCTGCATCTCAACCTGTCAGTTTAGATAAAATTGATACTAAATATCACTCCAAACTTTTAACTACAAAACCGCTTTATCAAAGAGCAATTATTGTTTCTGCCGGTCCTTTTGCAAATTTTATTTTAGCAATCATTATTTTTTCTATTATATTTATGACTACGGGCAAAGACACAACCGTTCCAGTAATAACAGAGGTTCAACAAAATTCACCTGCGTCTAAAGCTGGCCTGAAAAATAATGATCAAATTACTTTTATTGATGACAAGAAAATTCAAAGTATTAATGACGTAGCTTTGTTTATATCGACAAGTGAAAATGAGCACGTGAAGATTGAAGTTTTAAGAAATCAACAGCCCTTTTCTTATTTGGTTAAACCTGAAAAAAAAATTATTAAAGATAATTTTGGAAATAATATTCAGCGTAAATTAATAGGAATAAAAATATCTCCCTTGAAAGGAAAGATAGAAAGACAAAAGTATGGTCCTTCCCAAGCTTTATATTTGGCGATCAAAGAAACGTACAATGCAATTGCGATGACGCTATCCTATATTGGAAAAATGATTACAGGAAAAGAAAGTACAGATCAGTTGGGTGGACCGATAAAGATTGCACAAATATCAGGCAAAGTTGCTGAACACGGATTAGTACCTTTTTTATCTATCATGGCGTATATCTCCATAAGTTTAGGATTAATTAATCTCTTCCCAATTCCATTACTTGATGGGGGTCATTTGTTTTTTTATTTAATTGAGTTTATAAGAGGCAAACCTTTGAGCGAAAATGTTCAAATTTATTTTTATAAGTTTGGTATGGCTGCACTCTTTTCTTTGATGTTTTTTGCTACTTTTAATGATTTAAAAAGCCTTGGTTTGTTTTAAAAAGCGAAAATATTAGATTTTTAGTTGAAATCTGTGGTTAAATAGTCCCCCAAAATGATTTTTCGTTGATTTTATTGAGTTTTTGAATGATTGTATTCTTATAACGATTCGAAAGGACCAAAATGAACAAAAAACAGCTTGTTGCTAAAATTTCTAGCACATTAAATCTAAGTAAAGCTGATGCAGAAAGAACATTTGATAGCATAACTAATATTATATTAGATGCGCTAAAAGATGATGATTCAGTAAAAATTGCAGGTTTTGGTACTTACAAAGTAGCAAAAAGAAAAGCTAGACAAGGTAGAAATCCAAGAACGGGTGAAACTATTCAAATCTCAGCTTCTCAAAAAGTAAAGTTTTTACCTGCAAAAGCTTTAAAAGACATGTTCAATAAATAGTCTTTAAAACAGCCTTATTTTAAAAAATAAGGCTGTTTAAATTTTACCAAGTTATTCAAAATTAATAAATTTTATAGATTGAATTATTAATCAATCCTAATAATGTTGTTTAATAAATTATTTACAGGAGTCGATATGTTTTCAAAAAAATTAGCAGATAAATTAGATGAGTACCATTTATTAAAGCATCCTTTTTATCAAGCGTGGAATGAAGGGAAATTAAATAGAGAAATTATTAAAGACTATGCTGAGCAATATTATCAGCATGTAAAAGCCTTTCCAAGGTATATTAGTGCTACACATTCATTATGTGAAGATATTTCGAAAAGAAAAATTTTATTGGAAAATTTACAAGAAGAAGAAGATAGAGATAACGATCATCCAAAATTGTGGAAGCAATTCGCTTTAGCGCTTGGTGCCGATAAAAATGAAATTGAAACAAAATCTCAAGAGAGTTTTACAAGAGATATGATTGATAATTTCTTTAAGCAAGCAAGATCTAGTTATGCAGAAGGTCTAGGATCATTTTATACATATGAAAGACAAGTGCCGGAAATTGCGGATGTAAAAATTTCTGGATTAAAACAGCATTACGGAGTTAATACAAAAGAAGGTCTCCAATTTTTTGAAGTGCATAAAGATGCGGATGTAATTCATAGAGCAGAGTGCGAAAAACTTTTAGATGAACTTACTCCAGAAGAGCAAGTTAAAGCTGAAAAAGCTGCGTTAACAACTGCCAAGTTTATGTGGAACTTTTTATCAGGCGTAGCGTTGAAGCACAAATTACCTTTGGAGTGTGCAGCGTAAATAATTTTTTCTAAGCGCAGTCTTTAAGACTGCGCTATAAATCTAAAGATGCCAAAACCAATTGTTAAACCTCGTAGTCCCTATTTCTCTTCCGGTCCATGCAAAAAAAGACCCGGTTGGGATGTTTCAAAATTTGATTTTGAAAGTCTTGGCAGATCTCACAGAGCAAAACCTGCGAAAGAAAAATTATTAAAAGTAATTCAGCAATCAAAAAAGATATTGAATCTACCTGATGATTACCAAGTAGGAATTTTGGCAGGATCAGATACTGGCGCTGTTGAAGCAGCTATGTGGAATCTTTTAGGACCAAATGGAGCTGAAGTTTTAGCTTGGGAAAGCTTTGGTTTAGATTGGGCGAAAACAATCACCGATCAATTGAAAATTGAAGGAAACAGAGTCCACAAAGCAGACTATGGCAAATTACCAGATCTAACCAAAATAAATTTTGATAATGATATTTTATTTAATTGGAATGGCACGACATCAGGAGTTAAAGTTCCAAATGCAGATTGGATACCGGATAACAGAAAAGGCCTCGTTGTATGCGATGCAACTTCAGCGGTATTTGCTATGGATCTTGATTTTAAAAAACTTGATGTAATAACATGGTCCTGGCAAAAAGTTTTAGGTGGAGAAGGAGCTCATGGCATGATTGCACTTTCACCTAAAGCAGTTAAGCGTTTAGAAAGCTATATTCCAAAATGGCCAATACCAAAGATTTACAGATTAACATCCAAGGGCAAGTTAGTTGATGGAATTTTTAAAGGAGCTACAATCAATACTCCTTCGATGTTTTGTGTTGAAGATGCTTTAGATTCACTGGAATGGATAGATTCTATTGGAGGTATAAAAAGTGCAATCGATCGATCGAGTAAAAATCTTCAAGCGGTTAAGGATTGGGTTAAAAAAAGTAGCTGGGCTGATTTCTTATGTGAAAAGGAAGAAAATTTGTCGTCAACCAGCATATGTTTAAAGGTTAAAGATACTAACTTTCTTAAATTAAGTGATGATTTACAAAAAGGTAGAATTAAAGAAATAAATGATATTTTAGATAAAGAGCAAGTTGCATTTGACATCAATTCTTACCGAACAGCACCCCCTGGGTTTAGAATTTGGGGAGGCTCAACAGTTGATACCTCTGATATAGAAAATTTATTACCTTGGTTAGATTGGGCATATATTGTAGTAAACGATTAAATGTACAAAGTATTAATTGCAGACAAATTAAGCGAGGAAGCAGTCAAAATATTTACAGATAATGGAATAGAGACTGTTGTTAAAACCGGTCTGAACGAAGAGGATTTAATCAAAGAATTAGAAACTTGCGATGGTCTTGTGGTTAGATCTGCTACAAAACCTAATAAAAATATTATTGAAAAGTCTAAAAGATTAAAAGTTATAGGAAGAGCAGGTATTGGTGTTGACAATATTGATTTAGAAGCAGCTACTAGTAATGGAAAAGTTGTAATGAATACACCTTTTGGAAATTCAATTACAACTGCAGAGCATGCAATCACTTTAATTTTGTCTACAGCTAGACAAATTCCTTACGCTGACAAAACTACTCATGAAGGTAAGTGGGAAAAATCTGCAATTAAAGGAGTGGAAGTAACTGGAAAAACACTAGGAATAATTGGTTGTGGTAATATTGGATCAATTGTTGCTAATAGAGCTTTAGGACTACATTTTAAAGTTATTGTTTTTGACCCTTTTTTACAAGATGGTAAAGCAAATGAAATGGGAGTTGAAAAAGTTGAGTTACAAGACTTATTTAAAAGATCAGATTTTATAACATTACACACCCCCTTAACAGAAAAAACAAAAAATATTATTAACCAAGATGCTTTTTCAATTATGAAAAAAGGTGTTCGCATAGTTAATTGCGCAAGAGGCGGGTTGATAGATGAAGATGCTCTTAAAGAAAATTTAGAAAATGGACATGTTGCAAGTGCAGCTTTAGATGTTTTTGTTAATGAGCCACCAAAGAATAGCCCATTACTTGGAACAAAAAATTTAATTTTAACTCCTCACCTTGGTGCATCAACAACCGAAGCTCAGGAAAAAGTAGCACTCCAAATAGCTGAGCAAATTTCAGATTATTTAAAAACGGGAGCAATTACAAACGCTGTAAATACATTTTCATTAACCGCAAAAGAATATAACTCTGTAAAACCTTATTTAACACTATCCGAACAACTTGGGGGATTTGCAGGACAATTAACAGAAAATGCGATTAAAAAAATCGAAGTTGAATTTGAGGGCCAGGTTTCTCAAATCAATACTCAGCCTTTAATGCAAACCATGTTATGCGCTTTATTAAAATCTAATTTTGATGGAGTGAATGTAATTAATTCTGTCTCTGTAGCCAAAAATAAATCTATTCAGATTTCAGAAACTAAACATGAAAAAATTTGCGAATATCAATCTTGCGTTACTCTTACAGTTGAAACAGACAAGCAAAAAAGATCAGTATCAGGAACTTTATTTGGTGGCAAACCAAGAATAGTAAATATTAAAGGGATCAAAATTGAAGCTGAATTATCTCAATACAATTTATACATTTCTAACGAAGATAAACCTGGTTTTGTAAGCAATTTATCTAAAATATTAGCTGATCATAATATTAATATTGCAACTTTTAATCTTGGTAGGAAAAACTCAGGCGGGGAGGCAATCGCCTTAATATCAGTCGACAGTCCAATTCAGGAAAGTGTAATTGAAAGTATTAAAAAAATTCCTTTAGTGATTCAAGCTAAGCCTTTAGTTTTTGATGCAAAATAAAATATTAACTTTAGTTACAAGCGAAATACTTGCAATTAATGAGATACTTAAATTTTTGAAAGGAAATTTAAATTTAAATATAATTCAACAAAATCAATTATCTGTACATTCCACAGAATTTTATATTCAAGATTTTGAAGATGAAAAATATCAAAATTTACATAAAGAGTTGAATGATAAAAAAATTGATTTTTGTCTGAAGGATGAAAGTCTTAAAAATTTTAAAATTTTATTGTGCGATATGGATGCTACTATGATTGCAAACGAAACATTAGATGATCTAGTAAAAATTTCAGGATCAGATTTTAATGTTGATGAAACAAGTAAGCTTGCAATGGAAGGTAAAATTGATTTGAGAACTACATTAAAAACACGTGTAGAAATTTTAAAAGGAAAGTCAAAAAGTTTAATCGATAAAGTTTTAAACGGAATACAGTTTAACTCTGGAGGAAAAACATTGGTTCAGACATGTAACCAACTGGGGTTAGAGACAAATTTAATTACAGGTGGATTTAAGCCAATCTCAACTTATGTTGGCAAATATTTTGGTTTTAAAAATGTTATTAGTAACGAATTTAATTTTGATAAAAATGATTGTTTTACAGGAGATTATATTCCCATTACTGGTGAGAAAAACTCCAAATATAAGTATATGGAAAAGTTATCAAATGATAATAAAGTAGATTTTTCAGAAATGGTTTCTGTTGGAGATGGTTCCAATGATTTACAAATGCTAAAACATTCTGGACTTGGAATAGGCTATCACGCTCATCAAATCATTAAAGATAATATTAAAACTCAAATTCAATATACAGATTTGACGACAGTTTTATATTTTTTGGGAATTAAAAAAGATAAATTTATAAATTAAATGTTACCCATTTTTTTTAGGCCATTAAATATAGATAAAAAAAAACTTTTAAGATTAGGTCAAATGGGAGATGGAGGTTATATAATACATAAAGAGTCTATTAAATTAACAAAAAAATTAATTACTTTAGGATTAAATGATGATTGGAGTTTTGAAAAAGGTTTTTTAAAATTTAATAATCAAATTAAAATATATGCTTATGACCATACAATCACCAATGGGTTTTGGTTAAAAAGATTTATTAAAGATTTTTTTCAATTATTGATTTTGAAAAAATTAAGATTAAAAAAAATTTTAGATATTTTTAAATATATAGACTATTTTTTATTTTTTAATAAACATAAACATTATAAGCAAAAAATTGGCAATAAAAAAAACTCTATATCATTAAATAGGGTATTTCAAAAACCACTAAATAATTTTTCTGTATTCTTAAAAATTGATATAGAAGGAAGTGAGTACGAAATACTAAGTCAAATAAGACAATTTGAAAAAAAAATCAATTCCATCATAATAGAATTTCATAATATAAATAACAAAAGAAATTTAGAAAAAATCAAAAACTTTATACAAAAAAATAAATTTTTTAAATTAATTCATATTCATGGTAATAATTTTTCTCCTTTAGATAGAAATTGTGATCCAACATGCATAGAGTTGACATTTGTGAACAAAAATATTATCAGCGTGCCAAATAAATATTCTAATTTTAATTATCCTCTTGATAAATTAGACTATCCAAATAATAAAAGAGTTAAAGATATTAATATAAGCTTTGATAGAAAATAAAAAAAATATTGCCGTTGTATATTCTCACCATAAAGCTGGAGATTTGATTTGGCAACTACCCTACATCAAATCTATTAGTAATTTTCATAAATTAAAAATTACATTAATAACAAGATCTAAAACACAAGCTAAAGATATATTTAAAGATGAAAATTTTATAAAGGATTTTTTTTATTGTGAATTTAGAAAAAAAATATGGTATTTTATCGAAATAATAAAATTATATTTTTTTTTTAAAAAAAAAAATTTTTCACACATCTATATTTTAGATAAAATTTCAAGACCAGCGATAGCAGCTAAATTAGCTGGAGTAAAAAATATAATTGGCCCAGGTATCAAAAACCAAAAATTTTGGCTGACTTGTGAAAACTATCTGAGTTATGATGATTACAAAAATTTAAATTATTCTGATCAATCTGAAAAATTTTTAAAATTAAACAATATTCTGATATTTGACCGAGTACCTAAGATTAATTTAACTAGTCAAAGTTTAGATAGTATTGAGCCTAAATTAAATAATAAAAAAATTATTTCATTCGGTGTTGATTCTTTTGAATTATATAAAATTTGGTATGAAGATCAATTTGCTGATTTAGCAGAAAGACTTTTTAGTAAAAATTTATGTGAAAATTTCTTTTTGATTTCTTCACAAAATAATCAGCACATAGTTAAAAAAATTATTAGCTTATCAAAAATGAATATCTTTCATGATTGCTCTAGTCTAAATTTATTGCAAATTATTAAGGTGATTAAAAATTCAATTTTTTTTGTTGGTAATAATTCAGCTCCATTAAATATAGCATCTGCTGTAAACACTATGGCATTTGGTTTAATTACAAATGCAAAAGTTAGCGAATTAAAAAATACTAAAATTGATCCTATCTTACCTGAAAACTATACGGATCAATTTATAAAAAAAAGAGAGATAATGAGAACCTTAACCGTGGATAGAGTTTATAATCATATCTTAAATAAAATAACTTAATATTGTTTAATAAAATTTAGAACATCGCTTACATGTTTTTTTACTTTTACATTGTTCCAAATTTTTATAATTTTTTGATCTTTACCAATTAAAATAGTTGTTCTTTTTATACCCATAAATTTTTTACCATACATTGATTTTTCACCCCAAGCACCTAGCTCTTTAATAACTTTAACGTTTTCATCAGAAAGAAGCTCGAAAGGAAACTCAAATTTATTTTTAAACTTTAAATGACTTTCAATTGAATCCTTAGAAACACCAACAATATCTGTTTTGAGTTTTTTGAAATTTTTGTAATCTTTGGCAAATTCTATAGATTCTGTTGTACACCCTGGCGTATTATCTTTTGGATAAACATAGATAACTAAATTTTGTTTTAAATCTTTTTTTAAGTGAAATTCCTTTCCGCTAGTTGAAGGTAATTTAAAGTCTTTAAGGAGTTTATTTTCTTTAATCATAATTATAAACTTTTATAATGCCTATATTATGAATTTAAAAACTTCAAAACAATTAGTGGAAGAAGCTATGGATAAGATAAAAACCATAGAACCATCCGACTTAAAATCTTTATTAGAAAAAAAACCAGATACTATATTGATTGATATAAGAGATATACGTGAACTAAGTAAGACTGGAAAAATTAAAATTGCAAAGCATATGCCACGAGGAATGCTAGAATTTTGGCTAGATCCTGAAAGTCCATATTACAAAAAAGATATTACTCCCAATAAAACTAAAGTTTTATACTGTGCATCGAATTGGAGAAGTGCTTTAGCTACTAAAGCTATTCAAGAAATGGGTTTTAATAATATTTATCATATTAAAGGTGGTTTTCAAGCTTTGGTTGATGCGGGATTTGAAGTTGAAAAAATAGATTAAATTTATTTTTTAGCTTCGCGGTAAACAAATTCCAATCTATCTTGTCCAAAAAATATTTTAGACCCAACTATAAAAGTTGGCGCACCGAAAACACCTTTTTTAAACGCTGTATCGGTTCTATTTTTTAAATCTTCTTTAACTGTCTGATTTTTAATTTTTTCAAAAAAGTTTTTTGGATTTATATCCATATTTTTTATAAATTTTTCTAAAATTTTTTCATCATTCAAATTTAAAGAATCCACCCATGCTGCTTTAAAGAGTTTATCTATATAATTATTAAGGAAACCTTCGTTTTGAGCAACAATGGCACCTCTCATGATATTTATGGTTTTTAAAGGAAAGTATCTGTTGAATTGAAATTTAATTTTATACCAGTCAGCACAAATTTTTAGATCTTTAATCATATGTTTTGCCCTTGATGGATTCAATCCTGGAGCAGTTATATTTGCCATTTGGTGCAAACCACCAAGGAAGACAGGCATATAATTTGATTTACATTTATTTTCTTTTTCAAAAAGCTTAATTTGCTCATGCGCTAAATATGAGTATGGACTGCTAATATCAAAGTAAAAATCAATTTTTTTCATTAATCGTGTAATCTAAATTTTTGCGCAATTAATAGTCTCAAAAATAAATATAAAAATAAACCAACGGGCCCACTAAAATAAGTTAAGATTAGCGGAAATATAACAATAAACTTATTGATACCTTGTTTAATGGCATCGTTTGCAATCCAGATGCCCAGAAATAAGCTTATAGCTAAAAAATGTATCCAGAAAATTAAAACAAAAAGCGTATTATCCATTAATGACATCAACTCGTCTAATCCAAGATATAATTTAAAATTATTGAGCACATCGAGCGGATCTTGTTTTAAGCCATTTAGAACACCGGTTGGATCTTTTTTTATAAAATTATCAAACGCTCCAGATGGATAGATTTGTTCAAAAGCTAAATAACCGTAGGTAAGTGCCATTATAAACGGGATAAAAAGATTGTTCACTAAGCCTTGAGTAATTTTTGAACTTGGGGCAAGAATAATTAATAGCCACAAAGGTATAACGCCAATGTTTGCAAATTGGTAAATCATCTCTAAACTAAAAAATTCTTTGATCGTTTCCAACATATGATAACTAGTAGTTTATATATGAATCGTTCTAAATCAACGTATCAAAGTCTTGAAACTGTAGAGGAAATCAAGGAATTAGCATTAAAGTATCTTGATAAATACCAACCTTCTAAAAAAAGTTTGCAGGTTTACCTTTTTAGAAAGGCTATTGATGGTCAGAGTAATACAGTTGAAAAGAGTGAAGTTTTAAACAAAATTGAAATTGTTTTGAATGATCTTGAAGAAAAAGGTATTCTTAATGACAGTCTTTATTCGGAATTAAAATCAAAAAACTTTTTAAAAAGAGGATATTCTTTAAATAAAATTAAGCAGCATTTATCTCAAAAGGGTATTGGTAGCGATCTATTAAAAAAAACTATTGAAAAAATTCAAGAGGATCATGAAAATGCTGATTTTTATTCTGCAATTCGTATATGCAAAAAAAGAAGAATAGGGCCTTACCGTCCTGAAGCAAATAAAGAAATTTTTTATAAAAAGGATATGGGTGTTTTGGCCAGATCAGGTTTTAGTTACGATCTTTCCAAAGAGGTATTGGCATTAGATCAAAAACAATTAAAGATTTACGAAAAAAAATTGTAATTATTTTTTTCTTTTTTTCTTTTTTTCTTCTTCAACTAGTTCATTAATTTTTTTTTGCATTAACTGTCTAACAACGCTAAAAATTAAAATTCCAAAAATTGATACGCTAATAACAATAATTAAGATAGTTTTTATCATTAAATTTTAGAATTTCTTCTAACTAATAATGATGCATTTTTAAAACCTTTTTTTCCATAAGTTATTGGCTTATTTTGATGGTTTCTAATAATGGCACCAGCCCCTTCCGCTACAGCATGACCTGCTGCATAATCCCACTCTCTTGCTCTAGCTTTGGCTGCGTATAAATCAAATGTGTTATTGGCAATCATACAAAATTTTAAAGAACTTCTCATACTCACAAATTTATTAATTTTATGCTTATTTAAAATTTTCTTAATTGTAAGCGAAGGATTTG
The DNA here is from genome assembly GCA_965655895.1 of Candidatus Pelagibacteraceae bacterium. Lineage (GTDB taxonomy): Bacteria > Pseudomonadota > Alphaproteobacteria > Pelagibacterales > Pelagibacteraceae > HIMB114. The sequence continues at coordinate 49,884 of CBFHID010000002.1, read as the reverse complement.
ATGAGTTGGTCAAGGCAATTTTTTCTCGGTTTAGTTTTCTTGTACAGTCAAGTTTAATTTTTTTCTTTTTGTTGTAAATTTCATAAGATTTATTTTTTCCATAGCTATAAAAGAGCCTCTTTTTTTTTGGGGCATAAACAATACCAGCAACAGCCTTTTTTTTTATTATAAGCCCAACATTGATTGTATATTCAGATCCCCCTTTTATATAAGAGCTGGTTCCATCTATTGGATCAATTAGCCAAAACGTATCCCTAGTTTTATTTTTTGTTTCTTGAATCGTTTCTTCTGACACAATTTCTATATTAGGAGTGATCTTTTTTATAAAACTTTGAATTATAGCGTCCACTTCTAGATCGCCATTTGAAACTGGCGTACCATCTTCTTTAATGTGAATCTTTAATTTTTTTGAGCACTTTATTGATTGTGCACCAGCTTGATAAAAAACTGGTATTAGTTTTTTAATTAGAGATTCTGGACTAATTTTTTTCATTATATTTTTCTAAATTTATTTCTTTGGTATTTATGGTTTTTTTTCCAACATTTTGAAAATTAACGGTGACTTTATAATCTATAATAGATTGAACCTGTCCAATACCCCAATCTTTATTTTCAGGGTTAATGACAAAATCACCTGGGTCAAAGTCATATACATGCATTTTAAAATATTATTATCGTGATATACCCATGTTATGAGTTTATCAACTTCAGATATTATCAGTGGAAATCCACTTGGCTTTGATAAAGAAAAATCAAAAACAAAAGTAGTTGTTGCAATGTCTGGCGGGGTTGATTCTTCAGTCGTTGCGGCACTTTTGAAGCAAGAAGGGTATGAGGTGATTGGAATCACCCTCCAATTATTTGATTATGGAAAAATTGGAAAGACTAAAGGAACGTGTTGTGCCGGAAAAGATATCTATGATGCTAAAAAAGTTTGTGATCAGCTAGATATTAAGCATGAAGTATTTAATTATGAGTCTATCTTTAAAGAAGAGGTTATGGAGAAATTTGCTGACAGTTATGTCAAAGGAGAAACGCCAATTCCGTGTGTAGATTGTAATCAAACTGTTAAATTTAGAGACTTATTTAAATCGGCTAGGAATCTTGATGCGGATGCATTAGCTACTGGTCATTATGTTAAAAGAATATTTGATAAGGGTGCAAAGATGTATAGGCCGATAGATACAAATAGAGACCAAAGTTATTTTTTATTTAATACGACACAAGAACAGCTTGATTATTTAAGGTTTCCTTTGGGATCTTTGCCAAAAAAGGAAACAAGAAACATTGCAAAGAATTTAAATTTACAGGTTGCCAATAAGCCGGATAGCCAAGACATTTGCTTTGTTCCTAATGGAAATTATAAATCTATTGTAGAAAAACTCAGACCTGAATCGTTCAAGGATGGAAATATCGTCGATATAAACGGTAAAATATTAGGTAGACATAACGGTATTGCAAATTTTACCATTGGACAAAGAAAAGGGATAAGGGTTTCTTCTCTTGATCCTTATTTTGTAGTTAAAATTGATGCAATCAACAATGAGGTAGTAATCGGTTCAAGAGAGGATCTTTTGGTAAAAAAAATTCATTTGAGAGAGATAAATTATCTATGTGACCCAAGTGACTTGAAAGGAGATTTCTTTGTCAAAGTGAGGTCGACTGGCAATTTATTACCATGTACGGTTTCAAATGGAGGGGCTGTGGTTACCTTGAATCACGGCGAAGCTGGTATATCTCCTGGACAAGCGTGTGTTTTTTACAAGAGTGATGAAACAGGAATTCGAGTATTTGGAGGAGGGTGGATAGATAGAGCAGAAAAGTAATTTATTTCTTTTTATTTTTTCTTCTATTTCTTCTTCGTTTAGATCCGATTTTTCTTCTGCCCCTGTGTTTTTTTGGATATCCCATTTTAGTTTTTTTATTAAATTAGAAGTTGTATCTATCAGATATTTGATTTATTTACCATAGTGATTATGGGTTATCTTTTTCAAAAAAATAAACAACTAGATTTTACAAAAGATGAGAAACAATCAAAAAGTAATATTGATTACTTTAATTTAAAAGAAGACAGAGCCAAAGAAGATAAACAAGAAAAATTTCAGAATTTTATTTTTGTATCAGCTGCAGCAGCATTTGTAATAGGATTTGTTGCTATTCTTTATTCTTAAATCATTTATAAATTTACATAATGATTACAACCGAACTGTTTGTCGGGTTAATAACGTATTATTTTATCATGTTTATGACACCTGGACCAAACAACGCGATGCTTACAATTTCGGGAATTAAGTTTGGTTTTAAAAAAACAATACCTCATATGGTTGGAATACCCATTGGTCATTCAATTCAAATTATTTCAGCATGTCTTGGTCTTGGTGCTTTATTTCAAAAATATCCAGAAATTCAACAGGCTTTAAAATTTTTGGGATGCGCATATTTATTTTTTCTTGCTTATAAAATGTTTGGTTCATTATCCTTTAAAGAACAAAACGATATATCAGGTCGTCCGATGAAAGTTTATGAAGCTCTATTGTTTCAATTTTTAAATCCAAAAGCATGGGTTGTTGCACTAACCGTTGTAACTGTTTTCTTTCCGAATGAGGAAAATTTTATTAAAGCTATTTTATTCGTATCTTTATCAGCACCCTTAGTTTGTTTTTTTTCTGTAATTACTTGGGCTGGATTTGGATCTTCTATAAGAATTTTTATTTCTAATCAAAAAATAAAAAAGTTTATTGAAATTTTAATGGCTATTCTTTTAGCTTTGACTGCATTATTTATTTTGATATGAAGCAATTTTTTAAAAATATTAATATTAAAACTAACGGACAAAAATTATTTGAATTTACAAATGAAGTTTGTAACTTTGTTAATTATTCAAAAATAGACCAAGGAATAATTAATTTAAGTATTTTGCATACTAGTGCATCACTAATAGTTCAAGAAAATGCAGACTCAGATGTTCAGAAAGATTTACTTAATTTTTTTGATAAAATCTCACCTATGGATTTAGATTTATATATTCACAAATCTGAAGGTAAAGATGATATGCCAGCTCACATTAAAACAGCTTTAACAAATACACATTTAACATTTAGTATTAAGGAAAAAAAAATCATATTAGGTACTTGGCAAGGAATATACTTGTTTGAACATAGACTAAATACTCAAAATAGAACTATTTTGGCGCATATATTAGGTAATTAGTATTGACCAAATTAAATCATTACACTAAACCTTGCCATTATGGCAAAGTCAAAAAAAACAAAAAAAGTTTCTAGAAAAAGAAAAACAAAAAATTCTTCAACTGGTATCAAGAAAAATAATACTTTTTTAATTGCGGCGGGCGCAGCTTTGTTAATTGCTGTAGTCGTATTAGCGATTCCAACTGGAAATAAAAAAACTGAAAAACCAGATACTCCCAATGTTCCACAACAAGAGGTAACTGAAAAAAAAGTTTCAGATATTAAAGTTACCAAAGAAGTAAAGCCTTTAAATATTCCAGCTAAAAAAAAAGCGATAAATCAAACGCAGTTTAATGAGAGGGAAGTTAGAATAAGATTTGCAGAAATTGATTATAACAGTAATAAGAAAATTTCGATAAAGGAATATCTTTATTATTTTAAAGACAAAGCGGCTGGAAGAAAAAAATTCAAATCAATTGATAAAAATAATGACAAAGCTATATCCTACGACGAATATTTAGCTTCAAAAAAATAATTTTTTATTTTTAATTAACAATTTATAATTATTTAAGTTTGACTTTTAGACTAGGCTAGTTCAATTTCCAGATTTCAATGGCTAGAAATATAATCAAAATTAACAAAACTGAAATTGATGAAGTATTGTATAATTTTATCAATTCAGAAGTAATTTCTGAAACTGATATTGCAGTAAGTGATTTTTGGGACGGTTTTGTTAAAGCGGCTAATGATCTTGCGGTAATAAACAAAGAGTTATTAAAAAAAAGAGATGTCATTCAAAAAAAATTAGATGAATGGCATAAAGTTAATCGAACCAAATTTGAATTTAATGAATACAAAAAGTATTTAAAAGAAATTGGTTATTTAGTTGAAGAGCAGGGTGATTTTAAAATTGAGACTTCCAATGTTGATGATGAAATAGCTAAGATAGCTGGCCCACAATTAGTGGTTCCCATTGATAACGCAAGATATGCACTCAATGCTGCTAATGCAAGATGGGGAAGTTTTTATGACGCCTTATATGGTACCGATGCAATAAGTGAAAATGATGGTTGTGAAAAATCTAAGGACTACAATCCTAGTAGAGGAAAAAAAGTTATAATTAAGGGTAGAGAATTTTTAAATGAAAATTTTCAATTAGAAAATGGCAATTGGATTGATGTAAAAAGTTTCTCCAAAAGTGGATCTGAATTAGAAATAATTTTAGATAATGGAACTAAAACTGGATTAAAAGAAAAAGAAAAATTTATTGGATACACTGGAAGTAAACAAAATCTAGATTCGCTATTTTTAAAAAATAATTATCTTCATATTGAAATCATAATTAATCCTAATCATCCAATAGGCAAAGAAGATAAGGCAAATATAAGTGATATTATTTTAGAGTCGGCAATTTCAACAATTATGGACCTGGAAGATTCAGTGGCTGCAGTTGATGCTGAAGATAAAGTGAAATGTTATAGAAATTGGCTTGGTATCATGAAAGGGACATTGGAAGCTCAAATGAAAAAAGGTAACAAGTCATTCGTTAGAAAGCTTAACCCAGATAAAGAATTTTTTAATACTGAAGATAATAAATCCCATCTTCATGGAAGATCACTTTTACTAGTCAGAAACGTAGGGCATTTGATGACTAATCCTGCAATTAAATTAGATGATGGTTCAGAAATTCCAGAGGGAATTATGGATGCATTTGTCACAGTTTTGTGCGCAAAACATGATTTTAAAATAAAGAAAAACTCTAGAACAGGTTCGGTTTATATTGTGAAACCTAAAATGCATGGTCCTGAAGAAGTAGCTTTTGCAGATCAAATTTTCAGTAAAGTTGAAGAGGTTTTAAAGCTAGAACCCAATACAATTAAAATGGGAATAATGGATGAAGAAAGAAGAACAACAATTAATTTAAAAGAAGCAATTAGAAATGCAAAAAACAGAATTGTTTTTATCAACACTGGTTTCTTAGATAGAACGGGTGATGAAATGCACACTTCTTTTGAAGCTGGTCCAATGATTTTTAAAGGTGAAATGAAAAAATCAAGCTGGTTAAATACTTATGAGGATTGGAATGTTGATATTGGATTAGAATGTGGTTTTTCAGGTAAAGCTCAAATTGGTAAAGGGATGTGGGCGATGCCAGATCTAATGAGCAATATGTTAGAGCAAAAAATTGCACACCCTAAGGCAGGTGCAAATTGCGCATGGGTACCATCTCCAACAGCTGCCACATTACATTCAACGCATTATCATGCAGTTAATGTTTTTGAAAAACAAGAAGAATTAAAAAATAGAGGTAGAGCTAATTTAGATAATATTCTTTCAATTCCAATTGCAGATAGAGCAAATTGGTCAGCAGAGGAAATAGAAAAAGAAATTGAAAATAATTGCCAGGGAATACTAGGTTATGTTGTTAGATGGGTTGATCAAGGTGTGGGCTGTTCAAAGGTTCCAGATATTAACAATGTAGGTCTTATGGAAGATAGGGCAACTCTTAGAATATCATCGCAACACATAGCAAATTGGTTGCATCATGAGATATGCACCAAAGATCAAGTAATGCAAACAATGAAAAAAATGGCCAAGGTAGTCGACGGTCAAAATATCGGAGATAAAAATTACCAACCTATGGATGGAAACTTTGACAACTCGATTGCTTTTAAAGCTGCTTGCGAACTTGTATTTGAAGGAAAATTCCAACCCTCAGGCTATACTGAACCAATTCTGCATAAAAAAAGATTAGAAAAAAAACTTACTAACTAAATAACATTTTTATAAACTCATTTTAGGACTCTTTTACTTGTACTAAATTTAATCAAATCACTATAAATAAAGTGATTAATGAAAAAAATATTTTATATCTTACCTTTCTTCTTATTAGGATGTGTCAATCCTTCAGCTTTTATGGGTAACGGTATTTTTTCATTAGGTGCATCACAATCTCTTGGCAAGGCAGTTATTTCATCCGGTACTGATTATTTAATTAAAAAAGAAACAGGTAAAAACAAGTTAGAGCATATTTCATCAAAAGTTTTAAATAAAGATTGCACTCAAAAAGATAATTTGAAACTTGATTGTAAATAAATTAGCATTTTAGCTAATCATTATTACAACACTTCCTATTCACAAAATGAACATATTAATATATGATTAAATTTTAATACATTTATGCTCAAAACTAATTTTTATTTTAAGTATTTTTTAGTTTTATTTGCCCTAATCTTTTTTTTAACTGACAGCTTTGCTGAAATTAAATGGAAAAAAATTGCTCAAAATAAATCTGGTTCTGTGTTTTATATTGATACATCATCTATAAAAAGAGTTGGTGATACAGCATTTTTTTACATGCTTACTGACTATGCACGACCTAATTCAGTGGGAAATTTATCATCAGCTATTTATGTTGAGGTTCAATGTTCAACTTCTCGATTTAGGTATTTAAGAGATTCTTATTACAATGAACCTATGGCAAATGGAAGAGTGGCATCAACTATTACAAAATCAAGTGAATGGACGTATGCAAATGAAAAATCTGTTGGAAGAAGAGTAAATAATTTTGCATGTAAAAATACTAATCGTGACATAAATTGGAAAAAAATTACAGTTAATACATCTGGATCAGTTTATTATATTGATACATCTTCAATTAAAAGAATTGGTGATACAGTTTTCTTTTTTAGAATGACTGATTATGCAAGACCAAATTCTCAAGGAAATTTATCTTCAAAAATTTATATGGAAGTGAAGTGTTCATCATTGAGGTACAGGTATTTAAAAGATTCGTATTACAATCAACCCAAAGGCAATGGAAAGCCCGATACTATTATTAATACACCTGGAAAATGGAAATATTATAGTAACACAAAGTCTGTTGGAGCAATTGTTTCGAATTATGCCTGCAGAAGTTCTGATTAAAAATAATCATAAACTTTAATGACACAGGCGTGACAAGTCAGAATTAATATTGTAAACAATCCAGCAATGGCGGGGTAGCTCAGTTGGTTAGAGCACGGGACTCATAAGCCCGGGGTCGGCAAACTAAACTCCACAAATCCTTACTTTATCAGCCTAATTTAATTTAATATTAATAAGATTTTCTAAAAATCACAACCTTTGTGTGACAGGTGTGTGGCAAGAAAATTTATTTTTTTCTTTAATTAAGATAAAATTTATGTTGAAATATTTTATGTTTAAAAAATTCATTTTAACACTTTTTGTCCTGTGTTTGTCCTACGGTAATGCCAATTCCTTTAGTCACGATAAATTGAAAAAAGGTTTAAAAGATTTAGAGAAAGGTATAAACAAGGAGTTAAACAAAGCCAATCAACAGTCGGGCAATAATTCCAAAACATCAAATACTAAAAAGGAACTAATAAAAGAAAAAAATAAAAATGTTCAAAACAATACTAAAGATTTAGAGCCACTTAATCAAAAAATTAGCTCAACAAATAAAAAAAAATTAATTTACTGTGAAATTAATGCTGAAAGAGTTTATTTACAAAATTTCAGAAACAATAAAAAAGGTGATAGAGTTAAAAGAAATTTCATTATTGTAGATATTGAAGAAGATTTAAAAAACTGCTCAAATTATAAACCATTAAATAGATCTACTTTAAGTAGACTTGAAGTGCTTTCTGCAAAGCCAGCCGATCCAAAAAAATATGAAAATTTTATTGTAAATAGTATGATTGAATGGCAGCAAAAAACATACAAAAAAAATTTTCCATTTGGTAGTAAAGTTACTTTAGTTTTTAAAGGTATAAAAACAAATCAATTTCACACAGCAACATCTAAAGATTTGGTGTTAAAAAAATCAGATTTACTAATCTATTGCGCTACTGAAAAAGGAGAAATAGGAACTGTCAGATTTGCTAATCCGCATTATAACAGTATTGATGTAAGATGTAGAAATTCAAGTTATTGGGTTGCCTTACCAGTTTCTAAAGGTTCTTTTAGTGCAGATGATGCTGGTGTACCAGGATACGGTCGCTTTTTAACTAAAACTGAAAGACAAAATAAAGAGATAGCCGAAAAAGCTGCCAAGCAGCAAAAAAAGGAGGCATATCAAAAAAAACAAAGAGAAAAACAAGAGTACAATGACTCTCCTGAAGGAACTTTAGTACAAGCTTACCAGCATTATTTAATTATTAAAGGTTTTTATGAATCAAGAAAAGGTTACAAGGTTGTTTATGTAAACAGTTCGCAATTTTCTAGTTCAAAGAAAAAAATTAAGACCATTGAAAGTGTGATAAAAAGTAAAGGTGTTGACACTGATAAGGCGTGGAATAAGGCTACAGCAGAATATAAGAAGCAATGGGAAAGTGTAATTAATATGTATAAATCATCTGGGACTTATACAAATCAGGCTTCACAAAATGTCAAATTGCAACTTATGGCTCTTGACGGAATCCATAATAAATTATCTGGTGGTTCAAAAATAAAAAAAGATTTTTAAAAACTAATGAAATTTAAAAATCCTGAAAACGGTTACGTTGAAGATATTTACGGTAAACTATCTTGGCTCTGGGTTTTGTTAATTGGTCCTATTTACTGGGCAGTTAAAGGTGTTTGGAGGCATGCTGTTGTCCATTTAATCCTTGCGGTAGTAACTTTTGGTATAGCACATTTAATATACCCATTTTTTACATACTCAATTCTGCGTAAACATTATAATAAAATAGGATGGAGAGAAGTTAAAAAATAACTTTTCTTGATGAAAAAAATTTCTATTTTTTTATTTCTTTTATTAATTTCTTGTTCAAATAAAAACTACAAATCTTTCAGCTATTATGAAGCTACAGTTGCTCATATTTTGCAATTAGTAGTATCCGGTGATTGTAAATCTAAATGTGTAAGCTCAATAGTTAATAATGATCTTAAGTACATGACTTACACTGAAGCAACATATATTTTAAATGAAGTAAGTAAAAAATTACCTAAAATTTTTAAGGGAGTTAAAAGAGAAATTTCTACAAAAATTGAAGATAAGTATAAGAAAGAAAAATGAATTTTTGTGTGACACAGGCGTGACAAGTCATAATTAATATTGTAAATAATCCAGCAATGGCGGGGTAGCTCAGTTGGTTAGAGCACGGGACTCATAAGCCCGGGGTCGGCAGTTCAAATCTGCCTCCCGCTACCAATTAATACTCCAAATTGAGAGTGTAAGTTATTAAATTCTTCAGCAAATCATTTTATTTAGGGGTAAACTTAATTTAAAGACAAATTTATGTGGCCTTATAATGATGAAGAGCTAGAATTTTTAAATAAATAAAGAATTTATTTTTATTTGAGAATCAAAATAAAAAATATCAATGCAATCAAAATATAAAGCAATGGTATTGAGCTGTATTGATCCAAGGTGTCAACCAAAGATAAACAGCCTTTTAAAGAAAAAAAAACTTACTGGTAAATATAGCCTGTTTTCAATTGCCGGTGCAGCAATTGGTGTTTCAGATAAAAAATTTAAAAGTTGGCATAATGTTTTTTGGAAAAATTTTGCAATATCATCAAGAATTCATGGAATAAAAAAACTTATCGTAATCGATCATTATGATTGCGGTGCTGCTAAAATGGCAAATGGAAAAAGAAAGTTCAATAAAACTATTGAAAAAAATATTCATCTAAAATCTTTCAAAACTTTAAAGTCAAAATTTAAAAAATTGTATCCAAAATTTAAAATTGAGACTAAAATTATATCATTCTAAGCTTCTTTTCTTGACTATTGCTCAAAAAGAAATCATATGAATATAATGAAAAATACTAAAAATAAATCATGCCCATTTATGCAAGGACATTGGGGATGTTTATTTAAATTTATCTGCGAAAATTTTAAATATTTTGTTATTGGAGGATCGTTAATTTTAGCTACGATTATCTATAGTTGTTTTGCAACTCCAGCACAGGATAAGTGCTATTATAAAAATTATAAGATGAAATATGTTGAATTAAAAAATAATTCACCTCAAGTATCAAAGTTAATTCATAAAGCAGAAGCTTCTAGATTTGCACTTAAAGCTTGCAATATACAATAATTTTCAAATTATTCTTTATTTAATAACCAATTGACAAACCAATAGGTTTGATAAAAGGCAAAAAACAATTAACAAAAGGACACAAATGAAAAAGACATTGATCGTTTTTTTTTCGTTTTTACTAATTTCATCAACTTCTTACGCTGGTTCTTGCCCAGTTTTATTAAAACAGGTTGATGCAAAAATTTCTGAGTCAAAACTTTCTGCAGATAAGTTTAAAGCAATTAAAACTTTAAGAGACAGTGGAGAAAAAGCACATAATGACGGAAAGCATTCTGAATCTGAAAAACTTTTAAATCAAGCCCTTAAAGACCTTGGCTGATTAAATTTTTTTTCCTGGATGTTAAGTTTCTAATTTAATGTCCAGGAAAATTAATAAGGCTAAAAGTTTTGTAACCTTTGGAATTTAACTTTTTATTACCCGGCAGATCAAAAAGATTGATTAGAAAAATAAATCCTAAAACTTTTGCTTTTGTTTTTTCAACAAGCTTAGTTGCTGCCAAAGCCGTACCCCCAGTCGCTATAAGATCATCAATTATTAAAACTTTATCTTTATTATTAAGGGATGACTTATGAACTTCTATTGTATCATATCCATACTCTAACTTAAATTTTTGCGAGTAAGTTTTTCCAGGGAGTTTATTTTTCTTTCTTAGCAAAATAAGTGGTTTTTTTGTAATATAACTTAATACTGATGCAAAAACAAAGCCCCTTGATTCAATAGCTGCAATTTTTGTAAATTTAAAATTTTTAGATAAAAACAGCATTCTTTTAACCGTATAGTTAAAAGCTTTTTTGTTTTCTAATAAAGAAGTGATATCTCTAAACAATATTCCTTTTTTTGGATAGTTAGGAATACTTCTGATTGTTTTTTCTAATTTCATTTTTAAGTTATTTATTATAACTAAACAAATATGAATAAATTAGCAATAATCGGCGGAAGTGGTTTGTATAATATAGATGGTATAAGAGAAGAAAAATGGTTAACAATAGATACTCCATGGGGCAAACCCTCCGACCAGATTTTAGAAGCAAAAATTAATGATAAGTATATATATTTTTTGCCAAGACATGGCCGTGGACATAAAATTAACCCGTCAAATATAAATTTTAGAGCAAATATAGATGCATTAAAGCAACTTGGAGTAACTGATGCTTTATCTATGTCAGCAGTCGGTTCTTTAAAAAACGAATTAGAGCCAGGAAGGTTTGTACTAGTTGATCAATTTATCGATAGAACATTTGCAAGGGTTAAAACTTTTTTTGATAAAGAAATTGTTGCTCATGTTTCAATGGCAAAGCCTACAAGTCCGGGATTAATTAAAGCCTGTGAGAAGGCTTTGTTAAATTTAAAGCTTAATTATAAAATTGGAGGAACCTATCTTGTCATGGAAGGTCCACAATTTTCATCATTAGCAGAATCCAATCTCTATCGTTCATGGGGTTGCGATGTTATTGGCATGACTAATATGCCTGAGGCAAAATTAGCCCGTGAAGCGGAAATTCGTTATGCTTCTGTCGCTATGGTAACAGATTATGATTGTTGGCATGAAGATCATGAAGATGTTTCCGTTGATCAAGTTATTAAAACATTAATAGGTAACGCTGATAATGCAAAAAAAATGATTGTTGAAGTTGTAAAAAATTTTGAGGATTATATTGACCCAAAGGATCCCGCAAACAATTGCCTCGATACAGCTTTAATCACTGACAAATCCCATTGGACTGAAAAAACAAAAAAAGAACTTAAGAATATTGCTGGAAGAGTTTTTTCAAAGAAATGAAAATTAAAGGAAAACATTATTTTACTATTTGGTACAATGATAAAGAGGATAATGTTTGCATAATTGATCAAACGAAGCTTCCTTTTAGCTTTGAAATAAAAAAACTAAATACTTATGAAGATGGATTTAATGCTATCCAAAATATGTTAGTTAGAGGAGCACCGTTAATTGGTGCAACTGCAGCATATTCATTGTTTTTAGCTGCAAAAAATAATGAAGATCCTGATCATATTATTAAAAAAATTGAGCATATTAAAACTGCTCGGCCTACTGCAGTAAATTTAGCATGGGCAGCAGATCGTATTTCAAAATCATTTGATAGGAAAGATATTAAAAATTCTATTTTAAAAGAATGCAAAAAAATTTGTGAAGAGGATATTAAAATTTCTGAAGATATAGGAGTTGAAGGACTAAAATTAATCAACTCCATTAATAAAGATAATATAAATATACTTACTCATTGTAATGCTGGGTGGCTTGCTACTATCGATTGGGGTACAGCAACAGCGCCAATTTATAAAGCAAGAGATGCAGGGATTAATATTAATGTTTGGGTGGATGAAACAAGACCTAGAAATCAAGGATCTTCACTAACTGCCTATGAGTTTCAAAATGAGAACATTAATCACAAAATTATCGCTGACAATACAGGAGGTATATTAATGCAAAGAGGCATGGTTGATATTTGCATTGTTGGTACGGATAGAGTTAGCAAAAATGGAGATGTCGCAAATAAAATTGGAACATATTTAAAAGCTTTAGCTGCAAAAGACAATGGTATCCCTTTTTATGTGGCATTACCCAGCACTACCTATGATAAAAAAATTTTAAAAGGGCATGATATACCAATTGAAGAAAGGTCAGATGAGGAACTAAAGTTTGTAACCGGTCTTGATGAGCATGATAAAATTAAGACGGTTAATATTTATCCAAAAAATTCAACCGGTCTTAATTATGGTTTCGATATTACACCATCAGATCTTGTGACTGGATTTATTACCGAAAAAGGTATTTTTAAACCCAGCGAACTCAAAGATATTTTTTAGATGAACGAATTAAAAATTAAAAAAATAATCATTAAATTTGCTAAACTACTAAACAAAACAAACTTATCGCCGATGCGATCAGGAAATATATCTGTAAGATATAAGAATGGTTTTTTGATCACTCCAAGCGGCATGAAGTATGATGTTTTAAAACCTACCGATATTGTTTTTGTTAATTTGAATGGAAAATTTAATATGAATAAAAATAAACCATCTTCAGAGTGGAGATTTCACAAGGATATTTACAAAAATAAAAAAGACGCTAATTCAATTGTTCACTGCCATTCTAAAAATGCTTTAGTGCTTTCGTGCATGAGAAAAAAAATACCAGCTTTTCATTACATGGTAGCAATTGCTGGTGGCGTAGATATTAAGTGTGCCAAATATGCAACCTATGGTACTAGTGATTTATCTAAAAATATTATCACAGCTTTAAAAGACAGAACAGCTTGCTTAATTGAAAATCACGGCCAGGTATCATTTTCAAATAGTTTAGAATCAGCTTTTGAACTTGCTCAAGAGGTTGAATACTTATCAGAGCAATACATCGAATGTTTGAGGATTGGTAAACCAAAAATCTTACCGATTTATGAGATGAAAAAAGTTTTATCAAAAGTAAAAAATTATAAAAAATAATTAAAAAGGTTGATAATAATGACAGCCAATATATACCGCAATTTAAGAACGCTAAAAATCTTGTCGAGATCTCTAATGAACAGGGTTTTGAAGTTTAAGCTTTAGCAAGCTTTAATTTTTTTGAAAGAAGGGAGGCCTAATGAATAAAGTAGGCGAGCATATAACTTTAGACTTTCTCGGTGTGTACGAAAATCACCCAACTGAATTTTACGAAAATATTTTTAAAAAAATTGCTGAAGTTGCAAAAGTAGAAATAGTAAACATTTCTAAATATGTTTTTGCTCCGCAGGGAGTAACTCTTTTGTGTTTATTAAAAGAGAGCCACATGAGTTTTCATACGTTTCCCGAGAAAGGGATAGTGAGTTTTGATTTTTTCACTTGCGGGTCAGTTAGTCCGAGCATTTCTCTAGATATACTAAAAAAAGAATTACCACATACATCTGTTATTAAAAAAGACTTTGATAGAGACACTATACACCATTACAAAGATATATATAGCTCAGAAGGTATTAAGAAATTTTATATGGTTGAAGAAGTTATTAAAAATTTTAAATCTCAAGCTGGTCAACATATTGAAATACTGAAACTCAAGGAATTTGGAAATGCGTTATTTATCGATGGAGAAATCCAAGTAGCTGAAAAAGATGAAGAACTATACTCAAGTACTTTTGTTAAGTCAGGATTGCAAATATCAAAACAAAACTCTACAGCTGCGATCATAGGTGGTGGAGATGGTGGAGTTGCCAGAGAGTGTGTTAAAAATAATTTTGATTATATTGATTGGTTTGAACTGGACAAAGAAGTTGTAGAAGCTTGCCAACAATACTTGCCTGATGTTTTTAAAAATATTCACAAAAGCAATAATGTAAATTGTATTTGGGGGGATGCTTTTAAAAATATCGTCTCTTGTGAAGACAATAAGTATGATCACCTTTTTATAGATTTAAATGATGATCAATTTTGCATCGATCTAGCGGCAAGTAATATTAAGGATATTAAAAGAATAACAAAAAAGAACGGGGTCATTACTGCTCAGGTTGGTTCAAAGGATAAAAAACCTGCGCAAGTAAATAGTTGGAATCAAACTTTAGAAAAAGCTTTTGGAAACTCAAAAGTTGCAGAAGTATACATTCCAAGCTTTGACTGTTCTTGGAATTTTATTAGTTCAGTAAACAAATAATGAAATTCAATGCCGCATGTTTGCAGCTAACATCTAATAACAGTCCTAAAGATAATCTTTATCAAGTAATAGATTTGTCTGAAAAAGTTATTAGTGAAGGAGCTGATATAATTTTAACTCCAGAAAATACTTTTTTATTCACATTAGATCAAAATGAATTATTAGAAAAATCTGAAGACTATGCTGATGGTCATTGTATTAAAGAGACGATAAAATTCGTTAAATCAAAAAAAATATGGTTTTTAATAGGAGCAACACCAGTAAAAGTAAAAAATTCTATTTATAATAGGTCAATATTAATTAATCCAAATGGGGAAGTAGTTTCAACTTATGACAAGATACATATGTTTGATGTTAACTTGCCAAATGGTGAAAATTATGAAGAGTCAAAAAAATTTAAAGCAGGAAAAGATTTGATTGTTTCGAAATTACCATGGGGTAATTTAGGTCTTTCAATTTGTTATGATTTGAGGTTTCCAAATCATTATAGAGAACTAATGAAAAAGGGTGCAGAATTTTTAACAGTACCTTCAGCCTTTACAAAAAATACCGGAGAACGTCATTGGCATATATTGCTGCGATCTAGAGCGATAGAGAACTTTTGTTATGTATTCGCACCAGCTCAAACAGGTATTCATTTTAATAATCGTTCAACCTACGGTCACGCAATGATAATATCGCCTGACGGAGAAGTTTTGTGTGAAAAGAAAAAAGATATTGGTTTTGTAATTTCAGAAATTAATACTGAAAGTATTAGAAAATTAAGATTAGAAATACCAAGTGTCAGCTTAGATTAATATTTTTCGTAACTTTTCACTTCTAAAAGATTAGAGCCAGATAGTATATTGATTTTATTTTTAATTTTAGCTCTGTTATCATTCTCTAAATACACACTTCTTGCCAGTTGAACAAAACTTTCTCCAAAATTTTTATTTCTTTCACAATCTCTTTTGGCATCTTCTATGCCCCATAGTTTGATATTAATATCCTTTAAATTTTTATAGAGTGATTTTATTTCATCTGTTAATTGAACATTTTTTTCTAGAGTATTTCTAAGGCTTTCTAATTCCTTAGAAACTATTTTAATTTTTTCCTTATCATTTAGGTTATTTTGCTTAATTTCTAATATACTTATCTTATCAAGTAATTCACCAACCGATATTTCTGCAAAAATTTTATTAGCTGAATTCATATGGTATTGATAATAGTAAAATAACTTATGTCAAATATTCTAATTATTAAACATGGATCATTAGGTGATATTGTGCAGATATCTGGTGCATTAAAAGATATTAGAAATCATTTCATTGGTAAAAAAATTTATATTTTAACAACTTTAAAGTTCAAAAACTTATTTGAAAAATGTCCATATGTTGATGAAGTTATAATTGATAAACGTTTACCCCGTTGGAATTTTTTTTATTTATTAAATTTAATAAAACAAATTCGAAGTTTAAATTTTGATATTTGTTACGATCTTCAGAACTCCTCAAGAACAGAATTTTATCGAAAAAACTTTAAAATAAAAAATTGGTCATCTTCGAGAACAGTTTTAAAAAAAGATGAAAGTAAAAAACAATTTGATGAAAAAGGTGTTATTGAACGTTTTAATATTCAGTTAGAAAGGTCCAATATTACAAATACGGATCATGTATTGTACCCTGATTTTTCTTGGGCAATAGATCACGATTTTAAATGCAATGTAAATGGTAAATATATTTATATCGCACCGTTTTGTTCTCCCAAACTACAAAAAAAAGTTTGGCCTTACTTTAAAGAATTAATAGAATTATTAAAAAATAAAATCCCAAATTATCAATTTTTAGCCGCCCCAGGACCTAATGAGATCGGTAAATGTAAAGATTTAAATTTAAAAATGATATTAAATAATGATAAGCCAATTAATATAAATCAACTTTCCAAAGTTATTAATGAGTCATCATTTGTTATTGCAAATGATACAGGGCCCGCACACATTGCTGCACATCTTGGTTGCAAAGGCATTGCATTATTTGGTTCACATACATCTGCAAAAAAAGTGAGCATAGAAAGAGATAAATTTAAAGTTTTAGAAGTTACTAATTTAAAAGACTTATTACCAGAGCAGGTTTTGGAAGCAGTGTTGAGACAGATTTCTACATAAAAAAATATTTATAAAAACCAATTATAGAAAAAGGGATTTGAAGAGCAAAATTAGTCAATACTGCTTTATCTTTATTGATGTAGCCATGTATAGTCCAAGCAATAATACCTGGACCATGAAAAAAAATATTTAATGGATAAATGTTTAAATACATTAGCAAGATTCCAATAAAGACTAAAATAGTTCCTAGCCATTTTAAATTTTTTTTAATAAAATTCATTTATCTTTTATCAATTAGATTTAAATATTTTTTAATTTGAATATCCCAAGAGAAATTTTTAGATATTTTTTTTGAGTTTTCTCCAAAAATTTTGTAATTATTATCTTCCATCATCTTAATTAGGCTATGATAAATTTCTTCATGTTTTTCACCATCGCATAATATTCCCGTTTCGTTGTGTTTAATAATATCTGAAGCACCCCCAACTACACCACCTATAGACGGAGTTCCATATTTTGCTGATTCTAAAAAAGATATTCCAAAGCCTTCCACTGATTTGCCTACTTGTATAGACGGCATAATAAAAAAATCTGCAACTTTAATTAATGAATTTTTTAATTTTAAAGAAACATCGTTTAAAAAAATAACATTTTTGTTTAAATTTAACTCTCTAACTTGATTTTCTAAATTCAATTTTTCTACTCCATCACCCACAATTACAAATTTAAAATTTTTATATTTTGATTGAAAATTTTTTAAAGCTAGTATTGTTTGCTCTAATCCTTTTCTTTTTTCTAATCTACAAACTGTAATAATTTTAGGACCATTTGTGTCAAAGATATTCATTGCAGCACTTTCATCTAAATTATCATCACTTAAATCTATGCCTGGATTAATCGTGATAATTTTTTGTTCTGGTAGACCTTTAGATATTGCTAAATTTTTTGTGAAATCTGAATTAGATATTATATATTTTGATTTTTTTAATGAATTTATCATCCTTATATTTAGTGGTGATTTGATTTGATGATTAATTTCCTTTCCGTGAATCAGGCAAAGTGTTGGCACCTCATTACATAAGTTTTTAGATAGTTTTTCTATACTTTTCCAATGATCAGATATGATAGCGGTTATATTTTTATTTTTATGATAAAGTTTCTCTATTTGATTAGCTTTTCTAAATTTTCTGATAAATTTAAAACCTTTAACCCTTTCTATTTCATATTTTTGATTATTATCAAATTCGATTGAGTGTTTGTGATATTCTGCAAAAACCTTAACAGAATTAAATTGTGATAAGTGTCTTGCAATATCACTCATTAATATTTGCATACCACCTAGCTCTGGAAGAAAATTTCTTGTGGTTATAATAAACACTTTATTTCCACTTAATATTACAACCCATACTTGGAAATTGCTCACTAGGACCTTTTCCAGTTTTTGATATTTTTATCATAGATTCCAGTAATTCATTTTTACCATTCGATACAGGCTCTAAATCTTTCATAGGTCTTAATCTACCTCGATATTGAAGTTCATTATTTGAATTGTATCCAAAAAAGTCAGGAGTGCATACAGCCCCAAATTTTTTTGCAACCTCTTGTGTAGCATCTATTAAATATGGGAATTGAAAATTATTTTCTTTTGCAAAAATCTTCATCTTTTCAAATCCATCCTCAGGATAGTTTAGCGTATCATTAGACATTATTGCTACCGAGCCTATTTTGTATTTCTTTAATTCATCGGCAGAAAAACTGAGTTCCTTTATTATTGCTTTCACATAGGGACAGTGATTACAAATGAACATAATTAAAGTTCCATTTTCTCCTATAATATCTTTTAATTTATAATTTTTTTCATCCACTGACTTTAAATCAAAATCATAAATTTTTTCCCCAAAGTTACAGACTGGTGTTTTTTCGAGTGCCATATTAAATATTATTATATATATACCTTAATCATGATTCATCAACTTGCTGATAAAAGCGTTAAAAGAGAGGGTAAAAATTGGATTGCGGATAGCGCAAAAGTAATAGGGGATATACATTTAAAAAATGAGTGTAGTATTTGGTTTGGCGCTGTGCTCAGAGGTGATATTGAAAATATTACTATTGGCGAGGGATCTAATGTTCAAGATAATAGTGTAATTCATACTGATGACGGATGCGGCGTTAATGTAGGTTCAGGTGTAACGATTGGTCATTTAGTAATGTTACATGGTTGCACAATCAAAGATGACAGCCTTATTGGAATTGGTGCAGTAGTTTTAAATAATGCGGTAGTGGGCAAGAATTGCATTATCGGAGCAAATTCTTTAATTACAGAAAATAAAAAAATTCCAGACAGATCGCTTGTTATGGGCGCGCCTGGTAAGGTTATTAGAGAGGTAACCGATGAAGAGATTGAAGCTATCAAAGAAAATGCAAGAAGATATATTTCAAATTGGAAAAATTACGAAAAAGGATATAAATAAATTAGGGCGTTAACCATTCTGTTTTTACATCCCTATCATGACCAATAGTTATCCTTGCTCTGCGATGACCTTGAGAAGCTAAATATAACCACTCCATTTCACTCACCTGACTTTCAACTACACAAAAATTTTCATACCCAATTTCTGTATCTTCTATTTTTGGATTTTTACCCTCCAATTCTTTTGGATAACCTGGGTGCGGATCATTACTAATAGAACCAGGGGCGTTAGTGGCTAAATAGCACTTTCTACTAATAACCTGTGTTTTTTTCCAAGCATCTTTTGTAATATCGTTATTATAATGAATTGTAGCTTTTGCTTTAATTCTTAACTGTATCTTTCTTTTTTTGTTATAAAAAAGAAAGTAGATATTATTATTTTTCTTTAAAGCACCAATTTTTGACGATCTTAAATCAGTATGAAATCTAATAATATTTTTTTCTTTAAAAGCGCCTCTTAAAACAACAATTCTACCATCAGAAAAATTATCTTTGTTTACAATAACAACTGGCAATCTAAAATCTTCAGATCTATCTACAACACCACGAGCTAATAGTGTCCAAACCTCATCAAAAATTAAATCTTTATTATTATAATATTCTGGAACTTTTTCGTTCACTTAATTTTTTTTAGGTAACAAGGTTATTAAACTAGAAGTATCAAATCTATTTCCACCATTTTTTTGAACATTTGAATAATAACCATCTATGATCTCTGTTATAGGCAGTTTTGAACCATTAATTTTTGCCTCTTCCATTGCAATACCAAGATCTTTTCTCATCCAATCTACTGCAAATCCATAATCAAATTTGTCATCTAGCATAGTTTTAAATCTATTTTCCATTTGCCACGATTGGGCGGCTCCTTTAGAGATAACTTCGACAACGTCTTCTACATTTAGACCTGCATTCTGTCCAAATCTTAAACCTTCAGATAACCCTTGCACTAAACCTGCTATGCAAATTTGATTAACCATTTTTGCTAGTTGTCCACTACCTGATTTTCCTAATAATTTAATTTTTTTACTATAACAGTCGATTATATTTTCTGCCTTATCATAGTCGCTTTGTTCACCACCAACCATAACTGTTAATGCACCATTTTCTGCACCAGCTTGACCACCTGAAACTGGAGCATCAAGAAAACCAAAACCTTTTTCAGTTGCAATATTAAACAATTCTCGAGCAACTTTTGCTGAGGCAGTTGTGTTGTCAATAAATACTGAACCTTTTCTTACACTTTGAAAGGCACCATTTTGTCCAGTAGTTACTTCTCTAAGGTCATTATCATTTCCTACACAAGTAAAAATAAAGTCAGCATCTTTTGCTGCTTCTGCCGGTGTACTTGCGACCTTACCCTTATAGGTCTCTACCCATTTATTTGCTTTGGCAGATGTACG
Organism: Candidatus Pelagibacteraceae bacterium; assembly: GCA_965655895.1. Taxonomy (GTDB): domain Bacteria; phylum Pseudomonadota; class Alphaproteobacteria; order Pelagibacterales; family Pelagibacteraceae; genus HIMB114. Next base: position 29,048 of record CBFHID010000002.1, on the reverse strand, counting down.
ATTATAAACTGTTACATCATGACCAGCTTTTGATATATAACCTGCCATTGGAAATCCCATGACACCTAAACCTATAAAAGCAACTTTATGAGACATTTGATTAACTCCTTTTTTAATTATGTTTAACTTTCATTTTTTAAAATCAAATTTTAAATACCTACTTTTTGGTTTCCTAATGACTTTTTGTTCAAGCTTCGGACAAACTTTTTTTTTAGGTATCTTCAATCCGTTTATAAGGGAAGATTTGAATTTAAGCCACTCAGAATTTGGAACTATTTATTCAATCGCTACACTTGTGAGTAGTTTCACTATTATTTGGATAGGAAAAAAGATTGATGATTTTAAGCTTAGGAATTTTGCAGTATTTGTTTGTTTAGCATTATTTTGTTCATCACTTTTTATGAGCCAAATGTCTAGTTTCATTCATCTTTTAATTGCAATTTTTTTTTTAAGGTTATTTGGTCAGGGACTAATGAGCCATACCTCAAGTACAGCTATGGCAAGATTTTTTAATAAAAACAGAGGCAAAGCACTTGGTATTTCATGGCTAGGGTTATCTTTAGGCGAGGGTATTTTACCAGGTTTTGTAATATTATTATTAAATTACATAGTATGGAAAAATATATGGCTATTCATTACAGGGTTTTTAATTTTAATTATTCTGCCTTTAATTTTAATTTTATTAAAAGATTTTAAAGATAGTTCAGTTGAAAAAAGTCAATTTATTTTAAGTAATAATATTAAAAATTGGACAAGGGGTGAAGTTTTAAGAGATATTAAATTTTATTTTTTATTACCAGCAGTTTTGTGCCCGCCTTTTTTAATTACAGGGATTTTTATTAATCAGATCTATTTATTTGAGAATATAAATTGGGGTATAAGTTATTTGGCACCAAGTTTTACTGCATATGCAATTTTTACTGTTTTATCGTTACAAGTTTCTGGTTATTTAATTGATAAATTTAGTGCGATAAAAATTTTACCGTTCTACTTAGTTCCAATGATTATTGGTCTTATTTTTTCTATCCTTTTTAAATTTGCATTATCGCCAGTATTATTCTTCTCCTTAATTGCTATCACAAACGGAACCGCAAACGTTTTGATGACCTCAACTTGGTCGGAAATATATGGAACAAAGCATATTGGTGCCATAAGATCTATCACTGTTTCTTTAATGGTTTTTTCAACCTCCTTGTCGCCTATTTTATTTGGATTTTTAATTGACTCAGGACTATCGTCAAAAGATATACTAAGTATAATGCTTGTTTACGGGCTATTTTCTATTTTTTTTCTTTTGATTAAAATTAAAAATTACAAACCCATTATTACCTCTTGAAAACTTGAATTAAAATCATTATAAGCCCGACCATGGCAAGAGTTACTGTTGAAGACTGTTTAGAAGTTGTAGATAATCAATACGATTTGGTTATTCTGGCAAAAGAAAGAACATTACAGATTGCTGCTGGAGATAAGCCGATGGTTCCAGAAGATAATGATAAAAAAACAGTTTTATCCTTAAGGGAAATTGGCGATAAATTTTTAGATCAAAAGACTTTAGAAAATCAAACTATTGACAGAGCCAGAGAGCATCCTGAAGATGCGATGGAGCAAGAAGATTTTGACTCATCAGAAGGTGATGCTTTTGAAGAAATTTACAAAGGTGAAGTTTCAAAATCTGGACAAGCAATTTTACCGTCAAAAAGATCGAGAAAAGTTCCTACACCAAACATGAAGGTGAGCGAGGACAGCGAAGACGATGATGATTTTTCTGAAGAAAGTTCTGAAATAGTGGAAACAGAAGTTAACGAGACAACATCTGAAGAACAAAGTTCTTAAATATCAAATTCTTTTAAAATTTTATTTCTATGTTGATCAAGGTCGGGTATTTCACCTCGGGTGATCCGATCTTCATATGAAGACATTTTTATAGGGTTTCCTGCCATTTTAAATTCTCCAATTTTATTATGCATAGCACTGACAATCATATTGCGAGCTTTAGTTTGAGGACTTTCCACTGCTTCTTTAATATTATTTATTGGACCACAAGGAATTCTTTTTTCTTCTAAAACCCTACACCATTCCTCAGTTGTTTTATCTTTGAGTTTGTTCTCTAAAATTTTCTTCAACTCTTCAATATTTTTATTTCTACTAGCATTTGTGTTAAATTTCTCATCATTATATAAATCCAAATCAAACACTCCGCACATTCCTTCAAATAATTTGTCATTTCCGGCTGCGATTATTATGTAACTATCTTTCGTTTTAAAAGCTTCGAATGGTGAAATAGATGGATGCCTTGATCCCATTGGTTTTGGAATTTCGCCTTTAGACAAATATCTTGCAATTGCATTTTCTAAAATTGCAATTTGACAATCTAGCATAGCAACATCAATGTACATGCCTTTACCTGTTTTTTGTCTATCATATAATGCAGCATTAATTCCAATCGCAGTAAATAATCCTGCAGTAATATCTCCAATTGAAGTTCCAACTCTTGTTGGTTCGCTATCAGGCTGACCTGTTACACTCATTAAACCACCCATACCTTGAACAACCATATCATATGCTGGCAATTCTTTTAATGGACCAGTTTGTCCAAATCCTGATGCAGACGCATAAATTAATTTTGGATATTTATCTTTTAGATTATCCCATCCGTAACCCCACTTGGTTAGAGTGCCAGGTTTAAAGTTTTCAACCAAAATATCTGCCTTAGCTAAAATTTTTTCGAAAATTTTTTTATCTTCATCAATCTTTAGATTTAGCGCAATACTTTCTTTATTTCTATTCAAAGACATGAAGTACGCAGATTGATCTTGAATAAATGGACCAAATCCTCTCGAGTCATCACCTATTTCTGGAGCCTCCACTTTAATAATTCTTGCACCTAAATCTGATAAAATCATAGTGCAGTATGGTCCCACTAAAACTCTAGTAAGATCTAATACTAATAATCCTGATAATGGCCCTTTATTCATTGTTGATCTTGATATCAAAATATAGTCTAATAGCCAATAATTTAACTAACAGGGGGAAAACTAATGAAAAAAATTTCAACTTATTTTTTATCTGGTGTTTTTTTACTGACTTCTTTTTTGTTTATTACTCAATGTGATAAACCTGAAAAACAAGTTACGTGGAAAGCATCTCATCAATGGCCGGGCGGAAAAGGTGATCCTAGAGATGAAATGGTTCAGATAATTAAAAGAGAAGTAGAGAAAGCTAATGTAGGTTTTAAAATTCAAATCTATCCTGGTAAGTCTCTATATAAGCCAAAAGAGCAGTGGCAGCCTTTAACAACTGGTGATTTGGATATGACTGCATTTCCTTTGGATTATGCAAATAAATTCCATCCAGAATTCAGCATTACTTTGATGCCAGGAATCGTTAAAAACCATGATCATTCAAAAAGAATTAATAAATCTGCATTCATGGACTCTATCAGAAAAATTATGGATGATGCAGGTGTTATGGTTGTGGCTGACGCATGGTTAGGTGGAGCTTTTGCTTCAAAAACTCAATGTATTACAAGTCCTGCATCAGCAAAAGGCCAAGCAATGAGAGCTGCGGGTCCGATGTTTAACAAAATGTTAGAAGGAGCTGGGTCGTCTATTGCATCTATGCCAAGTTCAGAAATATATTCTGCGCTTCAAACAGGTGTTTTAACTGGTGCGAATACTAGTTCAGGTAGTTTTGTTTCTTACAAAATCTATGAACAAGTGAAGTGTTTAACTCCTCCAGGAAAATATGGCTTATGGTTTATGTATGAGCCAATCCTAATGTCCAAAAAATCTTACAACAAGCTAAGTGATAAACAAAAAGCAGCTTTGAAAGCAGCAGGAAAAAAAGCTGAAGATTGGATGTTAGAGCAAGTTGCTGGACTAGACTCAAAAATGGAAAACACGTTCAAAAAAGCTGGTGTTAAATTAGCTTATATGAATGAGAGTGATTATAAAGCTTGGTTAGAAATAGCTAAGAAAACATCATTCAAAGATTTTGCAACAAAGGTTCCGGGTGGTCAAAAATTATTAGACCAAGCTTTGTCAGTAAAATAAAAATAATACAAATTAACCCTAGGCTTAATTGCCTAGGGTTTTTTATTTATGGATAAATATATAAATTTTGTAAAATTTATTTCGAAATTTTGTGGCGTTATCGCCACTACGCTTATTGCTAGCGCTATCTTGGTTATAATTGATATGGTTGTAGAAAGGTATGTCTTTAATCTTTCAACATCTTGGCAAACTGAATTTGTAATATACTCGCTCGCAGCAGCAACTTTTATTGGATGTCCCTATGTCTTATTAGTTAAGGGGCATGTCAATGTTGAGCTTTTACCTCATTATTTTGATTATAAAGGAAAGTTATTCTTAGCATTATTAGCTTCTTTTATGTCATTATTATTTTTTATTGTTTTATTTGTTCTTGGTGCGGAAATGTGGTGGAAATCTTATACAGAAAATTGGACAACAGGAACGATTTGGAATGCAAAGATGTGGAAATTATATTTATCTTTTCCAATTGGAATGTTCATCACCATACTTCAATACATCACAGATATTATATCTTTGATAACTAAAAGAGAAATGCCGTTTCCAGGACTTGAAGTTACAGAAGAAGTTAATTCATGACACCATTAGAAATTGGATTACTAGTTGTTGTTATTACTTTATTAGTTTTTTCAACTGGTATACCTGTTGCTTTTGGTCTGGGCTTTGTCGCTCTAATGTTTTTATTTACTTTTGAAGGTTTTGGAATGGCCAGAGTTGTTGCAGAAACTTTTTTTTCTGGACTAGAAGAGTTTGCAATTGTTTCAATACCCATGTTTATTGTGATGGGTATCGCTGTTGCCTCATCGCCCGCAGGAAAGGACTTATATTCAGCTTTAGATAGATGGTTAAATAGAGTTCCAGGTGGGCTAGTAGTATCCAATCTTGGAGCTTGCGCTTTATTTGCGGCATTAAGCGGTTCATCTCCAGCAACATGTGCTGCGATTGGAAAAATGGGAATTCCTGAAATGAGAGAAAGAGGTTACCCAAAAGAAATTTCTGCTGGAACAATAGCTGCTGGCGGAACGCTTGGGATTTTGATTCCTCCAAGCATTACAATGATTGTATATGGTATTTCTACAGAAACATCGATTGGTCAGTTATTTATGGCCGGTATATTTCCTGGTCTGATGCTCACAGGTTTATTCATGGTATGGGCAATATTTAAAACTTGGATTTCTACAAAAGATGATAAAAATATTGAAGGATCGGCAATTTTTGGAAGAAGCTTCTCTTGGAAAGAGAGATTTGAAGTCATGCCTAGAATTTTACCTTTTCTTCTCGTTGTTGTTGGAGTTTTATATGTTTTGTATGGAGGAATTGCTACACCTTCTGAAGCATCTGGAGTTGGAGCATTCTTTTGTATAATTTTAGTAGCCGTTATTTATAAAATTTATAATCCTAAAAGAATTTGGGGAATTCTTACAGAGTCAATGAAAGAAAGTGTTATGATTTTAATGATCATAGCAGCATCATATTTATTTAGTTTTACACTTTCAAATCTTTATATCACACAAAGTGTTGCTGAACTCATGACCTCCGTGGAGGTTAATAAGTGGGTATTGCTATTTATGATTAATATTTTCTTATTAATTGCTGGTTTCTTCTTACCTCCTGTTGCAATTATAGTAATGACAGCTCCAATTTTACTTCCAGTAATTGAACAAGCTGGTTTTGACCCGGTGTGGTTTGCAGTAATATTAACAATCAATATGGAAATTGGACTAATAACACCTCCTGTCGGACTTAACTTGTATGTAATAAAAGGGATATCTCCAGATATATCACTACCTCAAATTTTAAAGGGGTCATTTCCTTTTATGTTATGTATGGTTCTTGGAATAATCATCCTTTGTATTTTTCCTGAGATTGCTACTTGGTTGCCGCAGCAGCTTTTTAAAAGCTAATTAAATGTTTTTAAAAAAAATAATTGAAAATATAGCAGACGCTGGAAGAGAGCTGTTAGAAAAAAATTTTTCTTATAAAAAAAAAGATATCATAGAACTTTGTTATGATTTAATTTCTTTCAAAGGAGCAGCATCTGGAATTGCGATTGCAAGGGAGATTACTGAAATCTACAATTCGTTTGATAGTAATAAAAAATTAGATTTTTTCAAACAACTTAATAAAAAATTCTCGCCCAGTTCAATTAAAGTTGAAGAAAGAATCGAAAATTATTTAAAAAAAAAGGATCAAAAAAGTCTTAATGAATTAGGTGAGGTCATAGAAGGTAATCGACAAGAGTTTATTAGAAGACTAAACATGGCTCCTAATGGAACGCAATTTTTGGTATCTATGAGAGAAGATTTATTGAAGTTTACTACAACGAATCCAGATTTAATAACTTTAGACGAGGATATAAGGCATCTTTTTAAGTCATGGTTTAATCCAGGGTTTTTAAGATTGGAAAAGATTACCTGGGACTCTAAAGCTGCTATTTTAGAAAAAATAATTAAATATGAAAAAGTACACGCAATTAAAGATATGAATGATCTTAAAAGAAGATTGCAACAAGAAGATAGAAGATTTTTTGCTTATTTTCATCCTATCTTAGTTGATGAACCTTTAATTTTTGTTGAAGTAGCTTTTACTAAAGGAATAGGAAATTCAATTCAAGAGATAATTAAACCTAAAACAGAAGATATAATTGATTATGATACTGCAACTTTTTATTCTATTAGTAATTGTCAAGAAGGTTTAATGAGAGTCACGCTTGGAAACTTTTTGATAAAAAGAGTTGTTTTTGAAATTCAAGAAGAAAACCCTAAAATTAAAAATTTTGGTACACTATCTCCACTACCAGGGTTTGCGGATTGGTTTTTATCTTTAGAAAAAGAGAAAGTTCAAAACATACTAAAAAATTATGATATTTCTAAATTAGATTTTTTGAGATCGGTTGATTTAAAAATTGGCGATCCAAGGATATTAGAGGAAAAAACAGCAATTAAGAAATTAGTTGCTCATTATTTAATTAATGAAAAAATTAATAACAAGCCACTTAATCAAGTATCGAGATTTCACCTTGGAAATGGCGCTAGTATTCATAATATATTGATTAATGGAAATATAACAGATTATGGTTACAAGGAATCTTTTGGAATTATGATTAATTACGGATACCAACTAGATAAATTAGAAAAAATTCATGAAGATTTTTTTACTAAAGGTATTATTTCCTATTCTGATAAAATAAAGAAATATGTCTAACCTAAATCGAACCATTTCCATGGCTCCTATGATGGATTGCACTGATCGTCATGATCGATATTTTTTAAGGTTAATTAGTAAAAATATTTTTTTATATTCAGAAATGATTGCAACTGGGGCAATAATGAACGGTGATCGTAAAAAAGTTTTAGAGTTTAGTGAATTTGAAAAACCGGTTTCATTGCAATTAGGCGGCTCTAATACAAAAGAATTAGCTGAATGTTGTAAAATTGTAGAAGATTTTGGTTATGACGAAGTAAATTTAAATTTAGGGTGCCCCAGTAAAAAAGTACAAAAAAATAAATTTGGCGCATGTTTAATTAAGGAGCCAGATTTAGTTGCAGATTGTTTGCATGCCATGGTTAATTCAACTACTCTTCCAGTAACCGCAAAGACTCGTATTGGGTATGATGATGTAGAAAATTTTGATTACCTCAATTCTTTTATTGAGAAAATTAAAAATACAGGAGTAAAAACAATTATTCTTCATGCAAGAAAAGCTATTCTAAAAGGATTAACTCCTAAAGAAAATTTAAAAATCCCAAAATTAAATTATCAAATGGTATATGATATAAAAAAATCAAACCCAGAAATTGAAATCATAATTAACGGAGCGATTATAAATGTAGAAGAAATTAAATCTCATTTAAACGAAGTTGATGGTGTTATGATAGGTAGGGCAATTTATCAGTCACCTTATTTCTTGGCAGAAATTGAAAAAGAAATTTTTAATAATCATAATATTTTATCAAGAGAAGAAATTGTAGAAAAGTTAGTCGAATATGTTCATAAAGAAGTTGAAAACGGTACTAGAGTAAATCAAATAATGAGACATACGGTTGGTTTATATCATGGACAAAGAGGTGCTGGAAAATGGAAAAGATATTTATCTGATAATATGATGGCAAGAGACTCTGACTTTCAAAAAGTTAAACATATTCTCGAAGTTATTCAAAATAATGAAAAAGTTGAAATGGTAAACTAAATTGGTAAGTTTAGATTTTAACCAGTTAGCTACCTTGATGATCGTTTTAGCTATTGCAGCAACGGCATCAGGTTTTATTGCTGGACTTTTAGGAGTGGGTGGAGGAATTTTAATGGTGCCTGCTTTATATTATGCCTTTTCAATTTTAGAGTTTGACCCAAATATTATTATGCATTTATCTTTAGGAACATCTTTAGCAATTATAATACCCACTTCGATTATGTCTGCTAAAACCCATTATAAATTTAAAGCTGTAAATTTTAATTTAATTAAATCTTTTGGTATTTCTGTTGTGATTGGAATTTTTATTGGAACTTTTATGGCAACCCAATTAAAAACTATTCAACTATTATTGATATTTTCAATTTTCTCATTCTGCGTTGGTCTATTCTTTATTTTCATTAGAGAAAAAATGGGAGAAAAACCAAAAAATGTTGGACCTCTAATTAAAAGCTTAACAGGTTTGTTTATGGGTTTTATGTCCGTACCCCTTGGAATTGGGGGAGGGTCTTTAGGGGTCCCCTTCATGAGATTATTTGGATACCCAATTAGAGAAGCAATTGGTACATCTGCAGCAATTGGCTTTATTATTTCAATTTTTGGAGCATCATCAATGGCATTTAGCGGATTTATGTTTTCAAATTTTTCCGCACCATTATCTATTGGATATGTAAACATTCCTGGTTTTCTAGTCTTTGTGCCAGTTACTATGACTATGGCACCCATTGGGGCAAGACTTGTACATTCTATTAATAAAGATTTATTAAGTAAGATATTTGGTATTTTTTTAATAGTTATTTCAATTCGCGCATTTATTGAATTTTTAAATTTTTAATACAACCGTTGGTTTATTTTTTTTCATTTATTTATTGTGAATTTAAGTTTTTTATTAACAAACTTTAATGTTCATCAATAATAAACTTATATTTATCATTGACAAACTGTAGATCTCTACTTATTTTGTTTGCATGTCGGTTAAATCTATATCTAAAACTTTAAATACTTTGGATTATTTTTTGGAGTCTGATTCTAGAAAAGGAATTAGTCTAAAAGAAATATGTGATCATTTAGGGTTTAAAAAATCTGCTGCTCATCACATGCTATCAACTATATGTGATCAAGGTTATTTGTATCAAGATTTAAAATCAAAAAAATATTTTCTTGGATCTAAATTAAAGAAGTTTGGCGAAGTTATAGATTTAAATGCAAACTCTTTTATAAATTTTGCTGAACCTTTTATTAAAAAAATTAATGATACTACTGGCGAAGCTGTTCACCTTGCTTCATTTGAAGGAACAAAACTAATAACTTTAAGTATGCTAGAGTCTGTCCATCCAGTTAGAGTTGACCATGGTTTCTTAAACAAAGATAATGCATTTCATGCAACGGCATCAGGTAAAGCGATGTTAGCTTATATGAGTGAAGTAAGTCAAAAAAAAATCTTAAAAGCAAAATTAGAGAAATTTACCAATCATACAATTACGAATATTAATCTTTTGACTAATGAATTAAAAAAAATTAAAAAAAATGGATTTGCTACTGATGATGAAGAGTTTCAGCCAGGTGTTTTTTGTGTTGGCTATCCTATTTTTGATGATGAGCAAAGACCTTTTGCTTCTATTAGCTGTTCGTCTCCAAAATTTAAAATAATAACTGATAAAAAATATTTAGAAAAAATTAAAAATTCTGTGAAATTTTCTGCCCTTGAAATTGGAAAATACTTTAAAAAAACTAGAAAAAAAGGAGATAAACATGCCGCGTGATGAGAGTATGATGGGTCACAACCAAAAATTTGAAATACCAAAGGAAATGGGTGCTTGGGTACTGAATGATCCTAATAATATTTCAATAAAGAAAAAACCTATACCAGAACCAAAAGAAGGTGAGGTTCTTTTAAAAATTGATGCAGTAGCAATATGTGCAACTGATTTAGAAATTATGTCTCACGGTTTACCTGCAATGATAAATGGAGAGTTACCTTTTAATAAAGATTTTACTTTTGGCCATGAAGCAATGGGTACAGTGGTGAAGTTAGGAGAAGGTGTTCACGAATTTAAACCTGGTGATAGAGTTTGTGTAGAAATTCATGCAGGTTGTAGTAGATGTGAAATGTGTAGAAAAGGTTGGTACACTTCTTGTTTAAATTATAGCTATACTGACAGAGGACATAAAGCTAATGGTTTTACGACAGACGGTGCCTTTGCAGAGTATATGACAAATCGAACTCAAACATTAGTTAAAGTTCCTGATGACATGTCTGATGAAGAAGCAACATTGTGTGTAACCGCAGGTACCAGTATGTACACTTTAGATGTGATGGGTGGTTTATATGCCGGTCAAACTATAGTTATTACAGGACCAGGACCAATCGGTTTATGCGCAGTTGGAGTAGCTAGTTCACTTGGTGCTGAAGTTATTTTAACAGGTACTAGAGATAATAGATTGGAAATAGGAAAAAAACTCGGTGCATCTCACGTAATAAATGTGAGAAACGAAGACGCAGTAAAAAAAGTAAAAGAGTTAACGGGTGGAGTTGGAGCACATTATGTCCTGGAATGCTCAGGTGCAGAAAATGCAATTAACGACGCATCTTCAATGATTAGAAGAGGTGGTAAAATCGGTTTAGCTGCTTTTCCATCAAAACCAGTAACCGTTGATATAGCAAACTTAGTTAGAAATAACGCATATATTTTTGCAACGCGCGGAGAAGGTAAATCTGCATGTCATAGAGCTATGGCTTTAATGGCTCAAAAAAGATTCGATGCAAAGTTGATTCATACCCATACTTTTCCAATGAAAGATTTGGAAACTGGATTGAAGTATACCAAAGAAAGGATCGAAGACGCAATCAAGGTTGTAGTTAGAAACGATCAAAGATTAGCTTAGTAATTTATGCTTAGATACGACAATTATTTTATTCCAAAGACACTCAAAGAATACTTTGATTTAACTTCAAAGATTAAAGATTGTCGTATCGTAGCAGGGTGTACCGATATCCTTCCATGGGCAAGAGAAGGTCGTGGTGGCGATGTATTTTTAAAAAATGTAGTCGATGTGAGTAGAATTAAAGAGCTTAATGTATTTAAATTTGGCTCAAAAAAAGTTTTACTAGGAGCTGCAATAAATTATCAAAAGCTTTTTTTAGATAAAAAAATTAGGAAAAGTTTAAAAGTTTTACCCCAAGTTTCAGTATGGTTCGCAGATGATCAAATTAGGGAACTCGCTACCATTGGCGGTAATATTGTTAATGCTTCCCCTGCAGGAGATGGTATGCCGGCATTTTTAACTTTAAATACAAAAGTTACAGTTGCCTCTTTGAAAAATAAAAAAATTATTAAACAAAAAATGCCTTTAGAAAAATTTGTAAAAGGCCGAAACAAAGTTGCCCTTAAGAATAACGATCTATTAGTGGATTTAGAAGTTGAAAATACAGATGGTTATGGAGCATGTTTTGAAAAAGTTGGACATAGAAGATCTTTAGTAATTTCAACCGTGTGTGTTTCTTCATTGGTTAAATTAAATAAAAATAAATTTCAAGATGTAAGAATTGCAGTTGGAGGTGTTTGTGAGGTTCCAACAAGATTAACTAAAACTGAGAAGTTTTTAAAAGGTAAATCTATTGATGAAAATAATATTTATGCAGCATCCATGTTGGATTTAGATGTTATTCAATCAAGATCACGAAGAGAATATAGAAAAGAAGTTTTGCAAAATTTTATTATTCGATCAATTTTAAAATCTTTAGGAAAAAATAATGTTGAAGAAGTAATACAAAAATTTGACAATAAAGTAGAACTAGAAATGGAGAGTGTACATGCCTAATATGGAGTTAAATTTAGTAGTAAATGGGAAAAAAATTAAAAAATCAACACAATCTCATTACCGATTATTAGATTTTCTAAGAGAGGATTTAGATTTAACTGGTACCAAGGAAGGGTGCGGAGCTGGTGAGTGCGGAACATGCTCTGTTTTTATTAATGGAAAATTAGTTAAGAGTTGCCTTGTCCCAGCTGCAAAAGCTGATGGAGCAAAAATAGAGACCGTTGAAGGCATGGGAAACCCCGAAAAAATGTCAGAAATCCAAAAAGCATTTTGTGCTACTGGCGCTAGTCAGTGTGGATTTTGTATTCCAGGAATGGTGATGGCTGCAACATCAACTTTGAGAAATAATCCAAAGGCTAACATTGAGCAAATCAAAGAGGAAATGGGAGGTAACATTTGTAGATGCACTGGTTACCAAAAAATCTTTGATGCAGTTGAAATGGCAAGGGATGTAATTAATAAAGAAAAGCCCGAAAAGGTTTTTGATGAGTATGAGAAACCAGCAAACTCTTTTATTGGTGCGAACGTTAAAAGAATTGATGCCCCAAGCAAAGTTACTGGAAGATTAAAATATGCTGCGGATATGAAGATGCCAAACATGCTTCATATGCAGGTATTAAGAAGCGATAGGCCTCATGCAAAAATATTAAGTATTGATTTATCAAAAGCAAAAAAAATAGAAGGTGTAAGAGGAATTGTAACATGCGATGATGTTCCAGGAGTTGATAATTTTGGAGTATTTATTGAAGACCAACCTGTATTAGCAAAAGATAAAGTTAGATATGTTGGTGAAGCAATAGTTGCAGTTGCAGCCGATACTTTGGAGCAAGCGAAGGATGCTGTAAATGCAATTAAAATTAAATACAAGGATCTTCCAGCTCTTTACGATCCAGAAGAAGCTTTAAAGGAAAAAATTTTAATTCACGAACATTATAAAACGAATTTAGTAAAACATATTCCAATTAGAAAAGGAAATACTGAAGAAGCATTTAAAAAATCTGATTTAATTATTGAAGATGAGTTTTCAACTCAGCCTGTTGAGCATGCCTATCTAGAACCAATGGCTGGAGTTTCTTATGTTGATCAAGATGGAGTTTTAACAATTGTTTCTCCAAGTCAAAATATTACTCACCACAGACATATGATGGCAAAAATTATGAATCTTCCAATTCATAAAGTACGTTTCATCATGTCACCAGTTGGTGGAGGTTTTGGCGGTAAAGAGGATATGATTTACCAAGGAATGTTAGCCTTGCTAGCAACTAAAACAAGACAGCCAATTAAATATGTAATGACTAGAGAAGAAGACATTGTCTCAACAGCCAAAAGACATCCAAGTCGAACTAAATATAAAATGGGTTTAACTAAAGAAGGAAAAATTCTTGCAGTAGAGATTAGTATGTTAGCAGACGGCGGAGCGTATGGTTGTTCAACTGAAGGTGTGATGAGAAAGGCAGCTATTTTAGGAGCTGGTCCATATAATATTGAAAATTTAAAAATGGATACTCGTGGAGTTTATACCAATAATACTCCTAGCGGTGCATTTAGAAGTTTCGGCGCTTTACAAACTGAATTTGCAACTGAGTCCATGTTAGATATTGCGGCAGAGAAACTAAATATGGATCCTTTTGAAATTAGAAGAATTAATGCTTTTGTAAAAGGAAATTTAACTCATACTAAACAAGAATTAAATTCAGCAAGCATTAATACTGTTCTTAATGAATTAGAAAAATTAGCAAGCTGGGAAAAAGGCTCACCTCAATCAAGAGGTAATTCAAGAAAAGATACTTTTAGCAAAGATAATAGAGACGCTTGTGAACTTGGAGCTAGATTAAAAACAAATGGAAATGGCAAGAGGGCAATAAGATGAGTTTAACAAAAAAAAGAGGAAGAGGAATAGCTGCGTCTTGGTACGGTATAGCTAGAACTGCTGCAATGGATCAAGCTGGTGCATGGGCAGAAATTGACGATGGTGGATCAGCAAAGATATCTACTGGTGTTACTGAAATTGGAGAGGGCATTTTAACTGTTTTAGCTCAGGTAGCTGCAGATGAATTAGGAGTTAAACCTGAAAACGTGATGATTGGTGAAAACGATACCTCAAGAAGTCCAGAGGCTGCACACGCAGGTGCCACAAGACAAACTTACATGATTGGTAACGCAGTTGCGTTAGCCTGTCGAGGAGCAAGACAAAAGTTATTTGATGTAATGGCTAAAGAATGGAAAGTCGATGCAAACACTATTAAAGCTCACAATGGTGAAATATGGAGCGAAGGAACAAATTACAAAATGGAAATGAGTGAAGCTATCCATATTTGCAAAAAAAAATATGGCGTTATTCCTGTAGCTGGTGAAAATTATACTTCTCATCATACTGGCTTAGATCCAGTTGATGGCTCAGGACGACCTTGGCAAGCATATGTGTTTGGTGGTCAAGTGGCAGAAGTTGAGGTTGATACTGCAACTGGTGAAGTTCAACTTTTAGGTATTTGGGCTTGTCATGATGTTGGAAAAGCAATTAACCCAAAAGGTGTTGAGGGACAAATTGAGGGCGGTGTTGTTCAGGCTGTAGGACAAGCTTTAATGGAAAATTATGAGTTAGATAAAGGAAGAACAAAATCAGGAAGTTTTGCAAAATATATTTTACCAACTTCTTTAGATGTTCCAAAAGTTACATCAAAAATTGTTGAGGATCCAGATCCTCTAAGTCCTTTAGGAGCTAAAGGAATAGGTGAGCCAGCTATGGTGCCAACTTCTCCTGCAATCATGAACGCTATTTATGATGCCATTGGAGTGAGGATTAAGTCATTACCGGCAACACCAGAAAAAATTTTAAATGCTCTTAAGGAGAAAAAACAAAACGGAAGTCGCAATATCAATTAATAAAAAAATTATTAAATGATTTGCACTAAACACAAGGGGGAAAAATGAAAATAACAAAAAAAATTGTAGGTGCGTTAGCAGCGATTACATTATTGTTCGCAGGCGCTTCTACAAATTCATTTGCAGGAAGCCATTCAAAGTTTCCAAGTAAAACTATCGAAATGACTGTTTTATTTGGTGGAACTGCAAAAAGCGTTGGTCAATTAGTTGCACAAGGTCTTGAAAAAGAACTAGGTGGAGCTGTTGTACCAGTTTCTAGACCAGGTGGTGGAGGAGCTGTTGGATATAAATATATTCAATCTAGACCTGCATCTGGATATGATATTGTTTGGAATTCTAACTCTGTGAGCACATCTCACTATAGAGGTAGAACTGCATTCAATTATAAAGCATTCACTCCAATTGCAGCAATGTCAATTGAAGTACCAGTACTTGCTGTGAAATCAGGAACTTTTAACTCTATAAAAGACTTAGCTGATTACGCAAAAAAGAACCCTGGAAAATTAAAAGTTGGTATCAGTGGTAAAGGTGCGTTTACACACCTTACATCTGCTATTATCTTTGATGCTTTAGGCGCTAAAGTTACTTATATTCCTTATGGAAAAGGTAAAGCACCTGCAGAACTTTTAGCTGGAAGAATTGATGCGGCTGTTCAATGGCCTGGTCAATTTAGATCTTTCCATAAAGCTGGACAGTTAAAAATGTTAGCTGTTACTAGTCAGGAAAGAATTGCTTCAGACTCTAGCATTCCTACAATGAAGGAACTTGGTTACAAAAAAGTTGATGTAACTATGTGGAGAGGTTTAGCAGCTAAAAAAGGAACTCCTAAAGCTCAAATTGCAGCTTTAGAAAAAGCAGCTGAAGCTTATGCAAAGAGTGCAGAATTTAAAGCTGCATCTCAAAAAATCGGTTTTACAATTAATTACTTAAATTCTAAAGATTTTGGTAAGCAAATTGCTAAGGACGATAAAAAAATCAAGAAACTTATGAAAGATCTTGGTTTAGCAAAAAAAGCTAAATAAATTTTCAAATGAGAGAAAGCAAGTTTTATCTATACCTCGGTTTAGGTGTTCTTGCTTTCTCACTCATTTGGTTAGTTTTAGTTTTTTTACAAATAGAGGGTGATCTTGGTAGCTTTGCAAACACTCCAAGAACAATTCCACTTTTTTTAGGGATATGCATGAGTATTTTAGGAATGGTTTTTTTATATCAATATAAAGTTGGTTATGTTCCAAAAAATAAAGCTGAACCTTTACAAAAAAATGAATTTAGAAATATTTTTTTTTGTATAGTTGTTTTTGTCTCTTATTCATACTTGTTAAGATATTTTGGTTTTTTAATTTCTACACCAATAATTGTTTTTTTTATTACTAGATTTTTACTGAATGAAAAAAGCTGGAAGTTAAATTTTTTATTTCCAGTAACAATTACTGGAATGATTTATTTTATATTTATCATTCTTTTAAAATCTTCTTTACCAAGAGGTGAGCTTTTTTAATGGAAAATTTAATTACAGCACTTGGTTTAATTGGAACCTATGAAGTTATGATTGCAATTGCGATTGGTTCATTCGCTGGTATTATTTTTGGAGCAATTCCAGGTCTAACTTATTCAATGGCTTTGGCTTTGATGTTGCCATTTACATTTACGATGGAGCCTGTAACTGGAATTTCACTGTTATTAGCAACTTATATTGGAGGTATGACAGGTGGCTCTATCTCAGCAATTTTAATTGGTATACCAGGAACCCCTTCAGCAGCTGCAACAGTTGCAGATGGTTATGCATTAACAAAAAAAGGTGATGCTAGCATTGCACTTGGCACTGCTGTTATTGTTTCAACAATTGGTGGTTTTGTAAGTTTAGTTATTATGATTGTCTTGGTTGATTTTATTTCACAATTTGCAATTAAATTTGGACCTGCTGAAATTTTTATGCTTGTGCTATTTGGGTTTTCAACAATCTGTGGTCTTTCCGAAAGATCTTTGTTTAGAGGTTTAGTTGCAGGAGTACTTGGACTGATGTTAATGACAATTGGTACGGATGAAATAGAGGGTATTTCACGTTTTACATTTGATAATACTCAAATGTTGCAAGGAGTTAATTTGCTAGTGGCAATGATAGGATTGTTTGCTGTTCCGCATATTCTAGAGGTATTTCATTTTAGATTAAATAAGGAAGATAAAACTAATTTTGATGTAGATATTGTCAAAACAAAATTGCCAAGTTTTTCACTTTTAAAAAAATATTTTAATTTAATGTTAAGATGCGTTGGTTTAGGAACCTCTATCGGAGCTATCCCTGGTTCCGGAGGACCTATCGCAGCCTTTTTAGCATATTCGCATGCAAAAAATTCTGAAAAAAATCCAGAAGAAAAAGAAATGTATGGCAAAGGGCATATAGGAGGCGTGGTAGCACCTGAAACTGCAAATAATGCAGTAACTGGTGGTGCAATGGTGCCCTTATTATCATTAGGAATTCCAGGTGACCCTGCGACTGCAATTATTTTAGGTGGTTTGTTAATACATGGTTTGTCTCCTGGACCAATGCTTTTCATTGAAAATGCCCCTCAAGTATACTCAATTTATCTAGCTATTTTAATTGCCTATATAGTTGTTTTTATATTTCAGGTTAATTTTATTAAACACATTGTTAAAATTTTAAAAGTAAAACCCCATCATTTAGGCGTTGGTATATTGGTAATGGTTATAGTTGGGTCTTATGCAATTCGTAATTCTTTTTTAGACGTTAACGTCATGATACTGATGGGTCTAATTGGATATTTTTTTAATCGTATCCAATTACCGGTTACCCCAATAGTCTTAGGAATGGTTTTGGGCAAAACGATTGAAAGTGAATATAGAACCGCTATGTCACTGTCTGCAGGCGATCCAACAATATTTTTTAGTTCTATTGTTAGTTTAATGTTTTTTTCATTAATTATTTTAACAATAGCCCTTCAAATTAGAAAAAGAATGTTAGATGTAAAAAAACAAAAAAAACTTAAGGAGCAGGCACAGTTATGACTTCATTAAAAGCAGTTGAGCAGAGAGCAAAAATTATTGCAAAAAATAATAATGATTTAAATCAATGTATCGATAAAAATGTATTACCAAATAATATAGATGTTTCTCTGTCCGAGGGAATTATCCTTGGTTTATTAAAACAAAATGTAAGAAAGTATTTTGCAATTTTTGGACATGGATCAACTGATTTTGCAGAAATATTAAGAATTTATGAAGAACAAGGAGTTACCAAAACTTATAATTTTAGAAATGAAGTTGAAATGGCCCACGCTGCAACAGCATTGAGATGGCAATATGATGAGGTTTCAGCGGTTGTCACTTCTATTGGTCCAGGAGCCTTGCAAGCGATGGCAGGTTCTTTGGCAGCTTCTTCAAACGGGGTGGGGCTTTATCATATATATGGAGATGAGACGACATATGGTGAAGGTTATAATATGCAGCAAGTTCCCAAAAGAGAACAAGATATCTATGGAAAAATAACTGCGTTAATGTCCGAGTCTCATGTTTTTCATACCCCTGAGTCTATAAGAGATGGGATGAGAAAAGGGTATCTCAAAACTAAACACCCTTATAAAGCTGGACCTTTTTATTTTATGCTACCAATTAATACTCAGCCAAAAATAATTAAAGGTTTAAATCTATTAACTCTACCTGGCAAAGACAGTTTGGAGGTTAAAAATAATTTAAATGTAGATCAAATTAAAGAATTTGAAAAATTAATAAATAAATATGATAATATTGTTGTTAAAGCCGGTGGTGGAAGTATTAAATTTTCAAAAGAACTTACTAAATTTTCTGAACATCTTAATGTACCTGTAGTTCTAGCTCCAGGTAGCCTAGGTGTTTTGCCTGATGTTCATGAAAACAATATGCATGTTGGTGGAAGCAAAGGTTCAATTTCTGGAAATTTTGCCATGCAGAATGCTAAACTATTAATTTCCATTGGATCTCGATCTGTCTGTCAATCTGATTGTTCAGGCATAGGGTATCCAAATGCTGAAGCAGTCATTAATATCAATGCCGATCTAGCCGATATGATGCATTACAATAATACTCTTGGATTAAATGGTGACATTGGAGTTATATTAAATCAATTAAATACAGCAATCGAGACTAAGAAAATTAACAGATCTAATACAAAGCAAAGCTGGATTGAAGATTGTAGAAAAAAGAAGAAAGAGTGGTCTGATTTTAAGAATAGAATTTATACAAACGAGGTTCTTAAGGATGAAGCGTTCGGTAGAGATGTTCTAACACAGCCTGCTGCTATCAAGTTAGCTGTTGATTTTTCAAATAAAAATAAATGTGTAAAATTTTTTGATGCCGGAGATGTTCAGGCGAATGGTTTTCAAATTGCAGAAGACCAGGATCCTTTTGATACTTTTACTGAAACAGGAGCATCATATATGGGCTTTTCATCAAGCGCTATTCTAGCTTCAGCTATAGCTGATAAGCCTAAATATCCTATTAGCTTTACTGGTGATGGATCTTTTATGATGAATCCACAGGTATTAATCGATGCTGTTTACCTTGGTTTAAAAGGGATGGTGGTAATTTTTGATAATAGAAGAATGGCAGCCATTACTGGATTACAATACGCTCAATATGACAAGGAATTTAAAACCAATGATGGTGTAGAGGTTGATTATGTTCAAATGGCGAACTCAGTAAAAGGAGTTAAAGGTTTTTTTGGAGGCTACAATTCAAAAGATTTTAAAAATACATTAGAAGAAGCTTTTAAATATAAAGGTTTGTCTGTGGTGCATGTACCAGTTTACAGTGGAACAGACGAGCTAGGTGGTATGGGAGCATATGGCTCTTGGAATGTAGGTAACTGGTGTGAGAATGTTCAATCAGAATACGCTAAACAAAAAATATAAATTATAGAAAGGGTTGAAATGTACGAAAATTTAGGAAATTTTATTAATGGAAAGTGGTCAAATTCCACTCAAGATAAAGTTGAAGTATTTAATCCTTTTAATGAAGAAGTATTAGGATTAATTCCATCATCAACTGAAAAAGAGCTAGATGAAGCTTTATTGTCTGCAAAAAAAGCAATGGATACATGGAAAAAAACTTCTCCCTGGGAAAGATCCAAAATTATCAAAAAAACTGCAGATTTAATTAGAGAGCGAGTAGATCAAATTGCAAACACAATGACGCTTGAAACTGGGAAGCCGCTAGCTGAGGCAAAAGGAGAAACTCTAGCTTCCGCTGATCAGTTTGAATGGTATTCTGAAGAAACAAAAAGAATTTATGGTCAATTAATTGAATCTAGAACACAAGATACTCGTTTACAAGTTAGGTATGAGCCTGTTGGTGTTGTAGCTGCATTTAGTGCTTGGAATTTCCCAGCTTTACTACCTGCAAGAAAAATTGCGGCCTCTATTGCAGCTGGCTGTTCAATCATTATTAAACCTGCCAGTGAAACTCCAGGAACTTGCATGGAAATAATTAAAGCTTGCCAAGACGCAGGTATACCAGAAGGGGTTGTTAACTTTGTTACTGGAAAATCTAGTTTTATTTCGAAATATTTAATTCAATCTCCTATAATCAAAAAAGTTTCTCTTACTGGTTCTGTAGAAGTTGGTAAAGAAATTTTAAAAATGGCAGCAGAGGGTATCAAGAAAGTTTCAATGGAACTTGGAGGTCATGCTCCAGTTTTAGTTTATGATGATACAGATGTAGATTACGCCGCTACTACTTGCTCAAACACTAAATTTAGAAATTGCGGTCAAGTATGTATTTCGCCTACACGTTTTTATGTTCAGGAAAAAATTTATGATGAATTTTGTGAAAAATTTACAGCAAACACAAAAAAATTAAAACTAGGAAATGGATTCGATCCAGATAGTAATGTTGGTCCTTTAGCTAATAAGAGAGGATTGGATCATATTGACAAATTAGTTAGGGACGCAGAAAAAAAAGGCGCTGACATTTTAACTGGAGGATCTCCTAGTAAAAAATTTAATAAAGGTTTTTTTTATGAACCAACTGTTTTAAAAAATGTTCCAGAGAACGCAAATATTTTAACTGTTGAGCCTTTTGGACCTGTGGCACCTATTATAAAAGTTACTGATGAAAGTAAAATTTTTGAAATGGCAAATAGTACAGATTTTGGCCTAGCAGGTTATGTTTTTACCTCTTCATTAAAAAGAGCTCATGTAGCATCAGAAAATCTAGAAGTGGGTATGGTCGGTGTTAATGATATGTTGTTAGCATCTGCTGAAATACCTTTTGGAGGAGTGAAAGAATCAGGGTTTGGTAGAGAAGGTGGATCATTAGGAATATTAGATTACCTAGTTCCCAAATACACAAAGTTTAAAATTTATTAATGGCAAAAAAAATTAAAGATCAAGGAATAGATAAGAGTCTAACAAATTATGGTGACAAGGAATTTTCATCATATCTAAGACGTTCATTCGCAAGATCAATGGGTTATACAACGGACTCACTTAACAAACCAATTGTGGGAATAGTAAATACTGCAAGTGGATTAAATAGTTGTCATCGACATTTTCCAGAAATGATTGAGGCACTTAAGAGAGGAATTCAAAGTCAAAACTGTTTAGGAGTTGATTTTCCAGTAATTTCTTTAGGTGAAGTATATCTATCTCCAACAAGCATGATGTTTAGAAACCTAATGTCTATGGATGTAGAAGAAATGATTAGAGCTCAGCCCGTGGATGTGGTTGTGTTACTTGGTGGATGTGACAAAACTCTACCAGCAATGATCATGGGAGCGATATCTGCTGGAAAACCTTATGTAGTAATGCCGGCTGGACCAATGATTACAAATAAATATGAAAATGAACGTTTGGGTGCTTGCACAGATTGCAGAAGATATTGGGGAAAATATAGAGGCGGAGAAATATCAGATAAAAAAATTAAGGAAGTAGAAGGTAAATTAGCTGCAAGTTCAGGAACATGTGCTGTCATGGGGACAGCGAGTACGGTTGCGTGCTTAGTTGAAACTATGGGCTTATGCCTACCAGATGCGGCAAGCGTTCCAGCCGTTTATTCTGAAAGGTTAAAACTTGCAGAGCAAACTGGTGAGATAGCAGCAAAAATTGCAAATAAAAAAATTAAAAAAATAAAAAAAATTACAGAGAAAGATATTTATAATGCTATGGTTGTATTGTTAGCTTTAGGCGGATCAACAAATGCCATTGTACATTTGACAGCTATAGCCGGAAGGGCAAATATTAAAATTGATTTAAAGAAGTTTAATCAAATAAGCAACAAAACTCCAGTTCTTGTAAATTTAAAACCGACCGGTAGTTATTACATGGAAGATTTTTATCATGCTGGAGCGATGAAAGTTGTACTAAAGGAATTACAAAGTTTACTTAAAAAAGAAACATATAACATTGAAGGCAAAAAATTAAGTTCAGTTATTAAAGAAAATTCAAATTGCTTTCATGATAAAGATGTAATTAGAACCAAAAATAAACCTTTTGAAAAACAAGGTGGCTTAGTTTCTTTATTTGGTAATATTTGTCCAAAAGGAGCAATACTTAAAAGGTCAGCTGCAGATAAAAAGCTATTTGAAAAAACTGGTAAAGCTTTTGTATTTGAGGATATAAAAGAAATGACTAAAAAAATTGATGATCCCAATTTAAATATATCAAAAGATGATATTTTAGTTTTAAAAAATATTGGCCCTAAGACAGTTTATGGAATGCCAGAAGCTGGTTACCTTCCAATACCTAAAAAAATATTAAAATCTGGAGTGAAAGATATGATCAGAATATCAGATGGTAGAATGAGTGGAACGGCTTTTGGAACAATTATTTTACATGTTGCACCTGAGTCTGCGATTGGTGGACCATTTTCAATTTTAAAAACAGGTGATAAAATTAAACTAAGTGTCAAAAATAAATCATTAAATGTTCTTTTGTCTAAAAGTGAGCTGGATAAAAGACTTAAAAATACAAAAGTTATAGCTCCAAAAATTAAAAGAGGATATTTAAAACTTTATTATGACACTGTTTTACAAGCAGATGAAGGTTGTGATTTTGATTTTTTAAAATATAAGAAATAATTATGAATTTTAAATCTTTAGCACCTGTAGGTTTTTTAGGACTTGCTTTATTAGCGATCATTTTACCAAAAGATATTTTTACTGCGGTATTGATATTTTTAATGATTTTGAGCGGCGTAATAGCAATTTATACTAACCTAGATATTTTTGATGACATAGAAAGGGATAAATAAATATGAATATTTTTGCTATTACAACTTCTTATACATTTGAATTTGCTTTAATTTGCATGATTGCTGCCACTATTTATTTTGTGTTAGAGAGATATAGTTTAAGCAATGAGTATAAGCCAATTTCTACATTAGCTATATTGACAACTTCTTTAGCAGTTATTGAATATTTCAATATGAGAGATTTTTTTACTTTAGAAAATTTGTCTAAAGAAAATCTTAATTACCCTACCGAGTATAGATATATCACTTGGCTAATCGCAACTCCAATCATGCTTTATACTTATTTTGTTTTAACTAAGTTAAGTAAGACAAATAAACCAATAGTTATACTTACACTTTCTTTAAATTTTTCAATGATTGTAACGGGTTATTTTGCCGAAAGTACCTATTCAAATGGGTTGATGCCGATTATGTTCGCATACTCAATGTTTGCTGCAGGTTTTGCTTGTTGGATTGGTATTGTATTTATTTTTATGAGCACTTTACCAAAACTAGTTTCAGCTCAAAACAATGCCGGTACTAATAATTGCTTAAAATGCCTGGGTGTTTTGCAAAAATTAGTTCTTTATGGCTGGGCAATTTATCCTTTGGGTTTGTTTATAACGTTTTTTGATGCCTCCGTAGAAACTGCTTTGGTAAGGGAAATTATTTATAATTTTGGAGATTTATTTAATAAGATAGGTTTCTCTTTAATCTGTTTCTTTTGTGCAAAGAAATTATCAAAAGCTTCAGTCTAAATTAAGGTATTAATATCGCTGGACCAAGAAGTTTTCTAGCGTGCAAATCTTCATGAGATTTTTGAGCTTCATCTAAGGAATATTTATGAGAAATATCAATTTTGATTTTCCCTTCTTTCATTGCAGTAAATACTCTATCAGCAGAAAGCTCTAGTTCCGGTCGAGTAGCCGTATATGGCATAACTGATGGTCTTGTAAAAAATATAGCTTTAGGTGCTAAATGTTTTTTGACATCAAGATTTGCAACCATACCAGAGGCATTACCAAATGATAAAAACATCCCTCTTAATTTAATTGCTTCTAAAGATTTTTCAAAAGTACTTAATCCAACACCATCATAGACAGCATCAACACCTTTGCCGTTTGTTATTTCCATAACTTCTTTGGCAAAGTCTTGAGTGGAATAATTAATAACATGGTCGCAACCATTTTTTTTAGCAATCTCTACTTTTTCATCTGACCCAACTGTACCAATTAGAGTACAACCAATCGCTCTTGCCCACTGACAAAAAATTTGACCAACACCACCAGCTGCAGCATGGTAAAGGATTGTATCATCTTTAGTCACCTTGTATGCTCTATGAAGTAAATATTCGCACGTCATACCTTTTAAAGTAATAGCGCCTGCATCTTCAAAACTAATCTCTTTAGGTACTTTTACTAATTTAGCTTCTGGCATCACCTGCATCTCAGAGTATGCACCAATTGGCATTGAAGCGTGTGATACATGATCACCAACTTTTAAAAGTTTAACATCAGATCCAATTTCTTTTACAACTCCAGCGGCTTCTAAACCAATGCCAGACGGCAGGGGAATAGGGTAAAGCCCTGATCTGTGATAAGTATCAATAAAATTTAGGCCAATAGATTTATTTTCAACTAAAACTTCGTTGGCTTGTAACTTAGGAGTGTCTTTATTTGTTATTTTTAAAACTGAAGGGTCACCAAATTCTGTAATTTCTACAACTTTAACCATAACAGCTTATACAGCTTTAAAGTATCTTTTGTAAATCATAAATATTAAATAACTTAAGACTAAACTAAAAATTACTCTAGCAATTAAAATTCCTGATATGTGCCCACCTACGAGCGCCATTAAAATAGTATCCTCTATCATTGCATGAAGTAAATTTAATAACGACACAGATAAAAAGATACTTTGTTTATCAATTGTACCTTTTTTAACTTCTTTTATGAGCATACCACCACCAAATTGTATACCTATAAACATTCCAACAATAATAATATTCATAGCTTCTTTTTGAATACCAAATAGTCTTAAAGGTGGCATGAATACTTTTTCAAAAAGTTTTTCAACACCAATTATCTTTAGCATCTCCAAGACTGTTGCCATTAAACAGACTAAAAAGAAAATATAAATAAGAGTAATAAATTGATCTAAAAACCAATACCAATTATTTTCTGGAGGAGGTTTTACTGTAAAAAATGTTTGAAAAGTTTCAGTTAAAAAACCAAAATTAAAATAGATTAACTTAAGAATAAAACCTAATACAAAAGCAGAAATTAATCTTAATGATGCAGTATAGATAACGCTAATTCCAGCAGCTTTGCAAATTGTGCATTCAATGGGTAAATTATGAGCAACTAATATCATAGTTGTAAGTATGGTTATTTCCGCAACACTCACATCTATTCCAGGTAAAATATTTACAAAAAGTACTAGCGCAGCATAAATATTAATTAAAAATGCTGTAACAAAAACTAAACCTAGTTCTGGTGTTAAACCTACAAAAGACATTAATGGTTCAAGAATTTTAGCTGTAAATTCTATTGCACCAGAAATTTCTAAAACTTTAATTATAAAAACAAATGGAATTAAAATTTTATATAAAGGAATACAAATTTCTTTTATGTCAGTCGCTATTTTGAAAACAGTTTTTTTCATGTTTTTAATTTATTGTTTCAAATAAATTAAATAAAAGTTCAGAAATATGCTTTGGTTTTTTATTAGAAAAATCTGATATTTGATGTCTGCAACTTGTACCATTAGCAACGACATAATCATCTTCTGTTGAATTATTAATCGCAGGTATCAAAGTGAGATGCGCCATCTTTTTTGAAACATCATAATGCTTTGAGCTATATCCAAAGGATCCAGCCATTCCACAACAACTGCTATCAATCATTGAGTTTTTAATATTTAATTCATTAAGCAAACCGGTAAGACCTTTGGTTCTATTTTGTGATTTTTGATGACAATGTCCGTGGATGAGGACTTTTTTGTCAAAATCTTTAGGTTTGATTTGGTTACCATTTTTTATTTCATTTAAGACAAATTCTTCTAGCAATAAAAAACTATTTTTGATTTTGTCTCGACCATTTAATTTTGAAAAAGATTTAAACTCATCATTAAAGGTTAATAAACACGAAGGCTCAATACCAATGACTGGAAGCTCATTATATCCATTTTCATTTATGTAACTCGTAAATCTTTCTAATTCATTTTTAGCTTTATCTAGTTGACCCATGGAAATATAGGTTCTTCCGCAACAAAGAGGTCTATTCAAATTATCATTTTGAAAACTCGGTATGATAGCTTGATAACCAAATTTATTTATAACTCGAATTGCATACATTAGATTTTTTATTTCAAAATTAATATTAAAAGTATCTGCAAACAAAATTACTTTTTTCTCTAAATTCGGCTGAGAATTATAAATTTCTCTGAGCGGACTTTGATTTTCAACAATCGGTAGAGATCTTTTTGATGAAAAACCAAACCATTCAATGATTTGGCTGATAATAGGAACTTTGTTTAAAAAATTAACAATTGGATTTGAAATTTTTAATAACCAAATTAATTTTGGCATATTTGAAATCACTTTATCTTTAATACTCATTGAAAATTTTTTGTAATAGTGTGATAAAAATTCACTCTTCATTTTAGCCATGTCTACAGACATTGGACATTCTCTTTGACAAGCTTTGCAACTTACACATAGTTCCATTGTTTCATACATACCTTTTGAAACAAATGATCCTTTGGGTAATTGATTAGATAATGCTAACCTTAATGTATTCGCTCTTCCTCTCACTAAATCTTTTTCTTCTTTAGTAACTCTATAAGAAGGACACATTACTCCTGAGTCTAATTTTCTACATGCCCCGTTATTGTTACACATTTCTACTGCATCAGAAAACTGACCCCAGTCAGACCAATCATAATGAGTTGAGATATTTTCTGCTTTGTAATCAGGTTTATATCTCATCAAAGATCTATCATCTGATTTATATGCTCTTACAATTTTGTGAGGGTTTAATAAGTTTTTTTTATCAAAAGTATCTTTGATTTCTTCAAAAGCATTTAATATTTTTTTACCAAACATTTTTTCATGAAACTCAGACCTTACAATTCCATCACCATGTTCCCCAGAGTGTGATCCTCTGTATTCTTTAACCATGTCAAAGGCTTCATCAGCAATTGCTTTCATGTTTTTAATATCTTGATCTGATTTCATGTTAAGCACAGGCCTGACATGCAAAGTACCAACCGAAGCATGAGCATAAAACATCCCACTTGTGTTATATTTTGCAAAAACATCTTTTAATCTTGATGTGTAATCAGCCAAATGATCTAAGGTTACTGCACAGTCTTCAATGAAAGCGACTGGCTTTTTGTCTCCTTTTAAAGACATTAAAATATTTAAGCCTGCTTTTCTAATTTCAAAAATTTCTTTTTGGTCTGATAAATCTTCATAACTTTTGTAATTGTTATTTGAATTTTGCGCTCTGACTAAACTTTCTAGATCTTTTAATTTAGCTCTTGCAAGATCTAAATCATCATCAATAAATTCTACCATAAGAACCGCTTCTGGATTACCTAAAATATATTTTTTTATACTTTCTGCATAAATTGGAATTTGTTTCGCAAGATCAATTAAATTATGATCTAAAAGTTCTACAGTGGTAGGTTTTAATTTTACCATTTCTTTTGTTAATTCCATGGCTTGTGCAAAGTTTTCAAAATAACAAACACCTAAAACTTTTTGTTTTGGAATTGGTGAAAGTTTAAGTTTAATTTTATTAAATAATGACAATGTTCCCTCTGAACCAACCAAGATATTAGAGGTGTTAAAGCCATCAGGATTAATTAAATCTATATTGTATCCACCAACTCTTCTTTGTGTTTGAGGCCAAAACTGAGAAATATCGTCTTTAACATTTTCTCTAAGATCTAAAAATTTTTTAATAATTTCATATTGTCTATTTTGATCATTTTTTGCTTCAAGGTAGTTTTTATTAATGTCCTCAAAAGTATGAATAGTTCCATCATCTAATATGGCTTCAACAGCAAGAACATTATTAACCATATTCCCATAATATAAAGATCTTGAGCCACAGCTGTTGTTACCCGTCATTCCTCCAATAGTTGCTCTACTACTTGTAGATACATCTACAGGAAACCAAAGACCAAATTGTTTTAAATAAGAATTTAAAGTATCAAGTACAATTCCAGGCTGAACCCAAACATATTTTTCTTCTACGTTAAGTTCTAAAACTTGGTTTTGATGTTTTGAGTAGTCTAATACAATAGCTTCACTTACAGTTTGCCCGCATTGTGAGCTTCCACCTCCTCTTGCTAGTAAAGGAATTGAATTTTTCTGAGAATATTCCATCAGCCTTAAAACATCATTATGATCTTTAGGTAAAACTGCACCGATAGGTTTAATCTGATATAAAGAAGAGTCAGTGCTGTATCTACCTCTTGAAAACGGATCAAAGAGCGCTTTGCCTTTAACAAGTCCTTGGACTTCTTTTCCTATTTTTTCTGCTTGTTGATCATTAAATTTCATAATTGCTAAATAAGTTCCCTTAACATATAAGGCCATATGCCTAAATCAAATTCTTTTCAACCGGGTAAACATTTTTTACAGATTCCAGGACCAACAAATGTACCTGATAGAGTTTTAAGGGCTATGGATTACCCGACAATTGACCATAGAGGACCAGAATTTGCCGAAATTGCTAAAAGAGTTTTAGACAAAATTAAATTAATTTTCAAAACATCCGAACCAGTAATTATATATCCAGGTTCTGGAACAGGGGCTTGGGAAGCTGCAATTGTGAATACTTTAAACGAGGGTGACAAAGTGTTGATGTTTG
>CBFHID010000001.1:308306-372444 GCA_965655895.1 Candidatus Pelagibacteraceae bacterium | reverse complement strand
TGAGATTGATGCAGTTGGAAGAAGTAGAGGTGCTGGACTTGGTGGTGGAAATGATGAAAGGGAACAAACATTAAATCAATTACTTGTTGAAATGGATGGTTTTGAAGCCAACGAAGGAGTTATTTTAATAGCCGCAACTAACAGACCTGATGTATTAGACCCAGCTTTATTAAGACCAGGAAGATTTGATAGACAGGTTATTGTTCCAAGACCGGATATCGTTGGAAGGGAAGCCATTTTAAAAGTTCATGCAAGAAAAGTGCAAACTGGACCCGATGTAGATTTAAGAACAATCGCTAGAGGAACACCTGGTTTTTCAGGAGCTGATCTAGCAAATATTATGAATGAAGCTGCACTTCTTGCTGCAAGAAAAAACAAAAGAATTGTAACTATGATTGATATTGAAGAGGCCAAAGATAAAATTATGATGGGAGCTGAAAGACGCTCAAAGGTAATTACTGAAGATGATAAAAAATTAACTGCTTACCATGAAGCAGGGCACGCAATTGTTGGACTAAATGTAAAAATTAAAAATATTAAAATGCACAAAGCTACAATTATTCCAAGAGGAATGGCTGGAGGAATGGTGATGTGGTTACCTGAAAAAGATGAAGATTATCAATCAAAAGATCAGTTTGAAGGTATGATTGCTATGGCAATGGGCGGAAGAGTTGCAGAGGAAAAAATATTTGGAAAAGATAAAATAACAACAGGTGCAGGCGGCGGTGGAAGTTCCGACATTGGAAAAGTGACACAAATAGCAAAAGATATGGTAACCAAATATGGAATGTCTGAAGAACTTGGACCTATTGCATATGGTGATAATGAAGAAGAGGTTTTTTTAGGTAGATCGATTACTAAAAATCAATCTATGTCAGAGGAGACGGTTCAAAAGATTGATAAAGAAGTAAAGAGAATTGTATTTGATGGATATAAAAAAGCTCAAAAAATTATGGAAGATAAAATTGATGACCTTCATAAACTTGCAAAAGCTTTAATGGATTATGAAACTTTAACTTTTGATGAAATTTCAAATATTTTATACAAGGATATTTATCCATCAAGACATTCTGATAAACCTGATCAAACTCAGGGAAGTGGAAAAAAAGAATCTGCTCTTGGATCTATTGGTCTAAAACCTAAGCTGACTTAATCAACAATTCTTAAATGCAAAAAATTTATGTAAGACCCATAAGTATGTCTTATGGTTCAGACGCTAGAAAATTAATTAAATCAAAACAAGCCTTATCTATATGTTCAAATAAAAATTTAGCATTTGGAAAAATAGAAATCACCATTAGAGGTAAAAAAAACCAAATTAAAACAATAAATATAAATCAATTAAAAAGTTTACCACCCAGGTTAAAAAAAGAAGTTTTAAAAAAAATTAAACATATCACTCAAAAAAGAAAAAAAATATCAGGTCTAAATCTTGATACTTTCAAAATTTTTGGTGTTTTAAACGTTACACCAGATAGCTTTTCAGATGGTGGTAAATTTAATAAATTAAAACAAGCGATCAAGCATTCTAAAGAAATGATAAATCAAGGTGCTGATGTCATTGATGTTGGTGGCGAGTCTACACGTCCAGGTGCAAAACTGATTTCAGTAGAAAATGAGAAAAAAAGGGTATTACAGGTTATTTCAAAAATTAAGAAATATAAAATTTCAATCGATACAAGAAAATCACAAGTTATGGTTGCTGCAATAAAAAAAGGTGCAAAAATTATTAATGATGTTTCTGCAATGGATTTTGATCAACAATCATTAAGCGTTGTAGCCAAGTTAAAAAAACCAATTATTTTAAACCATTCTCAAGGAACACCAGACATTATGCAAAACAATCCAAGCTATCAAAATGTACTCTTGGATATCTATGATTATTTTGAAAATAAAATTAATCAATTAAGTAAAAGAAAATTTTTAAAACAAAATATTATTTTAGATCCTGGTATTGGCTTTGGTAAAAATTTGGATCACAATTTAAATCTTATTTCCAACATTGGTTTATTCCATGCTTTAGGTTGTCCAATTATGTTAGGACCATCAAGAAAAAGTTTTATTGGTAAAGTTATGAAAGAAAAAGATAGCAAAGATAGATTAGGAGGTACAATTGCTGCAGTCATAACAGGGTATAATCAAGGTGTGCAGTGCTTTAGAGTTCATGATATAAAAGAAACATTCGAAGCATTAACAATTCAGGAGGCTTTAAACTCAATATAATGAAAAAGTATTTTGGTACAGACGGCATTAGAGGCAAGGTAAATCAAGGTTTAATAAACGGTGAAAAGTTTTTCAAATTTGGTTTAGCGGCTGGAACTTATTTCACTACCCCAAAAAAAAGTAAACCTATTGCGGTAATTGCAAAGGATACAAGATTATCTGGTTATACGCTGGAACCTGCCTTGGTATCTGGACTCACCTCTGCTGGTATGCATGTTTACACTTTTGGTCCTATGCCAACCAATGGTTTAGCTATGATTACAAAATCTATGAAGGCTAATATGGGGATTATGATTACAGCATCTCACAACCCTTATGATGATAATGGAATGAAATTATTTGGACCTGATGGTATGAAACTTTCTGATCAAATTGAAAAAAAAATTGAAAAAATTATTGATGCAAAAACAGAAAAGCATTTAATTAATCCTGAAAAACTAGGTCGAGTTAAAAGGTTAGAAACTGCGACTGATTTTTATATAAGTATTTTAAAAAAAAACTTTCCTAAAAGTTTCAATTTAAAAAATATTAAAATTGTTTTGGATTGTGCAAATGGGGCTGGTTATAAAGCTGGGCCAAGGTTATTAAAATCACTTGGAGCAACAGTTATTAGTATAGGTGTAGAGCCCAATGGTTTAAATATAAATAAAAATTGCGGATCAACCTACCCAAAAAAAATTCAACAAGCGGTAAGAAAACATAAAGCACACATTGGTATTTCCCTTGATGGTGATGCTGATCGAATTATTATCTGTGACGAGCATGGACATATCATCGATGGTGACCAAATCATTGCAATGCTTGCAACACGTTGGAAACAAAAGAAATTATTAAAAGGCGGTGTTGTAGGAACTTTAATGTCAAATTATGGATTAGAAAAATATTTTAAAAATAAAAATATTAAATTTATTAGAGCAAATGTTGGTGACCGATACGTAAAAGAAGCAATGAAGAAATATAGTTTTAATTTAGGGGGTGAACAATCTGGTCATATTATTTTAGGTAAGTTTACGACTACTGGAGATGGTTTATTAGTAGCATTGGAAATTTTATTTAGTCTCAGGAAAAGTAAAAAAACAAGCAAACTATTTAATTTATTCAGATTAACTCCACAAATATTAGAAAACATAACTGTTAAAGATAAAAATGTTATTAATTCTTTCGCGTGTAAAAAAGCAATTAAACGAGCCAATGAATTAATTAAAGGAAAAGGAAGAATGCTTGTTCGAAAATCTGGGACTGAATCAAAAATTAGAATCATGGGTGAGTCTGAAAATAAAAGTCTTTTAAAAAAATGTATTTCAATTATTAAAAAAACTGTACGTTAATGAAACCAAGGGCAAAGATTTTAATTATAGCAGGATCAGACTCATCAGGGGGCGCTGGAATACAAGCAGATATCAAAACAGTAACCTCACTTGGTGGTTATGCGATGACGGCAGTGACTGCAGTGACTGCACAAAATACAACTGGTGTAAAATCAATTGTCGCTATTCCATCCAAAGAAATTACTAATCAAATTTTATTTACTTCAACTGATATTAAGCCAGATGCAATTAAAATTGGAATGTTACATTCTGTAGATGTGATTCAAAATGTTATTCAATGTTTAAAAAAAATTAAAACAAAAAAAATAGTACTTGATCCGGTAATGGTAGCAAAAGGGGGTGCAAAACTTATCAATCATAAAGCCATTGAAGTTTTAAAAAAACAGCTTTTAAAACATACTTTTTTAATCACACCAAACATTCCAGAAGCAGAGGTATTAACAAATTTAAAGATTATTACCCCAGAAGATATGATTTATGCAGGATCGGTATTGGTAGAAATGGGGGCCACAAATGTCCTTGTTAAAGGCGGTCATTTAAGTACAAATTTTGTTCGTGATGTATTAATTAATAAAAAAGAAATTAAAGTTTTTAAAAACAAAAAAATACTGACTAAGAATACCCATGGAACTGGATGTACTTTATCCAGCGCAATTACAACTTATTTGGCATGTGGAAAAACAATAAACAAAGCGTGCGAACTTAGTATCAAATATGTTAATCAAGCAATCGGATCTAAGATGAATTATGGAAAAGGTCATGGTCCAATTAACCATCTAACATCTGTTAGTTTAAATAAAGAGTTTAAATAGAGTATGAAGAATGTTGTAGTGGTAGGTTCGCAGTGGGGAGACGAGGGCAAAGGTAAAATTGTAGATTGGTTATCGGATCAAGCTGATGTTGTAGTTCGTTTTCAAGGTGGTCATAATGCTGGTCATACATTAGTTATTGATGGCGTAACTTATAAATTAAAACTTTTACCTTCAGGAATTGTAAGACCAGGTAAAATTTCAGTCATTGGAAATGGAGTTGTTGTTAATCCTTGGGCATTACTAGAAGAGATTAAGTCCATTCAAGACCAGGGTGTTAAAGTTACAGAAGAAAATTTAATTATAGCTGAAACTGCCAATTTAATTTTACCATACCACAGTGAGATGGATGAAATTAGAGAGGATGCTGCTGGAAAAGGAAAAATTGGAACAACACGAAGAGGGATTGGTCCAGCCTATGAAGATAAAGTTGGAAGACGAGCAATTCGTGTCATGGACTTAAGATCTGAAAGTAACTTGGATCAAAGATTGGATATTGTGCTTCAGCATCACAATGCAATTAGAAAAGGGTTGAATAAAAAAATTTATGAAAAAGAAGAGTTAAAAAAAGAACTTATGAAGATTGCACCTGAGATTTTAAAATATTCCCAACCTGTTTGGAAAAAAATTGATCAATTTAAATCCGAAAATAAAAAAATATTATTTGAAGGTGCCCAAGGTATTTTGCTCGATGTTGACCATGGAACCTACCCATTTGTAACATCTTCAAACACTGTAGCAGCCAACGCTGCAACAGGATCTGGTTGTGGACCAGATACCATTGGTTATGTTCTTGGAATTACAAAAGCTTATACGACTAGAGTGGGTGAAGGCCCCTTCCCCACAGAGCTTGAAGATGCTGATGGAGAAAAATTAGGAATACGTGGACATGAATTTGGAACAGTGACAAATCGAAAAAGACGTTGTGGTTGGTTTGATGGTGTACTCGTTAGACAAACCATTAAAGTTGCAGGTATTCATGGAATTGCATTAACCAAGCTTGATGTACTTGATGACTTTGATGAAATTAAATTTTGTGAAAAATATGAACTTGATGGAAAGGAAATTGATTATTTTCCAGCAGCTGTTGAAGATCAAAAAAAAGTAAAACCAATTTATAAAACATTTAAAGGTTGGAAATCTGAAACAAAAGGAATTAGAAATATTGAAGACCTTCCAGATCTTGCAAAAATTTATGTTGGTGCAGTAGAAGATTTTATTGGTGCAAAAATTTCAAGCATTTCAACAAGTCCTGAAAGAGAAGATACTATTCTTCTCGAAAATCCTTTTAATAGTTAAAAATACAACCTCAAGTTAGTTATGTTTTTTTTTAGATAAAAATTAACCTTTGTTTGTAAGGTAAATAAACGCTATTAATACCTCCGCCATGGGGTACTATTCTATTGTGGTTGCTTTAAAATTTTAGACAGATCTATTTATTAATTAAGCTTTTTTACAAATATTTTTTGTTTTTTTTTGTTGTTACCGCAAGGGAGCAATATGAAAAAAATAATCCATTGGTTAAGTATATTTCTTATATACTTTTTTAGTGCTCCAATTCATGTTTACGCTGAATTGGATCGTTTAGCTCTTCCTCAAGGTGGTAATGTTGTATCAGGTCAAGTTGATATTAATTATGCAGCACTCGATCAATTAAATGTAAATCAATCAACCAACCAAGCTATTGTGAATTGGCAAAGCTTTAATGTAGGACGAGATGCTTCCGTTCATTTTAATCAACCTGGATCTAAAGCTAGTATTTTAAATAATGTTTTAAGTGGCCAATCCATTATTAATGGAAAAATTTTTTCAAACGGGAGATTATTTTTAGTTAATCCAACAGGAATCTTAACAGGACCGCATTCAGCAATCAAAGCAGAAGGTGCAATTCTTTCAACTTTAAATCTAACCAACCAAAATTTTTTAAATAATAATTATCAGTTTAATACAAATTCTAACTCATCGTTAGTCAATCAAGGTTTGATCGAAGGTCAATATGTAGCTTTAATATCTCCTCAGGTTAATAACAAAGGTAACATTATCACCAGCGCTGCAACCACAATTGTTGCTGGTGATGATGTGCTTTTAGGAATTAGTGACAGTAACAATTTAACGGTAAAAGTTGCACCATCCAAATTAAAAGCGATGGCAAAAAATGAAGGCACCATCAAAACCCAAAACGGCATAGTCACCATTAAAGCGGACGCTGCTCAAAGTTTAGTTGATGAAGTAGTAAAACTTCCAAATGCAAGAGCAGATGGTTTGGTTTCTGAAAATGGAGTGATTAAATTAGTTTCAAATTCTGGTTCTATTCAAGCAAATAAAATTAAAATTGATACAGGATCTAAAGGAGCAACTGAAATTTCAGGAACTTTAAATTCTGACAACAAAGAAGGAAAAGGTGGTACGATTGAAATCACTGGTAAAGATATTGATGTAAATAGCGCTACTATTTCTGCAGATGGAAAAACGGGTGGAGGAAAAGTTTTAATTGGTGGTGATTGGCAAGGAACAGGAGATTTACTTCAAGCAACTTATTTAAATATTGATTCAAACTCAAAAATTACTGCAAATGCATTAACAAGTGGATCTGGTGGAACGATTGTTGCCTGGTCTGATATTAAAAATTCAAATTCATTCACAAGAGTTAGCGGAACTTTAGAAGCAAAAGGTATTGATGGAAGTGGTGGTCAAATTGAAACTTCTGGAGCAGATCTTAATATCAATGGAATTAAAATAAGTACAAGTTCAGTTACTGGAAGTTATGGAAATTGGTTAGTTGATCCAACAAATCTAACTATCGATTCATCAGCGGCAGCAACTTATGCAACAAACTTAGAAACATCTGATGTAACAATTACTGCAGATAACACAATTACACTAAGCAGCAATCTTGCCTATACAGGAGCAAGAAATTCTACTCTTACTTTTAATGCAACAACTACAGTATTAAGTGCAGCGATTAGCTCATCTTCTGGATCTTTAAATATAGATATTAATTCAGCAGTAACGCTAGGAACTGATGTAACCGTTACAACAAATGGTGGATACTTTGATGTTAGCGGAGATTTAACAGTAGATACAAATGTTGGTATCATCGAATTAAGAAATGGTGGTCAATACATTTATAATAATGGATCTGTACAAACAGCCAGTGGTTCTATTGCCAACCTCGGAAATGGTTCTTTAACTTATTCATCAGGTTCATTTACATGGACAAAACCATCCTCTCTCACCGCAGCTGATTTATTAGTATTAGCGGGCGGTGGAGGTGGAGGTGGATCTTATGTTGGAGGCGGTGGAGGTGCGGGAGGTTTAATACAAGAAAGTTCTTACTCTTTAAGCGCAGATACTTATTCAATTTCTATTGGGGCAGGTGGAGCAGGATCTCCAGGACATGGAGGCAAAGGTGCAAATGGAGGCAATACAACATTCGGTGGATCTCTTACTGCCATTGGTGGCGGAGGAGGTGGAGCTTGCAACTGTTCATCTGGAGGAAATAGAGATGGAAATGATGGAGGATCAGGGGGTGGAGCATCATTTTATAGTGGAACTCCTGGCTCAGGAACTTCAGGACAAGGTAATGCGGGAGCATCAACTACCGGAGGCAGAAATAGAGGCGGCGGCGGCGGCGGCGCTGGTGGACCAGGCGGTCAATTAAATGGAGAAGGTACAAATGGCGGAATTGGAATTCAATCTTCAATCACAGGAACTGCACAATGGTATGCAGGAGGCGGTGGAGCTGGAACTGACGGTACAGCGGGAGAAACTTATGGAGGTTCACTTGGAGGTAGCGGTGTAGGAGGTGCGGGAGGAGCTGCACACAGAAATGGAAATGATGCTGTTGCAAACACTGGTAGTGGCGGCGGCGGCGGCGGTGGTCACGCATCCCTTAGTGGTGGAGATGGCTCCGATGGTATCGTTGTCATAAATTATAACGATTCAGTATCTGCTGAACTAATAATTAATACTGGATCTGGACAAGTAAATCTTAATGGTAATGTATCAAACTTAACATCATTAACGATTAATTCAAATTCATCTTCTGAAGTTGCAGGAGTTATTTCTGGAAGCGGAACTATAGTTAAGCAAGGAACTGGAACGTTAACTTTAACTGAGAATAATACATATACTGGCGGTACAACTGTAAGTGCGGGTACGTTATTTGGTGGCGCTGGAAGTAGAACCAATGATGTTTTTGGAACAGGATCAATCTCAGTTGCAAGTGGTGCAACGCTTTGGGTTGATCGAAGTGATGATGGTGCTTTAACTAATGCCCTTACTTTAAATGGCGGAACACTTTATGGAACAAATGGTTTCGGTCAGTATTGGGATGGTAATATTACTTTAGGAGCACACTCAACGATAAAAGCTGATAATAATTTTTATATTGATGGAGTAATAAGTGGGAGCAGTAAAAATTTAACCAAAACTGGAACTGGCACGGTTATTTTAAGAGGAACTAATACTTATTCTGGGACAACAACAGTCAGCGCTGGAACATTAACTATTGGTGGATCCGGAACATTGGGAAGTGGCAGTTATTCAGGAACAATAGCTAATAGCGGAACTTTTAATTTTGCATCTAGTGCAAATCTCATTGCATCTGGAGTTATATCAGGTTCTGGAATAGTTAAAGTATCAGGATCAGGTGTATTTGAACCAACTGCTACAAATACTTATACTGGAGGAACAGTAATTGATGGAGGTAAAATTGCAGCAAAAACAGATAGAAATTTTGGTGCCAATCCTTCATCAGATGATCCAGATAATATCTTATTAAAAAATGCAGGAACAATTTATTTTGGATCAGTTAATTCTAGTAATTCTTTAGGACACGTTAATTTTGGTTACAATAATAATAGAGGAATTTATCTAGAGACAGGACAGCATAATTTTATTGATGGTAGCGGAGGCTCAGGAAGAAATAAAATTTATTCTGTTATCAGCGGAGTTGGTGGAGTTACTTATGGAAAAATAGGTAACAAAACTATGACAATCTACTCAGCCAATACTTATACAGGTGATACAAAATTTAATTACACAACAGGATCAAATAACGGAGTTCACATTGCAAATGCTGATGCATGGAAATATTCAACTGTTTATCTTAATAGTACAAGAACAGACGTTAGAAGAGGTTGGACAGTAGTCTCAGGAGGTTCAATTAATTTTGGTGGTCTAGCTGGAGATGCAACAAATTGGAGATGGCAAAATAAACAAGTTACTTTTGGATATAATAATCAAGATACAACTTTTTCAGGAACCATCTCACAATATAATAACGATGGATATGATTTAGTTAAAGTTGGAACGGGAACCACAACATTCTCTAATACAAGTTCAAATGCTCATCAGGATGATGTTAATGGTATTGATGTTCAAGCCGGTAAAGTTATTCTTTCTGGGAACTGGGGTAGAAATAATGACTCAAATGGTGATTTTAATATAGAGTCTGGAGCTACATTAGAAATTGACTCTTCAATAAATAATTCATTTGATGGCGTCTTATCTGGAGCTGGAACTCTATTGCTCGGAGGAAGTGGCACACAAACTTTTTCAGGTAATAATACTTTTTCAGGTATCATTAATATTGCTGATGGTGGATTTAAAGCAGAACACAACAATGCATTAGGATCGGTAACTTCAGTTACGTCATCTGGAGGCAGAATTTCTACAGCTTCTAGTATTACATTACCTTCGTTAATTGTTAGTGGAAATGTTCAGTTAGATTCTGGTATCACAACAACAGGAGCACAAACGTATACTAGTGATGTTTTAGTTGCAAGCGGTACAACAGAAAGTCCTGTAGAGTTTAATACTACAAATTCTAATATTGTTTTTGGCGGAACTTTAAAAGGTCAAGGTAATTCGAAAGCTAGATCAATCACAATAGATGCAGGAACAGGAAATATAGAATTTGGAGACCGAGTTGGTTATGCGTTTAACGATGAAAGTTTTGATCCAGATAATACAGCAGATAGTTTCTATAAAATGACGATGACTGCTAATGACATTACCATCAAAGGTGATGTGATGACTTATGAGGAACAGGTTTATAATGGAAATGTTGTTGTAAGTTCAACTGGATCAAATGGGACAACTAGAACGCTTTTATCAATCGATCCAAAAGTTACAATTAACGGAACAGTAAATGACTCTACTTCAAACACCCACAATTTAATTGCAAAAGCTGTAGCAATTAGGAGAGACGGGATAGTGGCTGCAACACCAGAAATTGCATTTAACGGAAAAATAGGAACAGTTAAAGCTTTAGCTGGTTACTCTGGAGTAACTGGATATCAAGTAGTAAGTAAAAACTATGGAATAATTGATAGCTCCACTAGTTTTGGAACGGTTACAGGTGGAAGCCAAACCCAAGTGGTGACAACTCAAAATAACAATTCAAGATCATCTCAAAGTAATGGAAGAAGAACTGAAAAATCAGCTAATTCTGTTGCCAGAAGTGCACAAACCACCATTGCTGATGCGGGTAGAAACTTAATCGCAACATTATTTGGAGGTGGTCCAAGTGTTGGAGGAAGAACATTCTCAAAATCCATTGAAGTTGTAATACCTGGAGATGCTGGATTTAATCAACCAGGACCAGAAACTAGATCTGATTTTGATAAACCTGGAAACAATCAGTCAGCACCAAGTTTTGAGCCTCGTAGTAATAATTCAATTGGAAGCGCTCCTGCTCCAAAATCACAAGGTGGTAAATTTGACTCCACTAATCAGGGAACAAGTTCTCCAAAACCAAGAAGTATAAAAGAATTATTTAGTAGCAAAAAATTTAAAGATGGCAATCAGGATCCTAGAAAATTATTAGATAAGTCAAAAGACCGACCTGATAATAGAGGCCAGGGCCAAGATAATAATAACAACCTAAATATTTCAGAAGATGATGAAGAGGAGAAGAGAAGTGGTGATAAAGCAAAAACTAACTAAAATATTTTTTACTCTTGTCATAAGCTTTTCATTAAATCCAGCTTATGCTGCTGATCCTGTAATCCCAAAAGTTGACGATATGAATAAGCAAATACCTAAAGTAAATAAAAATTTGCAAAAAAAAGAAATGCCATCAGATAAGTTATTTGAACAAAAATCTGAGCAGCCTATAAAAAAAGAAAAAGATTTAGTTAAAGTGTTTGTAAAAGAATTTAGTTTTGATGGAAATAAAAAATACCCATCTTCTGAATTTCAAAAATTAGTTCAAAATAAAATAAATAAAGAACTGACTTACGCTGATCTTAGAAATATTTTACAAGATGTATCTTTTTATTATCGATCAAAAGGTTTTTTAGCTACTGCTTTTTTACCTGAACAAGATATTAGCGATGGAAAAATTCAAATTTATATCGTGGAGGGTAGAATTGGAAAAGTTGAAATTAAGGCGGATGTTCAAAAAGAACTTAATATCTCTAAGAAAAGAATATCAAAATTTATATTTAATAAAATTAATCCAAATGAAATTTTAAATATTGTTCAACTTGATCGAAATATAAGAAATTTAAATAATACACCCGGAATTAATGCCATTGCTCAACTTGTTGAAGGAGAGCAACTTGGAGAGACAGACATTATAATTTCAGCATCAAATACCAAAACGCTGTCAACTACGAGCCTAGTTGATAATAATGGTTCGCGATCATCAGGTTATGAGCGTGTTACTAATATTTTAAATTTTGACAGTGTTTTTAACAAAGGTGAAAGGTTTAGCGTAACTGATGTCATAACAGAAGGATCGCATTACTATGCAGGTTCAGCAACAATACCCCTTGGTTATGATGGTTTACAAACAACATTTCGAGTATCTAAAATGGAGTATGATCTTGGAGCACCCTTTGATTCAACTGAGCCCACAGGTTATTCAACAGAGTTTTTTTTAGGGTTTAATAAAGAGTTAATGATTAAGCCTGATAAGAGTTTGACTTCATCTTTGTCTTTTTCAAGAAATGATTATGTTAATGATCTCAATACTGGATCAAATAGTAATAAAGATATTATAAAATCATCGTTAAATTTAACTTATAATAATCAGGATAAATATTTTTCTGGTGGAGCAAATACTGTGGCATTTACAGGTACTTTTGGTTCTTTAGATTTAACTGATAATACCAGCAACTTTGATACCGATCAATTAACTGCAAAAGCAAATGGAGATTATTGGAAATTAGCAATAAATGTTAACCGTTTTCAAAGAATTACCGATACAGTTTCTGCAGTGATTAAATTTAACGGCCAGTATACAGATAAAAATTTAGATGGTGCTGAACAGTTAAGTTTAGGTGGTCCTAATGGCGTAAGAGCTTTTCCATCAAATGAAGGGGCAGGTGACCAAGGTTTTGTATCCAGTTTAGAATTTAATAAAACATTTTCAAAAAATAAAAGGTTAACATTGTTTTATGATTATGGAAAAATTCAACTACATAAACAAGCTTGGGAAAATTGGAATGCAACTAACACTTCTTTAAAAAATAATTATGATCTATCAGGAGTAGGAATATCTTTTTCAATACCCATTTATAAAAATTTTGCTTTAACCGCCACCTATGCTGAAAAACTTGGAAATAATCCAGGTAAAGATTCTAATGGTAATGATGTAGATGGGTTGACCTGGGATAATAGAAGCTTAATAAGTTTGGTAGGACAGTTTTAATGTTAAAAATTTTTTTAGTTATCATATTATTATTTTCCTCACATGCTTATGCTGGGCATAAGAAAGGTGATCCTCCTCCAAAAGTGACTACGCAACAATATAAAAATTGGACTTATCAATGCGTTGAAGATCATGGTAAAAAAAATTGTGAGGTCTCTCAGTCTTTACAAATACAAAATTCAAATATTAGATTTAGTATTAATTACGTAAGATTTAAAAATAAAGATAATGACGTTAAAGAGATCATAAGCGTGATAGGTCCTTTGGGTGTAAATCTTAACAGAAGACTAGCTGTAAAATTTGATGATAAGGAACAATTAAATTTATCCTGGACAAAGTGTGAGGTAATTGGTTGCATGGTCATTTTAACAAATAACACTAAAGATAAAACTTCAATCGATAATTATAATAAAATAAAGAAAAGTTTTTCTTCTGGAAAAAAAGCAGCTATTGGTGTTGCAGGTTTTGGACCCCAACCTTTAGCCATTGAAATAAGTTTAGATGGATTTTCTCAAGCTTCAAAAAAGCTTGAAGAAGAAAAGTTATAATTAATTAACAGAGATTAGTTTTTGCTCTTTAGCTTGTTCAAGCATTTCTTTTTGTAATTTTTCAAATGCTCTATTTTCAATTTGTCGAATTCTTTCACGGCTAATATTATATTTTTGACTTAGTTCTTCTAATGTTTTTGGTTCTTCATTTAATCTTCGATCAAATAAGATTTCTTTTTCTCTTTCATTTAAAACCGACATTGCCTTATCAAGCAAAACTTTTCTTTTTGCTGTTTCTTGTCGGTGAGAGATTTGAAGTTCTTGATCTGCATTTTCATCAACCACCCAATCTTGCCATTGCGTATCTCCCTCTTCACCTTTAATTGTTGCGTTTAAAGAAGCTTCAGGACCTTTCATTCTTTGTTCCATAGAATTAACTTCATCTTCACTTACATCCAGTCGATTTGCGATTTCTGTCACTTGAGATGGCAATAAATCTGTTTGATCAGATTTCATAATTTGATTTTTCATTTTTCTTAGATTAAAAAATAATTTTTTTTGAGCGGCAGTTGTTCCTATTTTGACTAAACTCCATGATCTTAAAATATACTCTTGTATTGATGCTTTGATCCACCACATGGCATAAGTGGCTAATCGAAATCCTTTTTCAGGATCAAATTTTTTTACAGCAGTCATTAATCCAATATTACCTTCAGAAACCAATTCATTCATTGGCAAACCATATCCTCGGTAACCTGTTGCAATCTTGGCAACCAGTCTGAGATGTGAAGTAACGAGTTTATGAGCTGATTCTTTGTCTCCTTTTTCTCTCCAATTTTTTGCTAAAATGTATTCCTCCGCTGCATCCAGCATAGGAAATTTTCTTATTTTTTGTAAATATGAATCAAAACTTCCATCTGGACTAAGAACCGGGAGTGTCGTTTTGTTAGTTTCTTTGCTCATGCTGTATATGTAATTTTTAATTCAAAACCTTCAAGACTCAATTTTTTAACGTTTCAAGCCTATTTTTGAGTTTAAGTAAATCTTCTGGCAATTCTGAGGCAAAAAAAACTTCTTCATGAGTTTTAGGGTGAATAAAACCCAAGGTATGAGCGTGTAATGCTTGTCGTTTTAATGATTTTAACATTTCCTCAAATTCCTGGTCCACACCTCTAATTTTTTTAATTTTTTTACCATAAGTTTGATCGCCAAGAATTGGATTACCTTTGTGTGACATGTGGACTCTTATTTGATGAGTTCTACCAGTTTCTAAAACACATTTGAGAAGACTAATATCTGGAATTTTATTTCCTTTAAAAACTTCCAAGGTTTCATAGTTTGTTATCGCATCTTTTCCACGAACAACATCAGCACTCATTTTTTGACGATTAGTTTTGTTTCTTCCTATTAAGGTTTCAATCTTCCCATGAAGAGGTCTTAGGATTCCATACACAAAAACCAAATAACTTCTTCTTATAGTGTGTTCTTCAAATTGTTTAGCAATGAAGGCATGGGCTTGATCATTTTTGGCGACAACCAATAATCCACTTGTATCTTTATCAATTCGGTGAATAATCCCAGG
This sequence comes from Candidatus Pelagibacteraceae bacterium, assembly GCA_965655895.1. Lineage (GTDB taxonomy): Bacteria > Pseudomonadota > Alphaproteobacteria > Pelagibacterales > Pelagibacteraceae > HIMB114. Next base: position 357,352 of record CBFHID010000001.1, on the reverse strand, counting down.
TCGATCTTCCCCGCTCATTCCGGATAATTTGTTCTTGCAATGATACAACAAACCATTAACCATAGTATCTTCATAATTACCTGCCCCTGGGTGAACAACCATTCCAATTGGTTTATCGATAATAATTATATCATCATCTTCAAAGATAATATTTAAATCAATTTTTTTAGGAACTAAATTTAACTCTTCGGCTTTTAAAGTTTCAAATTGTATCTCATCTCCAACTTTAACTTTTGTTGAAGCATTAGACATAACTTTTCCATTAATTTTTAGCATATCGCTTTTAATAATTTTAAGAACTTTTGTTCTACTTATATCTGGATAGTGAGTAGCAACAACTTGATCAACTCGTTTTTGATCAAAAGTTTCATCAACAATGAAAGTATTAATGGGCATATAAAGATACTTATATCTTAAATAAACTTAAAGTTTATAAAATTTGACTTAAGAAAAGTTTTGTTCGATCATTTTCAGGATTTTCAAAGAAATCTTTTGTTTTCTTAGCTTCAACAATGTTACCTTCATCCATGAACACAACACGATCTGCAACTTCTTTGGCAAAACCCATTTCATGTGTCACGACGCACATCGTCATACCGCCTTTTGCAAGGTCTACCATTACATCTAATACCTCTTTAATCATCTCAGGGTCTAATGCTGATGTTGGTTCATCAAAAAGCATAATTTTAGGCTCCATGCATAATGCACGAGCAATAGCTGCTCTTTGTTGTTGTCCTCCTGATAATTGACCTGGAAATTTATGAGATTGATCTGAGATTTGAACTTTATTTAAATACTCCATTGCGAGTGTTTCAGATTCTTTTTTTGTTTTTTTCTTTACCCATATTTGAGCTAGGGTACAATTTTCTAAAATCGATAGGTGAGGGAATAAATTGAACTGCTGAAAAACCATTCCAACTTCACTTCGTATAGCAGATATATTTTTTGTGTTTTCATCTAGTGTCATTCCATCAACTACGATTTCACCTTTTTGATGCTCTTCAAGTCGGTTGATGCATCGAATTAGTGTTGATTTTCCTGATCCGGAAGGTCCACAAATAACAACTTTTTCTTTTTCACTAACTTCAAAGTTAATGTTTTTTAATACGTGAAAATCTCCGTACCATTTGTTTACATCTTTTAATTGTATAATTGCTGACATGGTCCCTAGTTAGTTGTTTTTAATTTCCTCTCTATACTTAAACTATATCTACTCATAGCGAAACAGAAAATCCAGTACACTAGAGCCACAAACACATAACCCTCAGTTGCCATTCCAAGCCATGCGGGATTTGTTTTAGCCAAGTTTACCATTCCTAAAATTTCTAATAATCCGACAACAAAAACTAAAGGTGTATCTTTGAATAAAGCAATAAATGTATTCGCAATTCCAGGGATTACTAATTTTAAAGCTTGAGGAAGAATTATAAAGATATGACTTTTCCAATACCCCATTCCGATTGCTTTTGAAGCATCATATTGTCCTCGACCTACAGCTTGTAATCCACCTCTTACTACTTCAGCCATATAAGCCGCTTCAAATAATGTTATTGCGATAATAACTCTAACGAGTTTATCCATGTTTGTTCCAGATGGTAAAAGTAATGGGAACATTACTCCAGCCATAAATAAAACTGTAATTAAAGGAACACCTCTCCAAAATTCAATAAAGCCAATAGAAAAATATCTTATCACTGGAAGATTTGATCTTCTTCCCATCGCTAAAAGAACTCCCAAAGGAAAACAGAAAATAATTGCAAAAATTGAAATGACTAATGTTAAAAATAATCCTCCCCATTCTCTAGTATCAACTTGTTCCAAACCCAAAAACCCTCCTGAAAAAAGCATTAAGGCTAAGATAGGGAAGGGAATAGTTAAAAATATGAATAAATATTTTTTTAATTTCTCGTTTAAAAATCTGTAAGCAACGATTGAAACAACCAAGAAAACAAATGGTAAGTTTATTCTCCAAACTTCTTCATTTGGATACATTCCATATAAGAAACGGTTAAACCATGTCTTAACAAATATCCAGCATGCTCCACCTGCAACACATTCTTTTTTGCTCTCACCTGCAAAGGTTGCTTTTATAAACATCCAGTCAATGAGTGGAGGAATCGTTATATAAATTAAATAACTAATTGAAATAGTAAGAAAAGCATCAACGGGTGAAGAGAAAAATTTTGTTTTGATATATGTTAAAGTCTTATTCATATTATCTTTCAGTTAAAGAAACTTTTTTGTTGTACCAATTCATAAATACAGAAATAGTGATACTTAGTGTCAAATAGGTCAGCATGGTAATGGTGACAATCTCAATCGCTCTTCCTGTTTGCATCAAAGCCGTTCCTGCAAACACTAAAACAATATCAGGATAAGCAATAGCAGCTGCTAGTGAAGAATTTTTAGTTAAGTTTAAATATTGGTTTGTGGTTGGTGGTATAATAATTCTTAAAGCTTGTGGAATTACAATTAATCTTAAAACTTGTGTATTCGTCAAACCAATTGAAGCCGCAGCTTCTTTTTGTCCTTTGTCAATTCCTAAAATTCCAGCTCTAACATTTTCAGCAATAAATGTTGAAGTATATAATGATAATGCAAAGGCCAGAGCCAAGAACTCAGGAATAATTGAAGAGCCACCAATAAAATTTGCAATACCCATTCTAGTTTCTAATTTTGGATGAGCAAAATCAACTTCAACTCCAAAAATGAAAAATACCAAAGTAGGCAAAATAATTAAAATGATTATAGAAATTAGAAATTGGGGTAGAGTTTTTCCAGTATTTTCCCTTAATCTATTTGCATATGAATTAAAAAGATAAATAGCAATGAATGTAAAAATTAAACCATATATGAATAAATTTAAGTTAGTCCAAATAAATTTTGGAAAATAAATACCTTTGATATTAGCGTAGATTACATCAAATAAGACAATTGAATTTTCTGCCTGTGGAAGTAGACGTAACACTGTAAAATACCAAAAAAAAATTTGTAATAATAAAGAAATATTTCTGAATAGCTCAATATAGCATGTTGCCAGTCCAGAAGCTAAAGGATTGGATGATAGTCTTAGAATTCCAAATACAAAGCCTAGAATAGTTGCAAATAAAATACCAATCACTGAGACTAAAATAGTATTTAACAATCCAACTAAATAAGCGCGTCCATAAGACATGCTTGAATCAAATTCAATCAAACTGAATTGAATATCAAATGATGCTTTGTTGCTTAAAAAACCAAATCCAGTATTAATTCCTCTTGCAGATAGATTTGAACTCGCATTAAATGAAAAATAAGAAATAATTGATACAACCAAAATAATAAGGATTGCTTGCGGTAAAAGGAATTTTACTTTTGGATGATCATTTAAAAATTGATCAATTTTTTCTAAGTGATTTTGAAAAAAGGACATTTAAGTTAGCATAAAAAAAAGGGCTGGAAATACCAGCCCTTTTTTAAATATAGTTTTATCTTACCGGTGGTACGTAAAGTATTCCGCCTTTAGTCCATAAATTATTTGGACCTCTATCAGGTAAGATACCCGTGTCAGCTATGTTTCTTTTATAGCTTTCGCCATAGTTACCAACTTGCTTGATAATTCTATAGCTCCACTCTTGATCTAAACCTAATGCAGCACCGTTTTTAGTACCTTCAGCACCGACTATTCTTTGAATAGCTGGGTTTTTGCTGTTTTTCATAGAGTCAATATTTCCAGAATTAACGCCATACTCTTCAGCTTCAATCCAAACGAATAAAGACCACTTTACAACATCTTCCCATTTAGCATCACCTTGCCTTACAACAGGGCCTAAAGGTTCTTTAGAGATTGTTTCAGGTAATACAATGTGCTCATCAGGACTTTTCATTTTAGTTCTTTGAGCAGCTAAACCTGATTTATCAGTAGTGTAAGTATCACAACGACCAGCATCATAAGCTTGTACAACTTCGTCTGCTTTTTCAAATACTACAGGTTCATAAGATACACCTTTAGACTTAAAGAAGTCAGCCATGTTAAGCTCAGTTGTTGTTCCAGTATTTGTACATACTTTCACACCGTTTTTAAAATCATTGACTGATTTGATACCTGTAGCTTTTCTCACCATGAAACCTTGTCCATCGTAGAAGTTAACACCAACGAAAGTTAAACCAATCGCAGCATCTCTTTCTAGAGTCCAAGTTGTGTTTCTAGATAACACATCAATCTCACCAGCTTGTAATGCAGTAAATCTTTCTTTTGCACTTAAAGGTGTGTATTTCACTTTATTTGCATCACCTAAAACTGCAGCAGCGACTGCTCTACAGACATCTACGTCAATACCAGTCCATTTTCCAGATGCGTCAGCATTTGAAAAACCTGGTAATCCTTGAGAAACACCACATTTAACGTGACCTTGTTTTTTTGTAGTGTCCAAAGTGCTAGTTGCAGCTTTCTTACTGCCGCCACCATCACCACAAGCAGTTAATACCAGTGCTAAAATTGATAAACTACCTATGAACTTTATTATGTTTTTCATTGTTCCCCTTTTAATTTAAATTTAAATTATAATGCAAAATATGAAAATAAAGAGAAGATTACAATTATATAATAAAGTGCTATGAAAATTAGACATAATTAAAACAATCAAAAGTTGTATTATTTAATTATTTTTTGAGTAATTCGGTCAAATATAATCGCAATTAAAACAATACCAAGTCCTCCTACAAAAGCTTGCCCAATATCCAATCGTCCAAGACCAACATAAACGGTAAGACCAAGTCCGCCAGCTCCAATTAAAGCTGCAATCACTGCCATTGATAATGAAAGCATAAGTGTCTGGTTAACACCTGCTAAAATAGATTTTAGAGCAAGCGGTAATTCAATTTTATAAAGCACAACAAACTTGCTGCAGCCAAGTGCACGTCCTGCATCTTTTACACCTTTGGTAACTTGTCTTAATCCAAGGTTAGTTAATCGAATAATAGGAGCAAGCGCAAAAATGATAATAGCAATAACACCTGGTGTTAAACCAACACCAAATAGCATCACGACTGGAATTAAATAAACAAAACTTGGAATAGTTTGCATAACATCAAGAATAGGTCTGAGTATCATTTCAAAAATATTACTTCGTGAGGCCGCAATACCAAGTGGAATTCCAATTAAACAACAGAACATTACTGCAGTTACAATCATGGCCATTGTGGTCATGGTTTCTTCCCAAATATCCAATAAATCAATGAAGATTAAACTGATGAAAGTAAATATCGCAAACTTAATTCCATTAGTTTTAAATGCAGCAAAGACAAAAAATAGAATAACAATAGGCAAGGGTACAAAATTAAAAAAACTGTCCAATGAATCAAGTGTACTTTCAATGGGGACAGAAAGTTTTTTAAAGACTGGTCGTTGTGCAAACAACCAGTCTTTAACATATTTTTCAATCCATTCGGCCAAAGGTACATAGCCGTAATTTGATGGGTTTAAAAAATCCAACTTAAATTACTTCTTTGCTTTAGCAATCCAACTATCAAATGTACTTTGATTAGCTTTGATCCATTCTTTTGCATGACGACGAACATCTCTTTCACTTTTTTCACCTTTGTTCATCTTCAAGTTTTGAGCAGAAATATCCGATAAAGGAATAGAAGCAACTTCTAAAAATTTTCTCACTTCAGGATTCTTTTTTAGAAAAGCTGCATTTGCAAATGGTCTAATATCATCGGCACCAAATCCCATGTTGATTTTAGATTTTGTAGCATTGGCAACATTGACTGCTTTCGTATCTTTTGTAGGAACTTCAATCCACACAACATCTTTTCCTAATTTAAAAGCACCAACGGTCCAGTTTGGAGTCCAAGTATAAAACAGAATTGATTTACCGTTTTTATATCTTGCTAAGGCATCCGCCATGGATGCTGAGTATTCTGCTTTGATGGGATTGATAAAATCCCCTAAACTAAGTTCAGCAAATTGCTGTGTAATTCTTTTCTCACAACCCCAGCCTGGAGGACAAGCAACCATATCTGCTTTTCCATCTCCATTGGCATCAAATTGTTTTGCGTGTTTTTTAATATCCATCACACTCTTAATATTTAATGCATCAGCAGTTTTCTTATCAACCAAGTAACCTTGTAAGCCACCTTTCTTCATTACATAGCCGACTGCTTTGACTTTACCTTTTACATTTTTATCTTTTAGATAAGTTTGGTGAGTTCCTTCCCAACCGTTAACCCAAAGATCAACATCTCCAGATGCTGCAGCAAGGTAAAACACTGAAGGTTTAATTGCTTGAGGTTTTTTAACTTTGTAACCAAGCTTTTCCAATCCCATTTTATAAACTTCAGCTTGGAAGTACCCAGTATCCCAGTTGGCTTTTGCCATTTTGATTTCTTTACTAATTGCCTGTGTCCCACTTCCAAATGTTGTTAAAAAAGCAAGAGCAAAAAAGGCAACGACTTTTTTTATATTTTTCATGTCTTTTTTCTCCCTAAGTTACATGTTAAATTTTCTGGCTTCTGTAATCCAGCCATCAAATTTTTTTTGGTTTTTTTTGATCCAGTCTTTTGCATGTCGCTCAATATCTCTTTGAGATTTTTCTCCTTTGTACATGAGAAAATTTTGAGCAGATATGTCTGCCACTGGAATGTTTGCAATTTCTAAAAACTTTTTTGCACTTGGATTATTTTTTAAAAAACTTTTATTCGCAAAAGGTCTAATGTCATCTAGCGCAAAACCAAAATTAATTTCATTCATAGTTGCATTTGTTGCAGCTACTTTATTTCTTGATTTTGTTGGAACGTGTATCCAAACGACATCTTGACCAAGTTTTAAAGTTCCAAAAATCCAATTAGGCGCCCAAGTATAATAAAAAATAGATTGTCCATTTTTATATGCTGCAACAGTATCAGCTAAGGTTGCAGAATATTCTGCTTTAAGTGGATTAATAAATTCACCTAAATTTAATTCTTCAAAATGAGAAGTAATTACTTTCTCGCAACCCCAACCTGGAGGACAAGCCACTAGGTCAGCTTTACCATCATTATCACGATCAAATTTTTTAACGTGCTTTTTAATATCTAAAATTGATTTAATATTATATTTTTCAGCTGTTTTTTTATCGATTAGATAACCTTGCATCCCTCCACCTTTGGCTACATAGCCAACAGGGATCACTTTACCTTTTGTCTCGTCAATGTAAGATTTTTGATTAGCCTCCCAACCATTCACCCAAAGATCAACATCTCCTTGTGAAGCTCCAATGTAAAAAACTGAAGGTTTAACATCCTTTAATTTCTTTATTTTATAACCCAGCTCTTCAAGACCGAGTTTATAAATCTCAGCATGAAAATAACCTGTATCCCAGTTAGCCCTAGACATCTTAAGGGATTTTGCAAACGTACCAGTTGTTAAAAATACAACTGATAATACATATAAAACTATTCGTAGTGATTTCATTTATTTTTTATACCAGAGGTAGTGGTAACAAAAATTCGGTATCAGTGTAACCGTATACAACTATAAAGTGGTATTTAGCACATCTTGTGTTTTTTGATTAGAAAACGGAAGATATGTAAATTTTTATAGGAAAATAAAAATTTAAGAATTTTTTTTTCAATTTATTAAAGTGAAAATTATAAAATGAGACCTTTATCTTGCGTAAGCTCGTGAGTATTTAAGCGCAATGTTAGTCTTATTTATACAAGTTGCGTAATCACCTCTTGATTGGGCCCTAATAGCTTCATCAAAAGTTCGCTTTAGCGGAGTATATATTTGTGCAATCGGAGGCATAATATTAATTTTTCTAAGCATAATTTTAAGATGGCTCCCAAGTTGTAAAATTTGCTGTCTACACTGTTGCGCACTTGAGTTGGCACTGGCAGGAATAGATAAACTTAGAACAAACAATAATATAAGAAATGTTTTTAGAAATTTATTCATTAATAATTTTTTGATTATAATGAAATTAAAAAGATTAGAAAAGTATAAAATTTGTTTTTGGCGCGCCTGCAAGGAGTCGAACCCTGAACCTCCAGAGCCGAAATCTGGCGCTCTATCCAGTTGAGCTACAGGCGCATATTGATTATTTATCAATATTTTAAAAATTATTCACCAATATTAACTAACGTTCCGTTTCTTTTGGCACTAGCAAACGATCTATAAAATATCGAAATAGCAAGAGTGAGGTAAATTAGGTTTAGACCAATTGCGTAATAAATGTTTGTGAAACTGACCGTTTGATTAACAAGGATATTTCGTGTTTCTTCAAATATATGTGCAAGGGGCAATCCAAGTGCAATAGGCTGAACCCAGCTTGGAAGTATTTCTACTGGATAATAAATACATCCCAGTGGAGCGATAAAAAACAAGCTCGCCCAAGCCACATTTTCAAATGAAGGACCAAATCTAACAAGACCAGCTGTTACTAAAAGACCAAGGGTTACACCAAATAAATAAAGACTAAATAATAGCAGCATTAAAGGTATCCCAAGTTCAAAAATTGAAACTCCAAATAATGGAATTGCAATTAGGGCTGCTGGGACTAAACCAATCATTGTTCTGATTAAAGCAGAGGAGGTTAGGGCAAATATAATTTCAGATATTTTTAAAGGAGAGACAAATAAATTAATGATATTTCTGCTCCAAATTTCTTCTAAAAATAACATATTATAACTAATGCTTGATCTAAATAAGAAATCATAAAGAATTGCTGCACTTAAAATAACTCCAGCAACGTTATTGAAATAATCACTATACATAGTGAAAAACTTAGATACGAAACCCCAAAGGATGATTTGGACAGTTGGCCAATAAATAAGATCAAAAATTCTTGGAAACGATGATCTGATTAAATAAAAATGCCTAAGCATTAATGATGAAGATCTTCTAATATTCATTTTTTCCTCTCACTAATTTTAAAAATACTTGCTCAAGCGTATCTCTGCCATGTTTACTGATTAAATCTTGTGCTTTTCCTTGATCAATTATTTGCCCCTCTTTCATCATCAAAACATAATCGCTTAACCTTGTAACTTCATTCATATTGTGAGATGCCAAAAGGATACTAATATCTTTTTCTTTTTTATATTTTTCTAAATAACTTCTTACATAATCTCCTGTATCTGGGTCCAAACTTGCTGTAGGCTCATCCAGCAACAAAATTTTAGGATCATTGATTAATGATTTGGCTAATGAGACTCTATTTTTTTGACCAGATGAAAGTTCTCCAGTTTTTTTATTTAAAAAGGATTTTAAGTTAAGATCCTCAACCAATTGTTCAATTTTCTCTTTTAAATTTTTAATTAAATACATTTTTCCATAAACTTTCAAATTTTCCATAACAGTTAATTTTTTTGGTAGTTCAATGTAAGGTGAAGCAAAATTCATTAAATGCAAGAATTGATGATTTTTATAATTGAGCTCTTCTTCGTTGATAAAAATTTTTCCATGTGTTGGTGTAATTAATCCTAGCAGCATTCCAATCGTTGTAGTTTTTCCACATCCATTAGGACCTAATAAAGCCAATGTTTCTTTTTCTTCAATTTTAAAATTAATTTTATTTACCGCTTCGATATTTTTAAAAACTTTAAATAAATTTTGGACTTCTATTCGTTTCATGATGATGCTCTTTTCAACCTATCATTGATTGCAATACCAAATCCTTTGTTTGGTATTTTAGTAACTGATATATTTTTATATCCAATTTTTTTAATTTGTCTTAATTTTAAATAAAGATTTTTACCAGCCTCTTCTAAAGATCCTTTCTTAGAAAGATAGAAAATATTTTTACCTTTTGATTTATTTTTACCAAAGATTAGTAAAGCACCATTTTTTCTTGCTTTATTTTGATTAAGATAAACAGGTATTCCTGGAGAATAGTGTTTCTTTAATTGACCGGGAGATAATATTTTTTTAGATTTATTATCTCTAATTTTTTTAATTATTTTTTTAATTTCGTTTTTTGATATTTTTCCTGGTCTTAAAACTTTTGGAACACCAATAAGATTTATTACTGTGGACTCTAGACCAACTTTAGATTGTTTCCCGTCTAATATAAATTTAATTTTATTTTTAAATTCATCATATACATCTAGAGAGGATGTGGGTGATATATGATTACTTATATTTGCACTCGGGGCAGCGAGCGGAGCGCCAGTTAATTTGATAATTTTTCTAAAGTGTGAATTTGCGGGAACACGACAAGCAACAGTTTTGTTTGAATTTAATAGAATTTTTGAAATTTTTGAATTTTTTTTTAGTTTAAGAATATAGCTAATGGGACCTGGTGAAAATTTTTTGTAGAGTTTTTTTAGATAAATATTGCTTTCAGTTTCATTCAAAATTGATTGAAGATTGTCAAAATGAACAATTAATGGGTTTTTTTTCGGCCTTTTTTTTAATTGGTAAATTTTAAGAATAGCTTTGCTTGAGTAGGCATTTCCCGCCAATCCATAGACCGTTTCCGTAGGTAATGCAGCAACACCATGATTTTTTAATATCTTAGAGCATTTGACCAAATTTTTTTGACTAGGCCTGTAGATATTTGAATAGTTTTTCATTATGAAATATTTATTATGCATCAAAATTAAAATCTATAAATGAATAAAGTTAATAAACACAGCGATATTGAAAAAATGACCTTCGAAACGGCTATGGCGGAACTTGAGAGAATTGTATCAGATCTAGAAAATGGATCTATTGAGTTAGAAGAATCAATAGAAAAATATCAAAGAGGTATTCAGCTTAAAAAACATTGTGATCAAAAATTAAAAGAAGCTAATATGAAAATAGATCAAATTGAAATCGATAAAGATGGCAATGTTTCTGAAAAGCCATTTACTCGTAAAAAAAAATAAAATTTGATGTCAGATTTCCCGGAAGATTTAAAAATTAATTCAGAAAAAGTAAATTTATTTTTAAAAAAATATTTTAAAAATCAATCTGTTGACAGTAAACTTTATGAAGCAATGGAGTATGGATTGTTTTCTGGTGGAAAGATGATCAGATCTTATTTGATCCATGCGACATGTAAGATTTTTAATGTCGAAGAGAAATATTATATTCCCATTGCTGCAGCAGTTGAATGTGTTCATAGTTATTCACTTATTCACGATGACCTTCCTTCTATGGATAATGATGATTTTAGAAGAGGCAAGGAGAGCACCCATAAAGCATTCGGTGAGTTTACAGCAATCTTAGCTGGAAGCTCACTTTTAACCATGGCATTTGAAATGATTTCTGATCCAACTACTAATATTGATAGTGATACAAAGGTTAAAATTATTTATAGTTTGTCATCTTGTTCAGGTCACCATGGAATTGCTGGTGGACAATTTTATGATTTAAGTTTCGAAAAGAAAAATATTAATCAAGAAAATATTATTGATATGCAAAATAAAAAGACAGGAGCTTTAATGGGTTTTTGTACCGAAGTTGCTACAATACTTGCAAAAAAAAATGAATTTAATGAACAGTTTAAAAATATTGGAATTAAATTAGGATTAATATTTCAAATTGCAGATGATTTTTTAGATAAATACGGAAAAGCAGATATTCTTGGAAAACCTGTTCAGCAGGATGATAGTAAAGGAAAAAATACACTGATCACTCATCTGGGAGATCAGAAAACTAAAGAATTGATTCAAAAATTAAAATTAGAAATTGAAAATGATTTAAAATCATTTGCTCAAACAGATTCACTAATTAATTGCTTAAATTTTATGATTGAGAGAAAAAACTAATTTTACCTTAGTTCTTTCGGAAGTTTAAATTCGACATTTTCTTTGACAATTTCGACTTCTGCAATTTTAATTTTTCGAATTTCTTTAATATCTTTTATTAAATGATCTACCAACACTTCAGGTGCGGAGGCCCCTGAAGAGATACCGATGCATTTAGCATTTTGAACCAGCTCTTTAGGAAGCTTAAATTCTTGATGAACTAAAAAACTTTCTTTACTGCCATTTTTTTTTGCGACCTCTACCAATCTCTGTGAATTTGATGATTGTCTGCTACCAACAACAAAAAAAACATCACATTTTGAAGCAATATTTTTCACGGCAGCCTGTCTATTAGTAGTAGCATAACAAATATCACTTTTGATAGGTTCTTTAATGTTTGGAAATTTAGCCTTTAAAGCTTTAATTATGTCTTTAGTATCATCTACTGATAAAGTTGTTTGAGTGATATAAGCAATTTTTTCTTTTAAAATGGAAAGTTGATTAATGTCTTTTATTTCTTCAATTAAAATAACTTCTCCTTTTGGAAGTTGACCCATGGTTCCAACGACTTCAGGATGATTTTTATGTCCTATAAGAATGATTTGATATCCCTGTTTACTTAATAACTCTGCTTCTCTATGAACTTTAGAAACCAAAGGACATGTTGCATCAATAAATTGTAAATTTTTAATATCTGCATCTTCATAAACTTTTTTTGCAACACCATGAGCTGAAAATATAACAGGTCTTGTTTTGTCTTTAATTTCATCTAATTCATCAACAAAAATTACACCTTTGTTTTCTAGTGTTTGAACTACATGTCTATTGTGTACAATTTCATGACGAACATAGACAGGAGAACCATATTTTTCTAAACTCTTCTCAACAATATCAACTGCACGATCTACACCTGCACAAAACCCTCTTGGAGCGCAAAGTAGTATTTCTAAATCATTATTCATTATTTTTTATCCAATACTTCTAATAGTATATGAGGAAGAGTAAGTGAAGCCAAACCTATAAAGATTGTTTTAATAATATTTTCACTAATACTTTCGCTCCATAAAATAACAAATAAAACAGCTGCAATTGCAGTTAATGCAGTTAGTGGCGCAGCTTTAATGACAAAGAGTTTTAGTCCATTAGTAATATTTCCAGGATCTAATTCTTTAGACAGGCCCAGGATATGTTTAGATGAATGGAGAAAACAAAAGTATAATGTAAATGCTAAAATTAAAGGTAAGTATTTAAAAGAGATTACAATCAATAATACTTCCATTAAAATTAATACCAGTTTATCAATTTGATTTCTAAGTAAATTAATCAGGCCAATTACAAGTAGAATTAAATTAACCGAAAATAGTAAAGTCTTATAGTGAATTAAAGTTTGATAATTTTCACTTGGCACAAATAAATATTGAAAAAATAATGCAGTTGTCTCAAAATTAAAATGAAATGATGCAGTGATAATTAACAATCCTTTTAGAAAGCTAATAAAACTAAAAAATATTCCCTTATTTTCTAAAAAAAAACTAAGGTCTTCTTCACCAAAATGATAACTGGCGATAAGCAAAAATAATAATAACGTTATTGTGGGAAATGTAACCCAGCTGCTGATAACTATTAAACTTAATAAGATATAACCTGGATAAAAGAATAAAAACCATTTTTGTTTTAATAAAGGGTAGAATATTTTTTTACCACGAAGATGGTCCAAGGCACCATGGGAAACACCTAAAGTAAGAATTAAAAAAAAGGAAAAAAATAGTAAATAAAGATTATCTTGAATTAAATTATTTCGGATTAATAAATAAAATATGAAAGCTAATAATGAAAATATTATTAAAAAATAAGAATGTATTTTTTTAATTTGCATGATTAATTAAATAAACTTTTTAAAAAAATAAATTTTGGCATTTTAGAAATAATCTTAAAGTCGTCATATAAAGTTCCTGAACTTGATAAGAAACGAATAACATGATCCTGTGAACGTGTATCAAAGAGTTTAAAAAATATACTAGGCATTTGAGCTACATTTTTTTGTAATACTTTAACAAAAAGACGGTCTAAAAACTCATATTTTGATGAAATGGGACTTTTTACTGTCAGATTTTCTAAAGAATGAGCTATCATTCTAGATTGATTTTGGATGTATGGAAAAGCATATCCTGTGCTCATTCGATTAACATTGCCACGTAGCCCAATGTTAAAGTAATTCTTTGAATTTTGATATTGAGTCCTAAACATAGGTATGGCTCCCATTTCTTCTCTTATGATATTAAAATTTTTTAAATTATAATTTTTTTTAATATAGTGATTTAATTCATCGACATATTGTTCTTTGTTCAAGTTATTTAAATTTGAAAGCCAAGTTGTTTCTATTAAAGCTTTATTTTTTTTAAATGGAAGAGTGTAAAAAAAATGCACTCCATCTTTTTGATTACAATCAAAATCCATTAAAGTGACTTTTTCTTCATCAAATACGTTTTCAGCAGTTTCAATTTCTATTCCATAAAAATGTTGGTAAAGCTGCCCAGTCTTTAATGGTGGTACACGACTGTCAAAAATAATTTTGGCATTTATATTTTCTTTTGAAGTTTTTAATTGATAATAATCTGGTAATGTATCTATGGTATCAATAGTTGTATCTAGCTTGATCGTAAAACTTTCTGTTAAATGATCTCGAACCTTATGATAAAACTTTAGGCTGTCGATAGTTTGGTAACTATATTGAGTTTGATCAAATAATTTAATTTTTTCATTTAATTTGATATCAAATTTTGACCATTGTTTTTCTAGACAATCTTCAAAATCGTGCGCTTTAACTTTCCAGAAAGACCATGTTCTATCTTTTTTAAATTCTTTCTTATTATCTAAAATAATTATCTTTTTATTATGATTTTTTGTTTTAGCTAATTGATAGGCAAGAGATAATCCTGCGCATCCAGCTCCAATAATTGCAATGTCATATATCATTTGAACAAAAGATAAGGGGCATGAAGTTGTTCTGTTTCATGAGTTGGCTCATCCTCTTTATATTTTGAGTTATTAAATAAATAATTTTTTATAAGTACAATTAATTTTTCAAAAGTATTAAGATAAATTCTTTTTTTTAGGTAAGTATTTTTATTTTTTACAATTTTTTTACCAATTAAATTATATAATGTTGCTGCAATAAAAATACTGAACTTATTATGATTTGGAATGTAATAAATTCCATCAATCCCACTTTGATAATATTGTTCGGCAATATTTAACAATTTTTGAGTCACATTAAAAATGATATCAAGATTTTTTTCATCAGCCATATCCTTTGCTAAAAAGTTTTTTGGTAACATATCTTTAGGAATATAAATTCGATTATTATTTAAGTCTTCTTTAATGTCTCTAGATATATTAGTTAATTGCATTCCAATTCCAAGATCTATAGCAAATCTCCAAGCTTGATTATGATTAGCACCTAATATTTTTGCCATGAGTGCCCCAACGGTTCCTGCAACTTGATAACTATAATAAATAAGTTCTTTCATATTATCAGGTTGTTTAAAGTGGGTATCAGATGCAATACCTTCTATAAGATCATTTATAAATTTTTGATTGAGTTGATACTTTGTTTGAAGGCTTTTAAACGCTTGATGAATTGGATCTTTGGAATTGTTTGCTTTGTAATCTTTTACAAGATCATTAAATTTATTCAGTTCATTATTGATTGTTCCAATATCTGCTGCATCGTCTAATTGTCTGCAAAAAGCGTATAAAATTGCTGCATCATTTAAGGTCTCTTTGTTGAGCAAAAGACCAGCAAAATAAAATGATTTTGCATGTTTTCTTAAAATGCTTTTAAATATTTTGTCCATATTTAAATATCAAAATGATCTAAAACCTTTGCAGATGACAACACGCCTGGAATACCTGCGCCAGGGTGTGAACCTGCACCTACAAAATATAAGTTTTCGAGCACTTCAGAGCGATTATGAAACCTGAAGTATGCAGATTGAGTAAAAATTGGTTCAATAGAAAAACCAGATCCATGTTTCGTATTAAGTTCTTTTTCAAAATAATCTGGAGTAACAAAAATTTCAGCTTCGACGTGTTTAGATAACTCTGGCATACAGGTATCTTCAAGTTTTTTGATAATTTTATTTTTAAAATTTTCTCCATTTTCTTTCCAGTTAATATTTGACTGATTATTTGGAACAGGAACTAAAACATAAAAACAATCTTTTCCCTCAGGAGCCATCGTTGGATCGGTTGCTGATGGACGATGCAAATAATAACTAAAGTCATCATCGAGTTCTTTTGTATAAAAAATTTTATCTAAAAGTTTTTTATGAGATTTGCCAAGATAAATTGTATGATGCTCAACATTTTCATATTTTTTCTTACTACCAAAGTAATAGACATAAAGACCCATGGAATATTTTAATCTTTTTTGCTTTATATTAAAAATTGAATTTTTAATTTTTGGATCTAGGAATTCATCATATACCTTGGGGGGATCTGCGTTACATATTAAAGCCTCAGCTTCTAATTGTGTATTATCATTTAAAATAATATATTTAACTTGTTTATTCTCATGATGAATTGTTATTACCTCTTTTCCCTTAATAATTTTTATACCAACCTCAATCATAAGCTTTTCAAAAGCATGAATAATATTTCCAGTTCCGCCCATAGAATAATGAACACCCCATTTTCTTTCGAGGAATAAAATTAATGCATAGATGGAGGTAGTACTATATGGGTTACCACCCACTAACAAAGGATGAATAGTAAATGCCTTTCTCAACTTTTCGTGTTTGATGAAAGATGAAACAAAAGTATAAACTGAATTATAACTTTTTAGTTTTAACAAGGAAGGAACTTGTTTCAGCATAAACCATACTTTGTGAAACGGTTTATCTGCTAATTTTAAAAAACCAATGTTGAATATTTTTTCTGATTGGACTAAAAGTTTTTGAAACCCTTCTTTGTCTGTTGGACTTAATTTTTCAATATCTTTAAGTAGTTGGTTTAGATCTTCTCCATAGTTTAATTTTGAAAGATCATCAAAAATAAACTGATACCAAACTTTTAGTGGAACTAGTTTGATATAATTAAGGTGATTTTTTTTAAATAGATCAAATAATTCGAAGATAAGATGGGGCGCTGTGATAACCGTTGGTCCGGCGTCATAAGTGTATCCATCTTTCTTAAAAACTCTAGCTCGACCACCAAGATCATTTTGTTTTTCAATCAAAGTTACATCATGACCTTTGGATTTTAGTCTTAATGCAGCAGCAATTCCTCCAAAGCCTGATCCAATAACAATTATTTTTTTTAAATTATTCATCTTGAACTTTTAAAAATTATATTAAAAGTTGTATTTTTTCAGAAAAAAAACCCATTTTCGGATAAAAAAATTGAATTTAAGTCTTCTTATATTGGCAAATATAAGTATAAAGTGTCGCAGTTAAAAGCGAATCCGATGGCTTCGCTTTTTTTTGTTTAAACAAAAAGGAGAAATATGAAAAACGTTGTACTACAAGCCAATGATTTCACTGGAGTTACTTTCTGGTTGATTTCAATGACTATGTTAGCTGCTACTGTATTTTTCTTCATCGAGAGAAATTCAGTAAAAGCATCTTGGAGAACTTCGGTTACGTTATCTGGTCTAGTTACAGGTATTGCATTCGTGCATTACATGTACATGAGAGACGTTTGGGTAACAACTGGAACTTCGCCAACTGTATTTAGATACATTGACTGGTTACTAACTGTGCCGTTATTGATGATTGAGTTCTACTTCATCTTATCAGCGGTTAAAAAAGTTTCTGGTGGTATCTTCTGGAGATTATTAATTGGTACTTTAATCATGCTAGTAGGTGGTTACTTAGGTGAAGCCGGATATATCGGTGTAAACTTAGGTTTCATTATTGGTATGGCTGGATGGATTTACATCCTTTATGAAGTATTTGCAGGTGAAGCAGGTAGAGAAGCGAAAAAATTAAAAGGCGCTGCTGCTAGCTGTTTCGAATTCTGTAAGTGGATCGTAACTATCGGTTGGGCAGTATATCCATTAGGTTACCTATTTGGTTATATGACTGGTTCAGCGGACGAAGTTTCGTTAAACATCATTTACAACCTAGCAGACTTTATTAACAAGTTGATCTTTGGTTTAGTGATCTGGCATACAGCTAAGTCACTTACTCCTGCATCAGCAAAGTAATAAGGCTTAGAGCTTAAATTAAGGCCCGCTTCGGCGGGCCTTTTTTTTATTTATTCCAATAATTTTCTAATCAGTTAAAATAATCAAATGTCGAAAACACCATTGTTGGATAAAATTAATTATCCGTATGATCTGAGGTCTTTTGATAAAAAAGATCTTCCAACAATTGCAAAAGAATTAAGAGAAGAAATGATCGATGCTGTTTCTGTTACAGGAGGTCATCTTGGAGCAGGACTTGGTGTTGTTGAACTTACTTTAGCTATTCATTATGTATTTGATACTCCAAAAGATAGATTAATTTGGGATGTTGGACATCAGGCTTACCCACATAAAATTATTACAGGAAGACGAGATCGCATAAGAACTTTAAGACAAGGGGGTGGGCTATCTGGATTTACTAAAAGAAGTGAAAGTGAATATGATCCTTTTGGAACCGCACACAGTTCAACTTCTATTTCTGCAGGACTTGGAATGTCTGTTGCAAGAGATTTAGATGGCAAAACAAATAATATTATTTCAGTGATTGGTGATGGGGCCATGAGTGCTGGGATGGCTTATGAGGCTATGAACAATGCTGGATCCATGGACTCAAGATTAATCGTGATTCTAAATGATAATGATATGTCCATTGCACCTCCCGTTGGAGCGATGAGCTCTTATCTGGCAAAATTATTATCTGGAAATAAGTATATTGGTTTTAGAGAGTTCTTTAAAAAATTATCAAACAAGTTTCCAAAATCTTTAAAGAAAAGCATTGGTCAAGCTGAGGAATA
Source organism: Candidatus Pelagibacteraceae bacterium (assembly GCA_965655895.1). GTDB lineage: Bacteria > Pseudomonadota > Alphaproteobacteria > Pelagibacterales > Pelagibacteraceae > HIMB114. The sequence continues at coordinate 338,674 of CBFHID010000001.1, read as the reverse complement.
TCTTAGAGGACTTGCAGTTGGGGGGACTTTGTTTGAAGAAATGGGTTTCTTTTATGTAGGTACTGTTGATGGTCATAACTTTGATCATCTGCTTCCTGTCCTAGAAAACGTTAAAAATTCTAAACACGAAGGTCCTTTTTTAATTCATGCTATTACAGAAAAAGGAAAAGGCTATAAGCCAGCAGAAGACTCTAAAGATAGATATCACGGGGTAACTAAGTTTAATGTTGAGACAGGTGAACAGTCTAAATCAAAATCTAACATTCCATCATATACCTCAGTCTTTGGAGAAACTTTAACTAAGCATGCTGAAAAGGATAGCAAGATTGTAACTGTAACAGCGGCAATGCCATCTGGGACAGGTATACATATTTTTCAAAACAAATTTCCAAAAAGATCTTTTGATGTAGGAATTGCTGAGCAACACGCAGTGACATTTGCTGCAGGACTTGCAACAGAAGGATATAAACCTTATGCAGCAATTTATTCTACATTTTTGCAACGTGCTTATGACCAAGTGGTCCATGATGTAGCGATTCAAAAATTACCTGTGAGGTTTGCAATTGATAGAGCAGGATTAGTAGGTGCAGATGGTCCAACACATGCAGGTGCGTTTGATATTACATACTTAGCAACACTTCCAAACTTTATTGTCATGGCAGCAAGTGATGAGGCAGAGCTTGTAAGAATGATTAATACATCAGTTGAGATAAACGATGCACCGTGTGCGTTTAGGTATCCAAGGGGTAATGGTGTTGGATTGGAATTGCCAAATATCAATGAGACTATTGAGATTGGAAAGGGAAGAATAATTCAAGAAGGATCAACGGTGTGTATTTTAAATTTTGGTACAAGATTAGAAGAATGCAAAACTGCTGCTAAACAACTTGATCCAAAAGGAATTACAACTACCATTGTTGATGCAAGATTTGCAAAACCACTTGATCAAGATTTAATTTTAAGATGTGCTAGAGAACATGAAATGATGATTACCATTGAAGAAGGTTCAATTGGTGGATTTGGATCACATGTATCTCATTTATTAGCTGAGAAAGGTTTTTTTGATAAAGGATTGAAATTTAGATCAATGACTTTACCTGATCAATTTATTGATCAAGATACTCCTGAAAAAATGTATGATGCAGCAGGTCTTAACGCCAAACAAATCGTAGAAAAAATAGAGAATATTTTTTTTAATAAAGATGGAATTAAGATTATAAAATGACTCAAATGAAAAATATTATTACTTTTTTTATAGCTTTTTTAATTTTTAAAAGTGATTTGTTAGCAGATATTAATAAATTAAAAGTTGATGGTAGAATTAGATATTTTACAACGTTAGTTGATGATCTTGGTACACGTTATGATGATACAAGACCAGGACCTGCTTTAGACTTACATTTTACTTATCCTTTAACAGATAATTTATCGATTAAGAGTTTTAATTATATTATTAATTATAATGATACGACTTCTGGTGATGAAACAATGAATACCGAGTTTAACCAAAGATTAGGATTATTATATAAGAGAAAGGGCACTATATTTTATCCTTATGGAAAAATACTTTGGCATGATGAAAATCCGGCAAAACAAGTCGACAATTCCCATTTAGGTATTGTTGTCCAACAATATTTTTCAAAAGATGTATTTATAAGCGCTGATTATAGAGAAGAGTTATCAAATGGTGCGGTTTTGGCTGGAGTGAGACATTCTCAAAGGGTATTTGATTTAAGATTCAATAAAAAAAACCTTACAAGTATTTCTGGCCATCCTGTTCATTTAAAGCTTGGATATGCTGAGGGTGTGAATTTACGTGGAGTAAAATCAATTAGATTTGATATGGATGTAACAAAGCGTTTAGAGCTTTCTGTAAAATACGTAGATAATATGGGAAAAGGTCCAATTTCCTCAACTTTAGACTCTCAAAACCAAGACTTTTTGGTCGGTAGTATTGGTTACAAATTCTAAAAACACCATATACCCATTTTAGGTTTAATTTTCCCATTTTGAGTTGTAGAATCCCATTTTAAGTTTACCATTTATTTTTTCCTGGGGAGAAATATTTTTAAATGAGCAAAGTGATAGATATTACAGGCAAAGATGTATTGGTTGAGCAAACAAAAAATGCATCTGGAGATATTTCAAAGGCTGCTTATGCATTTCAGGTTTTTTTAACCGATTATTACAGAAGAGTTAAAAAAGATTACAAAGTCGATTTTGATACGTTCATGATTATTATAGTTGTGATGCAGCATGGTATTTATGAGGCACAAAAAATTAGCGATGCAAAAACAGTAGGTTTAGATAATTTAAAAAAAGAAATTCAACAAACTCAATTAGAAGGGTTTTTTCAAATAAAAAATCGAAAACTAGGAATTAATAGTATTTCAAATGTATTAGAAATGCCGGAAGAAACAACAAGAAGAAAAATTGAGAATTTAGTTAAAAAGGGCATTTTAGTAAAATCTAAAGTTGATGGTATAATTCTTGGCAAGGATTTTTTAAAAATTCATTCTTCATTTGCAGATAAAACAATTAAAAGTTTTAAAGCATTAATTCGTCAATTGAATAGTATTGGTATAATTGATGATATTGTAAAAGAAAAAATCTAATTTTTTTTATGAAAAAATACGTTTATGGGCTATTTGATGTAGCCAATTCTCCTTTTCAAGTCTTGATCATAAGTTTGGTTTTTGCGCCATACTTTGCAAATCAAATTGTAGGAAATGCGCAGTTAGGCTCTGCCTATTGGCAATGGACAGTCGGGCTTTGTGCAATTGTGGTGTCAATTATTGGAATTAAATTAGGTTCAATCAGTGATCAAATTAAAGAAGGAAGAAGAAATTTTTTTTATATTACAACATTGCTTTGTATTGGTTCCACTTTTTTTTTATGGACCTGTGGTCCAGGGGAAAACAATATTTTTAAATGTTTAGCGATATTCTTTATCGCTAATTTTTTCTATGAGCTAAGTCAGATGTTTTATAATTCATATTTATTTAATTTTTCTGAAAAAAAAAATAGGGGTACTGTCTCGGGTTTGGGTTTTGCATTAGGAAATTTTTTAACTATCCCTTTAATTTTATTTTTAATCAATTATTTCATTTTACCAGAAACCACTCTTTTAAATTTAGATAAATCACAATTTAAACATGTCAGAGCTGTTCCTGTTTTAGTTGCAATTTGGTTTTTAATTTTTTCAATACCCATATTTGTATACATTCAATTTTCCAAACCAAGAAAGGCTACAAGCAGAAGAAATGTTAAACCTTTAAAAACTTTAATTTTAAACAAAAGAAAATTAACAAATCTTGGAAAATTTTTAGTTGCAAGACTTTTTTATGCCGATGCTATTATTGCAATACAAATTTCTGTTGGAATCTTTACGGTCAAAGTTTTAGGGCTGAGCGCTAAAGAACTTTTTCAATTAGTATTATTAACGGCAATTACCCAAGGGATAGGGGCGGTGTTGGGAGGTTTTTTAAATGACAAAATTGGAAGTAAAAAAATTATTCAGCTTTGTCTATATTGTGTGTTCCTGGCAATTCTAGGTCTTGTTTTTTTTCAGGACAAAATATCTTTTGTGCTGATATTTCAGTTTGGAGCTTTTTTCTTTGGAACTCTTCAAAGCGCTAGTCGTGTCATGATGACTAATCTTGTAAATGAAAATAATCTTGGGCAAGGTTTTGGACTATTTACTTTGGCATCACGATCAACTGCAATCCTTGGTCCTATTATGATTGGGTCTATCACTTATTTTACTAATTTAAATTTTGGTTTTTTATCTATTACGATTTTAATTTTGGCTGGGATTTTAATGATAAACAAAGTTGATATTCCAAAGAGTTATTAACAACACGTTTTGAGGTTGTATTTTTGAATCAAATTGGAATCAAAACAGAATCAAAACGAGAACATTTGATTAAAAGTGTAAGCAAAATGTGAGTAAGTTATTGCCTCAATACGCCTATAGAATATTATTTTACAATAGTTAAATAGCTGGAGTGGAACAAAAAAATCTAGAATTTGATACTATCATTGTTGGCGCTGGAAGTGCCGGTTGTTTATTAGCAAACCGTTTATCTATAAATCCAAATCATAAAGTTTTACTTATTGAAGCTGGAGGCCAAGATGATTGGATTTGGATTAAAATTCCAGTTGGTTACTTATACACTATCGCAAATCCGAGAACTGATTGGTGTTTTAAAACAGAACCTGATCCAGGTCTAAATGGAAGATCTATTCATTACGCAAGAGGACGTGTAATTGGTGGGTGCTCTTCTATCAATGCAATGATTTATATGAGGGGACAAGAGAGTGACTATGACGTATGGAGAAACGTTACTGGAGATAGCACTTGGAATTGGAGCAATGCTCTCGAGACCTATAAGTCCATGGAGAATTACTTTGGAGGAGAAAATCAATGGCATGGCACCAAAGGAGAGATTAGGGTTGAGCAACCAAGAGTCAGCTGGCCAATCCTTGATGCTTGGAGAGATGGTGCTAGTGAAAATGGAATTCCAAAAATAGATGAATTTAATCGAGGGGATAACGAGGGCTGCGCTTATTTTCATATGAATCAAAAAAAAGGAATTCGATGGTCTATGTCTGACTCTTTTTTAAAACCAATTCAACATCGAAAAAATTTAACAATCATGACCAATACACAGGTTTTAAAAATTCTTACAAAAGATAAAACGCAAGAGACTAATAATATTTCCAAATATAACGAAAGAGCTTGGGCAAATTCTAAAATCGAAGCTTATGGGCTTGAGATTTTAAATAATAAACAAAAAATTAAAGTTGAAGCAAAAGATCAAGTTATTTTATCTTCAGGGTCTATAAGCTCGCCACATCTTCTCCAAGTTTCAGGCATTGGTTCAAAAGAATTAATTAATAAAATTAATGTTGAACAAGTCCATGACTTACCTGGTGTTGGAGAAAATTTACAAGATCATTTACAAATTAGAACAGTTTATAAAGTGTCAAACTGCAAAACAGTTAACACAATGTATAAAAATATATTTTCAAGAATGATGATGGGATTGGAATATTTATTTTTTAGAACCGGACCATTAACGATGCCACCATCAACACTAGGAGCTTTTACTAAAAGTGATGAGAGTCAAAAAAGTGCAAATCTTGAATGGCATGTACAACCTTTGTCACTTCCAAAATTTGGAGATGACTTACATCCTTTTAATGCAATCACACCTAGTGTTTGTAATTTAAGGCCAACATCACGAGGTTATATTCATGCAAAAAGTTCTGATCCACTCGAGTATCCAAAAATCATGTGTAACTATTTATCAACTCAAGAAGATCTTAATGTTGCTGTAAGCGGATTAAAAAAAACAAGATCAATTATGAAAAGCAATGCTTTAAAACCTTTTACACCTGAGGAAATGTTACCGGGTCCAAATTTAAACTCTGAGTCAGAACTTCAAAATGCAGCTCGTGATCTTGGAACGACTATTTTTCATCCTGTAGGAACATGTGCGATGGGAGAGGTTGATGTGAATGGAAATGCAAAAGATCCAATGACCGTATTAGATTCTGAATGTCGCGTTAGAGGAGTTTCAAAGTTAAGAGTAATTGATGCCTCATCTATGCCATCTATTACATCTGGAAATACCAACGCACCTGTTATGCTGATTGCTGAAACTATAGCTAAAAAGATTTTAAGAAAAAATTAATAAGCTTTTAAGATTGCTGTAATCTATCGCTCATTCCTTCAGCAACACCCGGTGTAATTACTTTTGCTTTAATTCTTATTTTAGATTGCTGAATTGATACTTGATTTTGCAGGTCTCTTAGTTCCTTTAAAATTTTTTCTAATTGATTTTGTTTTTCTGAATTATCTTCGAGTTTTAAAACGTCTTCTTTTTTTGATTGTAACAACAATTGTTGTTCGTAAGAATTATCATATATTTGATAGTATTCTTCCCAAATAATTCTTGTTTGTTTCTCCTTGTTATGAACCAAAACAGCTAGATTATTGTGGCATTTTACGCACTTTAACCTTTTCTTAATTGAATAATCTTGAAGTGTTTTATATGTATTTTCAAATTGAACTCCATTTAGTCTCGTAAAATGTAACTTAGTACAGCAAGGACATTTGAAAAATTTCATAGATCTGAGTAAAACTAATAAGCTTTAGATTATCAATCAATCTAGCCCCTAAAATGGGTTAATTTTGATCCCAGGGATTTTTGATTTTAGGACTTGTTTTTCTACTGATATTTTTTTTTCGAATAGATCTTTTTACGCCACGGTTGAAAAATAAAATTGCTATGGCACCAAATATAAACCCTCCGATATGCGCTCCATAAGCAACACCTCCTCCAGAAGAACTTGAAAAAGCTGAACTAACAAATTGTAAGATAAACCATATTCCAAGGACGAAAATAGCTGGAACTTTTATTATTTGTGTAAAAAAACCTAATGGAATAAGCACTAAAACTTTGGCCCTTGGGTGATTGACAATATATGCTCCAAGAACTCCTCCAATTGCACCGCTAGCTCCTACCATAGGCACTGTCGATTCTGTATTCATATAAACTTGAGTGAGAGCTGCGGCTATACCAGAGAGAATGTAAAAAATAATAAATTTTGTTTTTCCAAGCTCGTCCTCAATATTATCTGCAAAGATCCACATATAAAGCATATTTCCAATTAAGTGCATAAAACCTCCGTGCATAAACATTGAAGTAATCAGAGTGGCCATTGGTGGAACACGATAAATTTCTTCAGGCACTTGAAGGTTGTGAACCAAGGAAGCGGGTATTACCCCCCATGAATAAAATAATGCACCTGAACTATAATTGGGTGATGATATTTCTAGTAAAAAAACGACCACACAAATCCCAATAATAATATAGGTTATAATAGGAGTAGAATTTGTCGGGTTATCGTCTTTTAATGGTATCACTTACTTGCCGCATTGAGCTTTATGCATCAAGTAATGATCAAGTAAGATACAAGAAAGCATTGCCTCACCAATGGGAACAGCTCGAATTCCTACACATGGATCGTGACGACCTCTAACAGAAATTTTTGTATTCTTTCCTTTTTTATTTACAGTCTCTCTTGCATTTAAAATTGATGAGGTTGGTTTAACTGCAAATGAACAAACAATTTCTTGTCCAGAAGATATCCCACCTAAAATTCCGCCTGCTTTATTTGATTTAAATTTTACTTGCTTACCAGATGATCTCATTTCATCAGAATTAAGTTCACCAGTCAGTGTTGCAACTTCAGTTCCTGCTCCAATATTTACAGATTTGACAGCATTGATACTCATTAAACCAGCAGCAATATCTGAATCCAGTTTAGAATAAATCGGTGCACCTAGGCCAACCGGAATACCCCGTGCTCTAAGTTCTATCATTGCACCACATGAACTTCCTGATTTTCTGATATCCATAAGGTAATGTTCATAAATTGAAACCACTTCTTTATCTGCAGCAAAGAAAGGATTTTTATTTATTTGTTTATCATCCCAATTATCCGGATTTGAAAACACAGGGCCCACTTGAGTCACTGCACCAACAATATTAAATTTTTTTCCAAGTTTAACCTCTAATACTTTTCTCGCAATTGCACCGGCAGCAACACGTGCTGCAGTTTCTCTAGCTGATGATCTTCCACCACCTCTATAATCTCGAATTCCATATTTTTTGAAATAAGTAAAGTCAGCATGGCCCGGTCTAAATTTATCTTTAATATCACCATAATCCTTTGATTTTTGATCTTCGTTATAAATAACTAGAGAAATAGGTGTTCCTGTAGTTTTGCCTTCAAAGATTCCAGATAAGATGTGAACTGTATCACTTTCTTTTCTTTGAGTTACAAACTTTGATTGTCCAGGCCTTCTTCTATTCAATTCTTTTTGTATATCACTATCTTTTAAAGGGATATTTGGAGGACAACCATCAACTACACAACCAAGCGCTGGTCCGTGAGATTCTCCCCATGTTGTAAATCTAAAAAGCTTTCCAAAAGTATTAAATGACATTACACTATTATATAGGTTAATTTGGCTTAATTATGAATGATAAATTAGGATTAGATCCAGCTTTTTTAGATAAAAAAAATCCATTTGAGTTGTTTAAACTATGGATGCAAGAAGCTGAGAAATCTGAACCTAACGATCCAAATGCAGTTAATGTTGCAACTGTAGATAGCTCAGGCCAACCTGATAATCGTATGGTACTATTAAAAGGATTAACTGAGAATAGCTTCATTTTTTATACAAATTTAGAAAGCAAAAAGAGTAGAGACTTGAGAAATAATCCAAAAGTTTCAATGTGTTTTCATTGGAAATCATTACTTCGACAAGTTAGAGTTCAAGGATCAGCTCAATTAGTTGATAGCAAAACAGCAGATGAATATTACAATTCAAGACCTTATGAAAGCCGTATCGGTGCTTGGGCCTCGTCTCAATCAGAGGTTATGAAACACCGTGATGAATTTGAAGAGAAAATTAATGAATTTAAAAAAAAATATCCAGATCAGAATAATGTGCCAAGACCTACTTATTGGTCAGGGTGGGCTTTGACCCCCTATAAAATTGAATTTTGGAAAGATGTGAAAAACAGATTGCACCAAAGATTATGTTATAGTCGTATAGGCCAAGCTTGGTCTAAAGAAATTTTATATCCTTAAGATTATTTAAATTTTTTATAAACTTTATAAATCGTATGTTTAACTTTTTTTAAGTTATTATTTCTAGCTGAGACCCAAGGTTGTTTGCATCCCCATTTTTTTAGCGTTGGAATTAATGAGTGTTCCCAATTCAAATATCCTCTTGAGTGAGATTTATTACCCAAATGACGTTTTGGAAAAAAATAAGTAGGGTCAGGCTTTGTGACAAGATAGGTCTTTTTCATCTTAGCTGGGTTTTTAACTTGCCAAATGGCATCATACCCCATTCGTCTTAACCAGATGACAGAAAAAACTGCCGAAGTTGGAATGTTAGAGAATATGAAAATTTTTGTTTGAGTTGATGCAATAAACTTATCAGTATTCTGAACTAGGGTTGTTGCGTTAACTTGCTTCCATCCTTTAATTTTTTTAAAATTCTTAATTTCAGAATTTAGCTGAAAATAATGATATTGAGGATCAGTTATTTTACTTTGATACTTTGGTATTTTAAATTTTATTGCAATTTTTTTTGCTAATTTAAGATCGTTTTTTATATTTACCTGAGTAGATCTGATTTTTGATTTATTTTTAAACTTTCTTTCATAGCCATTTAATACCCAGTTTTGAGTACCGCCATTTAAAACGTACTTTTTATTCTTAAAATTAAAATCCTTTAATGTTTGATATGCAATAATACTTCGTGTTCGACCGGCGCAATGAACAATGTAATCTTTATATAGATTTTTTTTGTTATTAATAAAACAAGGCAATTCGCCCCCGGAGCACTGCTCTGAATAAGGCAAGCTAAATTTTTCAAACTCTTTTCTCGGTCTAGCGTCGATTTGCAAGTAATCATGCTCTTTATCGTGAATTTTTTTTAACTCTTTAGGAAATAAGTTATGAACTGATGAAGTAACCTCAATCCATTCGCCAAAAGCTTTTGATTGAGTGTATTCTCCAGCCCAGCAAGGGTATTTTGAACTTTTCCAGGCTTGATAGTCATTTTTAATTAAATAGGTATTTTTATATTTCAAAGAACTTAAGTTTTTTTTTATTTTCGAAATATTTTTAACGCCAATAAAAACAATATGAGTATTTAGGTTTGGAACGAGGTCTGTGATTTTTTTTTTTAAATGAGGTAATGGACAATTAATAGAACCAAATGCAAAACCTTGGACATATTGTTTTCTTTCCCTCACATCCAGAAATGCGATATTTATTTTTTGATTTTTTAAAATCTCAATTGCTTTTGAAGCAGTGATGAGTTGCATTAGACAATTTCAATCCAATATCCATCTGGATCTTTTATAAAAGCAATATGACTCATGCGTCCTTCAGATGGTTTTTTTTGAAATGTAACTCCTAATTTTTCAAATCGATCACAAGCTTTTAATACATCCGGAACTCGAAAAGCAATGTGACCAAAGCCTCGCGGCTCTTTATTTCCATCATGATAAGAAAAATTTTCATCATCTTCGGTACCATAATTATGTGTGAGCTCCAAAATAGATTTTTGACTAAGAACCCAAGCCCTTCTTTCGTCATCAGTATCTGGAATATCTCTAACTTCTGTTTCATCAAAAGTTCCAAGAAAATATAAAGAAAATTTTGCAGCAGGAAAATCAATTTTACGAAGCAATTTCATTCCCATAATTCTGGTGTAAAAATCAACTGATTTTACCGGATCTTTAATCCTAATCATGGTATGATTTAATCTATACTTTTGAGTTTCTTGATCTGGCGTTTTACAATTTCCTTCTACTTCATTAAACATAGTTTCCTCCTATTGATCGTTTGCTTTTTTAATTCTTAAATAAATTTTATTAAGATTGTTTTGCATCGTTTTAAAAAGTTTATCTTTTTCTAATCTTTTTAATAACTCTTCATTGATACCACCTTTTGTTTGAAGAGATTTAATTGATTTGTCTAGATCAAAACGATGGTTATTAATTTCAAAAAGCATACCTGTTAAAAAGGTATTTAAGTATTTGTTAGCATCTTGAGTTTGAACTTTATTTTTTTGTAAATATTTTTTCAAATTATTAATAATAGTTACATAAGTTGCCATAAAAGATGACATAACCCATAAATGATTATTTTGGTTTTCATTTTTAGCAACTACGACCGTTCCTATAAGTTCAAATAAACTTTTTACAGTTTTTTGGTATGGGTAAATAATTGTTGGACTTAACCCATCCATTGCCATTGGCAGAGGAGCAGCTTTAATAATTTTGGAAGTGGGTTTACATAATTTTTTTAGACTTGAAAAATTTAGTGTAGAGACAAAACTTATAACAATCTGACCTTTTTTAAATTTGAGTTTAACCAGTTCTTGCTTGGCTACTTTTGGTAATAAACTAATAAAAACAATGGAGGATTGATTTATAATATCTTGGTTTTTTGAGTAAACTTTGATTTTTTTTGATTTTTTTTTAAGTTTTGATGAGTTTTTTTTTGATCTTAAAGAAATATTAAATTGCTCAACCTTTGCTTTTGACTTAAGTAACCCATCAATGACGGCTGTCGTAATTGTTCCTGTTCCTATAAAACCAAGTTTCATAAAAAGAGTTTTAAACTAAAGCATGATGTTATCCAATTATAAAATACCAGGTTTTTTGTTAGTATCATTAGGAGGGTTATTTCTCAGTTCTGGTGGAGCATTATTTAAGCTATTTGAAAATCAAGACGTTTGGACCATTTATTTTTGGAGGTCTTTTTTCTTTATACCAGCCGTTCTAATTTTTTTATTTTTTTCGTCTACAAATAATATTGTTAAAAAATTTAAAGGTCTTGGGTGGATTGGGATTGTTTGTGCCTTGCTATATGCAACAGGTAGTGGAGCTTATATGTTTGCAATGAAGAATACGACCGTGGCTAATGTTTTGTTTATTATTAGTACTCAAACATTTATGCTTGCGATTGCAGGTTATTTTCTTCTTAAAGAAAAAATTAATTTATCAACGTTAATTGCAATTCTAATGGCTTCTATTGGAATTTATATTATGATTGGAACCAAAATTTCTAATGGCACGGCTCTTGGAAATGCTTTTGCTTTTATCACACCCGTTTGTTTCACAAGTATTGTTATGATTATTAGAAAGTATCAACAGACAGATATGGTTCCTGCAGTTGCTTTATCTGGATTATTTTGCCTAATAGCTGGAGCAATTATGAGCAGTAACTTAAGTATGAGTGCTCATGATTTTTATTTAGCTTTTCTTTTTGGGGCATTGCAATATGCACCTGGTTTTATTTGTTTAACCCTAGGGTCACGCACAACTGAGTCTGCCAAAGTAGGCATCTTCGCATTTTCCGAGGCTATAGCCGGACCTATTTGGGCTTGGATATTTATAAATGAAAATCCATCGACAGGAGTATTTGTTGGAGGGGCTATTATTTTTTTAGCTCTATTGTTAAAATCTTTTAAAAAATAAATGAATAATATTACAATCATTGGTGCTGGTTTTTCAACTGCCGTTCTCTGTCATTATTTAAATGATAAAAATATAACCGTCATCGAAAAAGCAAGAGGGCCAGGAGGTAGATCATCAACAAGAAAAGTTGATGATATAGGTGTATTTGATCATGGCCTTCAATATATTTCATCAAAAGACCAAGAGTTTTTAGATTTTACGAAAGGTATAAAAGGAGTAAAAAAATGGGATGGAGATTTTGTTGAAATTGATGGAAGGATAATTGTTTTACCACCAAAAGAAAAACTTATTGGCGGTAATGGTAATAATGATTTCGTAAAAGCAAAGGTCAATTTAGAACAATGTTACTTTAAGACAAGAATTGAAAAGATTCATTTTATTGATGATCATTGGAAATTAATTGATGATAGCCAAAGTGAATATTTAACAAAAAAATTAATTCTTACATTACCTCAGGAGCAAACAAATACTTTAATTAAAGATCTTAAATTAAATTTTGAAATTAAGGATAATTTTATGAAACCATGTTTTACTGTTATGCTTGCGGTAAAACAATCTCCAATATTTAAACATTCAGGATATATTATAAAAAATAATCCTATCATTTCATGGTGTGCGAATGAAACTTCAAAGCAAAGAAAGATTAATAATAATGATCTTACTTTACTAACCATTCAAACGACTGAGCAGTATGGATTTGCAAATTTTGAACAATATAGAGAAAATAAGGATAAAATTTTAACTGAAATTTTGAATGAATTCGTGGATATTTTTAAAATTGACGATTCTGAGGTTGTTCATAAGGATATTCATGGTTGGCTTTATGCATTCTCAGAAGATAGGTCATTTTCAGTTTTTTGGGACCAAGCGAAGGGCCTAGGTATTACAGGTGATTGGTTAACAGGAGGCCGTGCTGAAAATGCATGGAAAAATGCTAAATTACTAGCTGAAAAGATTAACCATTAAATTTGGTTAACGAACTCATTTATAAAAAAGAAATTAAATTACCCTCACAACTATTGCGTTATTGTAATCGTTTAAGTAAAAGATAGTGTAATTTCATACGGGAGAGTCTGTTAAATCAGCACCGAAGGAGCAATGCCCAGGAAACTCTCAGGTCAATGGACCGTATGTAAAATAAACTCTGGAAAGCGGACCTCGCGTCCCACCGAAGGAGCTAAAATCTCTCAGGTACAATCGACAGACGGGCAAATGAACAGAGTTTATAATGAATGAAGCTATAAAAAAAATTACTGAATTAAAAACTGCCCTTTACAGTTTTCATGTTGCTCAAGGTGGTAAGATGGTTCCTTTCGCAGGTTATCAAATGCCTGTTCAGTATCCAGAAGGCATCGTAAAAGAACATCAGCATGTAAGAAGCGCAGCTGGTATTTTTGATGTCACACATATGGGTCAGTTTTCTATTTATGGGTTGGAAGAGGATTATTTATCTTTAGAGAAAATTGTTCCAATTGATCTAAAATCATTAAAACTAAACCAATCAAAATACTCAGTTCTTATGAACAAAGAGGGTGGAATTGATGATGATTTGATTGTTACAAAAGTTGAGGGTGGATTAAACATTGTTTTAAACGCGGCATGTAAGCATCATGATGTAGAAAGAATTCATGAAGTTATAGACTCTAGCAAAACTAAATTGCATGATGATTTGTCTTTAATTGCTCTCCAAGGACCTAAGACAGTTGAAATTTTAAACAGTTTAATTCCAGGAGTAAATGCACTTGTTTTTATGAATGGCGCAAGTTTTAAATTCAAAGGCACCGATATCTATGTCACAAGATCTGGTTATACCGGAGAGGATGGTTTCGAAATATCTGTAAAAAATTTATTGGTTGAAGAATTTTGTAAAACGTTATTAGAAAATAAAGATGTAAAAATGATTGGTCTTGGAGCGAGGGACTCTCTTAGATTAGAAGCGGGTCTTTGTTTATATGGTCATGATCTTGATCCAAAAATATCACCTATAGAAGCAAGCTTAGCTTGGGCTTTATCAAAAAAAAATAAAGAAGAAGGAAGTTTTTTAGGATCAAATGTTGTAAGCAATCAAATTAAAAATGGAGTTACAAAAAAAAGAGTTGGGATTAAGCCTGAAAAGATCATTGCAAGGGAAGGATCTAAAATTTTTAAAGATAACAAAGAGATAGGCGTAGTTACAAGTGGTGGATTCGGTCCAAGTGTTAATGGTCCTGTCGCGATGGGTTATGTGTTAAAAGAATTTTCTAATGAAGGAGAAAGTTTGGAGTTAGAAGTAAGGGGTAAAAGGCATTCAGCGGTAGTATATAAAATGCCTTTTTATAAAAAAAGTTACGTAAAATAGGAAAGGGAAATATGGCTGATAAAAAATATTCAAAAAAACATGAGTGGGTAGAGCTTGACGGAGATATTGCAACTATTGGAATTACTAAACATGCAACTGAACAATTAGGAGATATTGTTTTTACCGAAGTTCCAGATTCCGGAAAAGCATTTGAAGCAGGAGGCGAAGCGGCGATTGTTGAGTCTGTAAAAGCTGCAAGCGATGTTTATTCACCGATCTCAGGAGAAGTGACTGAAAACAATCAAGCCATTGTAAGCGACCCTTCTTTAGTCAACCAAGATCCCGAAGGTAATGGTTGGTTTTTTAAAGTTAAAGTTACAAACCCTGATCAGATTAATGAGCTAATGACCAAAGATGAATACGATAAATTTTTAACGGAGAGTGCTTAATGACAGATCATAGGAACAAAGAATTTATAAGACGACATATTGGTCCTTCTAGCGAAGACCAGAAAAAAATGTTGTCATACCTTGGTTATAATTCTCTTGAAGAATTTATAAAAAAAATTGTTCCTGAAAAAATTATTGAAAATAAACCTCTTGATATTGATAAACCTGTTTCAGAGCATGAGGCACTTAATCAATTGAAACAAATTGCCGGCCAAAATAAGATTTTTAAAAGTTTTATTGGAATGGGTTATTATGGAACTTATACGCCAAATGTTATTTTAAGAAATATTTTAGAAAATCCAGGTTGGTATACATCTTACACACCTTATCAGCCAGAGGTGGCGCAAGGAAGATTGGAAATGTTACTAAACTTCCAACAAATGGTAATGGATTTAACGGGTATGGATATTGCCAACGCCTCTCTTCTTGACGAAGGAACGGCCGCAGCTGAAGCTGTAGCACTTTGTCAAAGAGTTGATAAAAATAAATTAAATAAGATATTTATTTCTAAAAACTGCAATCCTCAAACTATTGATGTAGTGAAAACCAGAGCCGAACCTTTTAATTTAGAGGTAATTATTGGAAACGATGAAGATGTTAAGTCTGTAGATGGTGATATTTTATGTGGATTGTATCAGTACCCAAATACATATGGAGAAATCACAGGTGTTGAAAATTTTATTAAAAACACTCAAGACAAAAATGGAAAAGCAATTTTAATTTCAGATTTGTTAGCACTTACCGTTTTAAAGCCTCCAGGGGAAATGGGTGCGGATATTGTTGTCGGAAATTCACAGCGTTTTGGAATCCCAATGGGTTATGGTGGACCGCATGCTGCTTTTTTTGCAACTAAAGATGAGTTTAAACGAGCAATGCCTGGAAGATTGATTGGAGTTTCAAAAGATAGAAATGATAACCAAGCTTTGAGAATGGCGCTTCAAACAAGAGAGCAACATATCAGAAGAGAAAAAGCAACTAGCAATATATGTACGGCACAAGCTTTACTGTCAATTATGGCTGCAGCATACGGAATTTATCATGGTCCAGAAGGCATCAGACATATTGGTGAGCGAACTTTAAAATTTTCCAATGTATTTGCAGAAAAGATAAAGACAAAATTTGAAATTTTATCTGATCACTTTTTTGATACTGTAACTATTAATACTAAAGATCAAACAAATGAAATTTATGCTAAAGCTTTAGAGTTTAAGGTTAACCTTAGGTTAATTAAAAATCATGGATTGTCCGTATCTTTTGATGAAACAACTAAAGTTGGAGATTTAAATAATTTATTTAAAATTTTTGGGTTAAAAGAAGAGATCAAAAGCATAGATAACGTTAAAGCTACATCTATTGAAAATTCTTTAAAAAGAGAGACAAAATATTTAACCCATAACGTTTTTAATTCCTATCATTCAGAAACAGAAATGCTTAGATATTTAAAATCTTTGGAAGATAAAGATATTGCATTGAATAGATCAATGATTGCATTAGGGTCTTGTACCATGAAGTTAAATGCAGTTGCTGAAATGATTCCTGTTACTTGGCCAGAGTTTGGAAATATTCATCCATTTGCACCTTTGGACCAAACCAAGGGATACTCAAGAATGTTCAGTGATTTAGAGATGATGTTATCAGAGATTACTGGTTTTTCGGGGATCTCTTTGCAGCCTAATGCTGGAGCACAAGGTGAGTATGCTGGATTAATGGTTATTAGAAAGTATCATATTGAAAATGGAGACAAAGACAGAAACATTTGTTTAATTCCGAGTTCAGCGCATGGTACGAATCCAGCAAGTGCACAAATGGCGGGTATGAAAGTTATCGTAGTTGATTGCGATAAAGATGGAAATGTTGATTTAGATGATTTAACTAAAAAAGCTGATCTTTACTCAAAAAATCTTGCTGCATTAATGGTAACTTACCCTTCAACACACGGAGTATTTGAAGAACATATCAAAGAAATTTGCAATGTGATTCATAAACGTGGTGGACAAGTTTATATGGATGGTGCAAATTTAAATGCATTAGTTGGAGTTGCGAAACCTGGAAAATTTGGTCCAGATGTTTGTCACATGAATCTGCATAAAACATTTTGTATTCCGCACGGCGGCGGTGGACCAGGCATGGGACCTATAGGTGTTGGAAAGCATCTTGAACCTTTTTTACCAAATCATGTATTAATTAATTCTGGCCCAACAACCGGTATGGGCTCAGTGTCAGCAGCTCCTTGGGGCAGCGCAAGTATTTTACCTATATCTTGGATGTATATTAAAATGATGGGTGCCGAGGGTTTAAGGCTTGCTACGGAAGTTGCTATTTTGAATGCAAATTATATTTCTAAAAAATTAGAAGGTTCTTATAAGACACTTTATAAAGGAAAAAATAATTTGGTTGCTCATGAATGTATTATTGATTTTAGACCAATCAAAGCAGAATCGGGTATCTCTGAAGAGGATATTGCAAAGCGATTAATTGATTACGGGTATCACGCACCCACTATGTCATGGCCAGTTGCTGGGACTTTAATGATTGAGCCAACCGAGAGTGAAAGTTTGGCTGAAATGGATAAATTTTGTAACGCTTTTATTAGCATAAGAAAAGAGGTAAAGATGGTTCAAAATGGTGTTTTTGACAAACAGGATAATCCATTAAAAAATGCTCCTCATACTAACTTAGAATTATCGTCAGACTCTTGGACTCATCAGTACACTAGAGAACAAGCTGCATTTCCACTTACATATTTAAAAGCTAATAAATTTTGGCCACCTGTTGCGAGAGTTGATAACGTTCATGGTGATCGAAATTTAATTTGTTCTTGCCCATCTCTTGATAGTTATAGAGATGATGAAGCAGCCTAATGACACTGGAAATATTTTACAATCCAGGCAATGTTGTTTGCAACTATCTTAAAATAAAAGATGACCATAGGTTTATTCTAAGAGTGTTCGTTAATCTATCTTACTATGGACATATCGTGGCCGGTCTTGCCTTGTTTTATTCTAGGTATTTTTATTTTTAATGAAAAATAAATATAAAAGTTTAATTTTAATTTTACTGGTAACTTTTTTATCTTCTTCAATAGCTGGGTGGGTAACAAGAATAAATATTGATCCTTGGTATCAAACTTTAAATAAACTATCTTTCTCTCCTCCTAATTGGATATTTGGACCTGTTTGGACAATCTTATATGCATTTATGAGTATCGCTATTTGGATAGTCTATGAAAAATATAAAGCATCTGATGGACATTTTTCAAAAAAAATTATGAGACTTTATTTTTATCATCTTTTTATTAATTTGAGCTGGAGTTTTGTTTTTTTTTATTTTCATTTAATTTTGATGGCTTTTATTAATATTTTATTATTAATCTTTGCTATAATTCTATTGATGTCTTTATATTATCCAAAATCAAAAATATCATTTGCACTGATGATACCATATTTAGCATGGGTATCTTTTGCTGCCATTTTAAATTTTGGATTATATTTGATTAATTAATTCTATTTATAATATAAAAAGCTAGCTCTTGAAGTTTTTTTACTACAAAGTTTTTTTCAAAAATAGCCAAAGAGTCAGCTGCAACATTTGAAAAATAGTCTGCTCTTTTTTTACAAGCTTCAATGATTTGATACTTTTTAATTAAATTCAAAGTTTGATCAAAATCATCTTCTGATCTTTCATTTTGAGCAAATAATTTATGAAGAACTTCTCTTTCTGCAGGATCAGATTTTTGAAAGAGTAGTATAATAGGTAAGGTTATTTTTCCTTCGATAAAATCATTACCAATTTTTTTACCAAAAACTTTTTCTTTAGAAGAGTAATCTAAAATATCATCTGTGATTTGAAAACATATACCAAGGTTTCTACCATAAGATTCTAATGCTTCTTTTTCTTTACTTGATCTGTTATTTATGCAACCACCCACACGCATTGAAGCTCCAAAAAGTGAAGCGGTTTTTGATGATATGATATCTAAGTAATTTTTTTCAACCATATCAACTTG
Organism: Candidatus Pelagibacteraceae bacterium; assembly: GCA_965655895.1. Classification (GTDB taxonomy): domain Bacteria; phylum Pseudomonadota; class Alphaproteobacteria; order Pelagibacterales; family Pelagibacteraceae; genus HIMB114. Next base: position 319,858 of record CBFHID010000001.1, on the reverse strand, counting down.
TTTTTCAAATTGTAGTTGCATAATTTCACCCTGTGCAATTTCAGATGATACCGAAGATAAAATTTTTAAAATTTCATCTGACCCATCATCAACCATCATTTCAAAGCATCGACTTAAAAGATAGTCTCCTGCTAGGATTGAACTTTTATTTCCCCATATTGCATTTGTTGTTTTAAAACCTCTTCTAGATTTACTATTGTCAATTACATCATCATGCAGCAAGGTTGCGTTATGTATTAGCTCAACACATGCAGCTAAATTAATGTGCCTTTTACCTTTGTAGTTAAAAATTTCTGATGAACAAATTGTTAAAAGCGGTCTTAGTCTTTTACCACCAGTTTTCATTAAATGCGTAGCCATTTCGCCCACAAGCTCAACATGGCTGGAAAGCTTTAGTTTAATATGATCATCAACTAGCTTTAGCTGATCCTCAAAAGTAGATTTTATCTCCTCAAATGGGTTTAATTTAGACTTTTTAAATGGAACGACCTTTAATAGCATAAGTGTTTCTAACGTATTTGCTAACCATTTGTTAACAATGAAATGACGCAGCTGTAATAAGAACTTTTAATTAAATTAGCAATAAATATAAGTATTTTAACAAATATGTTTTTTTCAAAAAAACCACAGGTTGCACATATACGTTTGAGCGGTGTTATTGGAAATGTAGGACGTTTTCAACAGGGCATGAGTCTAAATAGTCATGAGCAAATTATAAAAAAAGCTTTTAGTCAAAAAAAACTTGCAGCCGTTGCAATCTCAATTAATTCGCCTGGAGGATCTCCAGTTCAATCACATTTAATATATTCTTTGATAAGAAAATTGGCTGAAGAAAAAAAGATTAAAGTTTTCACATTTGCAGAAGATGTTGCAGCGTCAGGTGGATATATGCTTGCATGTGCTGGAGATGAAATTTATGCAAATCCAAGTTCTATTGTCGGTTCAATTGGAGTGATTTATTCATCTTTTGGATTAAAGGAATTAATTAAAAAAATTGGAATTGAAAGAAGAGTTCATACTGCAGGAAAAAATAAAAGTACGCTCGATCCTTTTTTAGATGAAAAACCAGAGGATATTGAGAGATTAAAAAAAATTCAATTAGATCTTCATGAGCAATTTATTAATTTGGTAAAAAAGAGTAGAAAAAATAATTTACAAACCAATCTAGATGACACATTGTTTACGGGTGAATTTTGGTCAGGTATACAGTCCAAGGAGCTTGGTTTAATTGATGGTCTTGGTAATATGGAAGACGTCATTCAAGAAAAGTTTGGAAAAAAAGTAATCATCAAAAAATATGATAAGCCAGAAAGTTGGTTAAAGAAAAAACTATCAAGTCAGGTATCTAATCAGTTGAATACAATTGTTGATGAAATTGAAACTAGATCTTTATGGAATAGATTTGGATTATGATTAAAAATAAAAAAAAAACTAAGAAAGTAAAATCAAAAATTAAAAAAAAGGCAAATGTTAAAAAAGTTAAAAAAAAATTACCTTATCTTACATTTCAAGAAATTATATTTAAACTTCAAAAATTTTGGTCCGATCAAGGTTGTATAGTTTTGCAACCATACGATATTGAAGTTGGTGCAGGAACTTTTCATCCAGCCACAACTTTAAGATCTCTAGGACCAAAACCTTGGAAGGCAGCGTATGTACAACCTTCTAGAAGGCCAACAGATGGACGTTATGGAGAAAATCCAAATCGTTTACAGCATTATTATCAATTTCAAGTGATTATTAAACCTTCACCAAAAGATATTCAAAAACTTTATCTTAAAAGTTTAACTGCTCTTGGCATTATCTATAAAGATCATGATATAAGATTTGTAGAAGATGATTGGGAAAGTCCAACACTTGGTGCTTCAGGATTGGGTTGGGAAGTTTGGTGTGATGGAATGGAAATTACACAGTTTACTTATTTCCAACAAATGGCTGGCTTTGAATGTAAACCAGTTTCTGCTGAAATAACATATGGATTAGAAAGAATATGCATGTACATTCAAAATAAAAACAACGTCTATGATATAGACTGGAATAGTGAAGGCGTTAAGTATGGAGATGTTTTTTTACAATCTGAAAAAGAATTTTCTGCTTATAATTTTGAGCACGCAAATACTGACAGTTTGTTTGACCAGTTTAACAAGGTTGAAAAAGAGTCAAAAGATTTAGCAGAAAAAAAACTTTGTTTGCCCGCTTATGATCAATGTTTAAAGGCAAGTCATTTATTTAATCTTCTTGACGCAAGAGGAGTAATCAGTGTTACTGAAAGAGCTAATTATATCAACAGAATTAGAACTCTTGCCAAAGCTTGTGGTGAGCTTTGGATTACAAAACAATAATGTCTGATTTTTTGTTAGAGCTTTACTCAGAAGAAATCCCACATGGCTTACAAATTAGCGCCAGAAACCAGATTAAAGATTTAATTTTAAAATTATTAAATGAAAATTTTATTAAATTTAAAGAAATCAATGTTTTTTCTACACCAAAGAGATTAGTTGTCTTTATAGATCAAATTTCACTCAATCAAAAAATAGAGCCTCAAGAAATTAAAGGTCCAAAAGTTGGTTGTAATGATCAAGCTTTAGAGGGTTTTTTAAAATCTAGAGGTATAGAAAAAAAAGATTTAATAACAAAAAACACTGACAAAGGTGAATTCTACTTTGCAAATTTACCTGAAAAAACAATTCTAACCAGCGATATTTTGACTAGCCATTTACCATTAATTTTAAAATCTATTTATTGGAAAAAGTCTATGAGATGGTCTGATCATGATTGTTTCTGGGGCAGACCATTAAAATCAATACTTTGTTTATTTGATAACAAAACCTTAGATTTTAAATTTTTTCATATTAACTCCTCAAACGTCACATTTATAAACGGTCCTTTTGAAGATAAAGAAATTAAAATAAAAAATTTAAAAGATTATAAAAAGCTTCTTGAAAAAAATGATATCAAACTAGATCACACGGAAAGAGAAAAAAAAATACTTTCCGATTTAGAGAAAGAATTAAAAAAAAATAAATGTTTAACCGAATTAAATAGAAAACTGGTTGAGGAAGTTACTAATTTAGTTGAGACACCCGTTATTTTAAAAGGAAAATTTAGCAAAGACTATCTTGTATTACCTGATGAGCTCCTGAATTTAACTATGATAAATCATCAAAGATATTTCCCTATGAAATTAGAATTAGATTTAAAATTAACCAACTCTTTTTTATTTGTAGCAAATAATTATGATAATAAAAATTTAATTACCAAGGGAAATGAAAAAGTAATTGATGCAAGACTTTCTGATGCAAAGTTTTTTTGGGATAAAAATAAAAAACAAAATTTAGTAAAACAGGTTTCAAAATTAAATACTATTATATTTTATCAGCAATTAGGAACTTTATATGATAAGACCCAAAGAGTTCGTCAGTTAGCATCAGTAATTGCTGATAGTATAGGAGCAAACAAAGAAGATACAGAAATTGCAGCATCAATTAGTAAATCTGATTTAGTTTCAGATTTAGTAGGTGAGTATCCAGAGCTACAAGGAGTTATCGGAAGTTATTTTGCAATTGAACAAGGGTTTAGTAAAGAAATTAGTAACGCGATTCAAAACCATTATTTACCAAATGGTCCAAGTGGAAATGTTCCTAAAGAAAAAATTTCTATCAGCGTGGCTATTGCTGATAAGATAGATACTTTAATTGGTTTTTTTGGAATTGATGAAAAACCAACAAGTTCAAAAGATCCGTTTGCATTAAGGAGAGCTTGTCTTGGTGTTTTAAGATTGATTACCGAAAATAGAATAAGCTTATCATTAAAAGAAATATTAAATAATTCAAAAAATTTATATTTTTCTCAAAAGCATAATTTGACTAATGAGAAAGTAATTGAAGACCTTTTTGATTTTTTTATTGAACGTTTCAAAATTAATTTAAAAGATAAGGGAGCAAGATTGGATATTACAAATTCTATTCTAGAAAATAATAGATCTGATGATTTTTATTTAATTATGAAAAATATAAATGAGCTTTCAAAATGTTTTAAAAAACCACAAGGTCAAGACTCTATACAAATTTATAAAAGGTCAAAAAATATTTTAGATCAATCAGTTGAAAATAATGAAGAGTTTTTTGGAAACCCAGAGAATATTCTATTTCAACATCCATCTGAAGATGAGATTTTGATTAAAATTAATGAAATAAGAGATTATTTTACAACTCCAAGTCGACTTAGAGATAATGATAAAACAGTTACCCTTTTATCGGAACTAAAGCCTATGACTGATAGTTTCTTTAATAATGTGAAAGTGAATGACGATAATCAACAGGTAAGAAAAAATAGGCTAGAATTATTAACCCTCTTATGTAAAACCTTTGAAAAATTTACCGATTTTTCAAAATTAGATGGATCTTAAATAATGGCTACTTGGGTTTTTAACTTTAGCAAACCACCAAAGAAGAATAAAATTGGTTTAAAAAACCTCCTTGGAGGCAAAGGGGCGAACTTGTCTGAAATGATTAAAATTGGTTTGCCGGTTCCACCAGGTTTTACGATTACCACCGAAGCCTGTAATGAATTTTATAAAAGAAATCGAAAAAACCCTATTGGATTAGATAAGCAAGTAAAATCTGCAATTAAAGAAGTAGAAAAAAAAATTGGTAAGAAGTTTGGAGATAAAAAAAATCCTCTATTAGTTTCAGTGAGATCAGGAGCAAGAGTTTCTATGCCTGGAATGATGGATACAGTTTTGAATCTTGGCTTAAATGATGAGACAGTATTAGGTTTAGCTTCTAAAACAAAGAATGATACTTTTGCATATGATAGCTATAGACGTTTTATTCAGATGTATAGCAATGTTGTACTTGGTGTGGGTCATCATAATTTTGAAGATTTAATTGAAAATTATAAATTAACAAAAGGTGTTACTCTAGATACAGATTTAGATGCAGAAGATTGGAAAAAATTAATCAAAGATTTTAGAGATGTAATTAAAAGGGAAATTAAAAAAGATTTTCCCCAAGATGTTAACCAGCAGCTTTGGGGAGCTGTTGGGGCAGTTTTCCAGTCTTGGAGAAATCAAAGAGCAAAAACTTATAGAAAATTAAATAATATTCCTGAAGAATGGGGTACGGCTGTTAATGTTCAATCAATGGTTTTTGGAAATATGGGTGACGATTGCGCAACAGGAGTAGCATTTACAAGAAATCCATCAACGGGTGATAAAAGTTTTTATGGAGAATATTTAATAAACGCTCAAGGCGAAGATGTTGTTGCAGGTATTCGTACTCCTCAAAATATTACAAAAAAAGCACGTCTTGAAGCAAAGTCAGTTGCTCCTTCAATGGAAGAAACTATGCCTGCTGTTTATGGAGAGTTAGTAAAAATTTATAAAAAATTAGAAAAGCATTATAAAGATATGCAGGATATTGAATTCACAGTCGAAAATAAAAAACTTTGGATGCTACAAACTAGATCTGGAAAAAGAACTGCTAAAGCTTCAATTAAAATCGCAGTCGATATGGTTAAGGAAAAATTAATAAATAAAGACGAAGCTCTTTTAAGAATAGATCCAAAAATGTTAGATACCTTGCTACATCCAACTTTAGATCCTAAGGCAGATAAAGATATAATCGCAAAAGGTTTGCCAGCATCTCCGGGTGCTGCATCAGGGAAAATTACTTTTTCAGCAGATGATGCGGAAATATTGAAATCACAAAATCAAAAGACAATATTAGTAAGATTAGAAACCTCCCCTGAAGATATTCATGGAATGCATGCTTCCGAAGGTATTTTAACTTGTAGAGGTGGTATGACAAGTCATGCCGCTGTTGTTGCTAGAGGAATGGGTAAGCCATGTGTATCTGGATCTGGTAATATCCAAATTGATTATGAAAGTAAAAATTTTAAAGTGAGTGGTAGAGTTTTTAAAGAAGGTGATATCATCACAATTGACGGTTCAAGTGGCGAAGTAATGTCAGGTGAAGTAAAAACAATAAAACCTGATATTTCTGGTGATTTTTCAACAATTATGTCTTGGGCAGATAATGCCAGGGAAATGAAAGTAAGAACTAATGCTGAGACACCTTTAGATACAAAGGTTGCAAGAGAATTTGGCGCAGAAGGTATTGGCTTATGTAGAACTGAACATATGTTTTTTGATGAAGAACGAATTTTATATGTCAGGCAAATGATATTATCGAAATCAAGAGAAGACCGAAATATTGCACTAAGAAAAATTTTGCCATTTCAAAAGAAAGATTTTAAAGAAATATTTACTATAATGAATGGTCTTCCAGTTACTGTTAGATTGCTTGACCCACCTTTGCATGAATTTTTACCAAAAAGTGAGAAAGAAATTTCATCAGTTGCATTATCTTTAAGTATTTCAGAAAAAGAAATTAAAGATAGAATTTCAGATCTACACGAAGAAAATCCAATGTTAGGCCATAGAGGCTGTCGATTAGCAATTTCTTATCCAGAAATATATGAAATGCAATGCGAGGCAATATTTGAAGCGCTCATTGAATGTAAAAAAGAAAAAATAAAGGTTCTGCCTGAGATCATGATCCCATTAATTGCAACTGGCCAAGAACTTGAGATTTTGAGAGAGCTTGTAGACAAAAAAGCTTTGGAAATAACAAAAAAATATAATCAAAAACTAGATTATCTTGTAGGTACAATGATCGAATTACCAAGAGCCGCTTTAAACGCAAAAGATATTGCAAAATATGCAGACTTCTTCAGTTTTGGTACTAACGATTTAACTCAGACCACACTTGGAATTAGTAGAGATGATGCTGGTAAGTTTTTAGATGATTATGTCGATAATAATATTTTTAAAGTAGATCCATTTGTTAGCATTGATGTGAATGGAGTAGGACAATTAGTTGAACTGGCATGTAATAATGCAAAAAAAAATAAACCTAAAATTAAGCTTGGTATTTGCGGTGAACATGGTGGAGATCCAGACTCTATAAAATTTTGCCAAAAAGCTGGTTTAAATTATGTATCTTGCTCACCTTATAGAGTCCCGATTGCAAGATTATCAGCTGCACAAGCAAAAATACTATCTAAAAAAAAAGTGAATTAATATTCCAAAGAAAAATCAAAATTTTTAACAGAGTGGGTTAAATAGCCTAATGATATTCTTTTAACACCCGTTTTTGCATAATGAAGTATATTTGATTTATTAATATTTCCAGAAGCTTCTGTTTCAATTTTATTTGGTATTAATCTTAATGCTTTTTTTAAATTGGTTGGAGAAAAATTATCAAGTAATATTCTATCAATTTTTAAATCAATAATTTTTTTTAGTTGAATAATATTGTCAACTTCAACATTAATAATTTTTTTATTTTTATTCTTATTTATAGTTAATAAAATTTTATCTCTGAATTTTTTTGAATCTAAATGATGATTATCTTTAATAAATATCTCTTCTTTTAAATTATATCGATTATTGGTACCACCAGCTACTTTTACTGCTTTTTTTTGTAAATATCTCAGTCCAGGAATTGTCTTTCTTGTACAGCAAATTTTTGTTTTGTATTTTTTTGTTTTATGAATAAGGTTTTTTGTTTCTGTTGCTACTCCAGATAGATGACCTAAAAAATTAAGAATTATTCTTTCTATTTTTAAAATAGATCGAGCTTTACCTTTGAGTTCTGCAATTTTAATATTGGGTTTTATTAAATGTCCATCGCTTTTATAAACTTTAATAATAATAGTTTTATCTATTACCTTAATGATTTTTTTTACCAATTCTATTCCATATAAAATTCCATAACCCTTGGATATAATTTTTACATTTGTAATAAAGTTGTTAGGAATAGTTAATTTAGATGTAATATCTTGATTAATTTTATCTTCATCGATGGAGAGTTTAACTAATTTATTTATGTAATTTAATTCTACTTTTTTCACAAATAATTACCTGCCGATAGCAATCATTTTTTCTATTGCACCTTTAGCTCTTGAAATTGTCTCATCATCAATTTCAATAAGGTAATTTTCCTCTTTAAGTGATTTTAAAATACTTTTTAATGTTATTTTTTTCATATGTGGACATAGATTACATGGTTTAATGAAATTAATATTAGGATTTTCAATTTGAACATTGTCACTCATCGAACATTCCGTGACTAAAAAGATGTCTTTTGCTTCAGTGTTTTTGACATAATTAATCATTGATCCGGTTGATCCGGTATAGTCAGAAGCATTAATGACTTCTGGAGGACATTCTGGATGAGATACAACTTTTAAATCTGGATATTTTTTTCTTAACTCAAAAATTTCATGATCTGTAAATCTTTCATGAACTTCACATTTTCCTTTCCATGAAATAATTTCGACTTTTGTTTTGCTTGCCACATACTTTGCTAGATATTCATCTGGTAAAAAAATAACTTTTTTAACGTTTAAGGACTCTACAATTTTAACTGCATTTGCGGAAGTGCAACAAATATCTGTTTCAGCTTTAACGGCTGCTGAAGTATTCACATAAGTTACGACGGGCACTCCCGGATTTTCTTTTTTCAACTTTCTTACATCACTTGCAGTGATTGACTCAGCCAGTGAGCACCCAGCAGAAAGATCTGGTAATAAAATTTTTTTTTCTGGAGACATAATTTTAGCTGTCTCAGCCATAAAGTGCACTCCACACATTAAGATTTTATCTGTCTTTACTTTTGACCCATCAATAGCCAATCCCAATGAATCACCAACAATATCTGCAACCCCATAAAAAATTTCAGGTGCTTGATAATTATGTGCTAAGATTGTAACACCTTTTTCCTTTTTTAATTTGTTGATTTCATAAATATAAGGAGCAATAGTTGGCCATTCAATTTGTGGAATTGAAAGGTGAATTTTATTATATAATTCACTTGTTTGGTTCTTGATTTCTGAATTAAATTTTAATTCGCTACTCATAATTAAATATAATACTTATTTAAAAAAAAATATTTAACATTAATGTCACATTTTATATTGTGAATATAGTCAAAAAAAGCGGTCATGCTGGAATTGGTAGACAGGCACGGTTGAGGGCCGTGTGGGTTTTCCCGTGAGAGTTCAAGTCTCTCTGACCGCACCAAATTAGTTAAGCCAAGATGGTTTGATAATTCTAATATCATTACATGAATTGCTGCTAAGGTGTTTGTTTATAAATAAATCAAAATTTTTCATTTTGATTAAAGCAAAATTAGGCTTAGATGTTAAAATTTTTCCTATAATTTCGTTTTCAAATTTCAATTCTTCATTTGGAGTCAAATCTGATTTACTTTCTATTTGAAGTATTCTTTTAGAAATTTTATTTTTTAAATTCATTCTAGAAGTATTTTCTTGACCCACATAGCACCCTTTAGAAAAATCTATTGCTTTAAATTCTTTCATATTCAGCTCTAAAGAAAAGTATTGATCTTTTATATTTCTAAAAATTGCATCAACAAGATTATTTTTGATTAAAAAATTTAAGTAGAAGTCATTTGCATCAAAGTTGATTTGAAATTGATCACCCTGATTTACAATAAAATATTTTCCAAATGATTTATTTCTAGGGTCATTAAACTCAATTATAGATTTAATTTTTAAATTATCACTTAATGAAAAAATTATTTCATATTCATTTTTTAAATTTATTTCTACTTTTGATCTTAATTTATAAACATTTAATTTTTCAATAAATTCATCAGCCAAATAATCATCAATGATTACTAAGATTTCAACATTGTTTTTAACAATAAAGAAATGACTTATAACTTTACCTTGTGGAGTTAGTAAGCAAGAATAGATAGCAGAATTATTATCAATTTTTTTGATATCATTTGTAATAATATTATTTAAAAAAATATCAGATTCATCCCCATTTATTGAAATTATTCTTTTGTTTTTAAGTTTTGTTGTATAGTTAGTTGTCATTAAGATATCTATTATGTCATTATTATTAAAAAATGGTCAAGTATATTACAATAATCAATTGCAAGATTTGGATATTTTAATTGAGAATGATAAAATCTTAAAAATTCAAGAAAATATAATTTCAGCAAATGCTGATATCCAAGATTGTAGCGGTTTAACAATTTTCCCAGGTTTTATTGATACCCACGTTCATTTCAGAGAGCCTGGTCATCCAGAAAAAGAAACACTAGAAAGTGGAAGTCGGGCAGCAGTATTGGGTGGAATTACTGGAACTTTTGAGATGCCAAATACATCTCCAATAACTGACAATCTAGAAATGCTAAATGATAAATTAAATCGAGCAAAAAATAATATGCATTGTAATTACGCATTTTATTTTGGAGCGACTAATGAGAATTCAAATAAACTTAGTTTCTTAAACGGGTTGGATGGTTGTTGTGGTGTCAAAATGTTTGTAGGTTCATCAACAGGCGATCTTTTAGTTAAAGAAGATTTTTATATAGAACAGGTTATTAAAAATTCACCAAAAATTGTTTCTGTACATTCTGAGGATGAGGATATGCTTTTGGCAAGAAAAAACATCATTGAAGAGGGCAATGTTAAATCTCATTATAAATGGAGAAGCGTTGATTGTGCCATGTCATCTACAAAAAAACTTATTGATTTTGCCAATAAACATAAAAAGAAAATTCACATACTTCATATTACCACAAAAGATGAGATTGATTATATTAGAGAAAATCCTCAAGAATTTGTAACATTAGAAACAACTCCCCAGCACCTAACTTTTTTTGCTCCTGATATTTATGACCAAATTAATACCTTTGCTCAAATTAATCCACCTATTAGAACTAAAGATCATAGAGATGGTATTTGGAAAGGATTAGATGATGGTTTAATTGAAATTATTGGTTCAGATCATTCCCCTCATACTAAGGAACAAAAAAACCAACCTTACCCAAAAAGTCCATCTGGTATGCCGGGAACACAAACGATAGGAATAATAATGACAGATTATTATTTAAAGGGAAAAATCACTTTAGATAAATTGATCAAACTTTTATGTACCAATCCATGTAAATTATTTGGAATAAAAAATAGGGGTGAAATAAAAGAGGGCAATATTGCAGATTTAACAATTTATAACCTAAATAAGAAGTATGAGATAAAAAATGAGTGGATAGTTAGTAATTGTGGATGGACTCCATTTGACGGTATGCAAATTGGAGTATCTCCATTTGGCACAATTATTAGTGGTAAAAAAATAGTTTGGGATCAAAAATTAATTACAAAAAGTCAGGGCCAGCCCTTTTCTTTTAATTAACTTTTTCTTTATTAATTTTATTTATTTGAGATTTTAATTCGTCTATTTGAGTTGCAAGCTTATCAATTTGCTCATCTTTTTTATTTTCTTGATCTTCATCTTTTGAATAAGAGCTGCTTTTTGTCTCTTGGTTGGTATCAGTTGAATTTACGTTATTAAAGTAATTCTGGAAATCAAAAGGGTTAAATTTCATGATATTTTGAAACCCTCCTGTGAAAAATTTATTAGCATCTGCAAAATTCATTACATTATTTAAAAATCCAAACATTTCTGAAGATCTATCATTTTCATAAAAAAGAATAATTTGTTTTAAAAA
>CBFHID010000001.1:299699-308207 GCA_965655895.1 Candidatus Pelagibacteraceae bacterium | reverse complement strand
TAAAACAATCTGAGTTAAAATACTTGAGGTAATATCTTTTTTTGTCTCAACATCTTTAATTTTAAATTGTTTGCCTTGCTTGACAAGGGCCACAATATCTTCTTGAGTGATATATGAGCTCGTCTCAGTATTATACAGTCTACGATTTGAATATTTTTTTATTTCTATCATTTTTATTTCTCTAAAACATATTCTCCAGGTGCTTTATATATTTCTTTAAATTTATTTAAATTAATTTGCTCTACTTTCTTTAGCTCACCAGAGTGTTGTTTGAGCCATTCCATCCATTTTGGCCACCAAGAACCTTCAATTTTATTAGAATTTTCAAGCCATTTGTTTGAGTCTTTTTCTATATTTTTATTTTCAAAATAATATTGTTTACCAGGCTTGGCACCCTTTCCTTGAATAATTCCAGCAATATGTCCTGAATTTGCTAAGGTAAATTCAATATTTCCTTTGTAATGGTTTAGCCCCATATATACAGATTTCCATGGTGCGATATGGTCATCCGTTGTTGCCACATGAAACATAGGAGTTTTAATTTTTGATATATCCAAAACGTTTCCACTGAATTTATACTCTTTTTTTATTAAAAGATTATTTAAATACATTGACCTTAAATAATCACTGTGAAGAACTTCTGGAATTCGTGTTGAGTCACTATTCCAATACAGCATATCAAAAGCCGTAGGTTGATTTCCCTTGAGGTAATTATTTATTACATAGTTCCAATAAAGATCTCCTGGTCTTAAAAAATTAAAACAAGCAGCCATATCTTTTCCATCAAAGTAGCCTTTTGTTTTCATTTGCTTTTCAATCATTTCTATTTGTTCTTCACTAATAAATACTCCGAGATCTCCAGGTTCGGTAAAATCTATTAAACTAGCAAAATATGTTGAAGATAAAATTTTATTTTTAATATTTTTTTGATTAGCTAAATGAGCCAAAACCATTGATGTCAAAGTTCCACCAACACAATAAGAAGTGGTATTTGCACCATCTGAACCAGTTTGTTCACAAACTACATCAAGCGCTTTTAAAACACCTTCATTGATATATTCATTGAATCCAAAGTCTTTGCTATCCGATTTTGGATTTTTCCATGATATTAAAAAAGTATTATGATTATTTTCAATTAGATATTTAACCATCGATTTTTTTTCATTTAAATCCATTATATAAAACTTATTGATAAACGGGGGAATGACCAACATTGGTTTTTCATACTGAGTATTTGTTTCAGGTTTATAATGGATTAATTCAAAAACATTATTTTTGAAAATAACAGAACCTTTTGTATTTCCAATATTTTCTCCTACAGTAAATTCTTCAGCAGTTTGCGATATAAACATTTTGTTAGGATGTTTTAAATAATCTTTCTTAAAGTTTTCAAAACCTCTGACTAGATTTTGAGCACCTTCTTGGATTGTTTGATTTAAAATTTCAGGATTTGTTGCAGCAAAGTTTGTAGGAGAAAATGCTGCATTTATTTGATTTGTATAAAACTTTATCAGTTTTTTTTGCTTTGGATCAATATGCTCTAGAGAATCCACTAACTGATCCATCATACTTGAAGTTAGAAGATAGAACTGTTTGATAAAATCAAAAAAAATATTATCTGTCCACTCAGATGCAGAAAACCTTTTATCAGTTTTACCCGGTTTAATAACAGGATCGGCAGACTGGTTTGACAATCTTGCTATAAAATAAAAATTTAAAGAAGCGATTTGCTGGATCCATTTATTTATATGCTCATAGTATAAAGTTGGATTACTTGCCATTCGAGTGGAAACATCAATAAGTGTATTAGTAATTTTTGTAGTTGTGGGGTTTATTAGATTTAATAAGTCTATGGAGCTAAATTCTTTATTTGATTGAGAATTGTTTTTTCCATCCCCCTTAACTTTGATCTTAGGTTTCTGATAAGCTGAATTAGATTTTTTAACGAAGTTATTATAAATTTTTATATTATTCTGAAAAATGTCATTGAGTTGGTCAAAATTTGGGGTTTCGATTTTTTCGAAATTCTGACCATTATTATTTTTTTTCATATATCTCTTTAATTTTTAATTTTTATTATTAAATTATATATTTTAGCTATTGCAACATATTATTTTGTTTTGCAATATAATATGCTGCAAAGCATATAAATAAAATACAATAAATTCAATAATTTATAATTTTATTTAATTTTAGACCTTGATTTATTGCGCATCGCAATATATATCACTCTTAAATTAATAATAAATAAGGAAAATAAATATGTTTAACTCAAATAACCCTTTTGAAATGTTTGATTTTCAAAAAGTACTTTCGGCAACTAAATTACCGAAATTAGATGTTAACTCTGCAAGTTATATCGATGCTCAAAAGAAAACTCTTGAGGCGGTAGCTGGTGCATCTAAAGCTGTTTTTGAAGGTGTAAATGCATTTGCAAATAAACAAGTTGAAATCTTAAACACTGCAATAGCAAGTGCTAAAGATGCTACTTCTGAAGTTGCAAAAGGTAACACTCAAGAATCTGCAGCTAATTCAATTGAATTAGTTAAGAAAGCAATCGTAGAAGCTCAAAAAAACGTTGCTGAATTATCTAAGATCAATGAAAAAACAGCTAATGAAGCTTACCAAATTCTAAATACAAGATTTTTGGATGGTTTAACTGAACTTAAAAAAGTTGTTTCTGAAGAAACTACTAAAACTTCAGTAAAAGCTGAAACTAAAAATTAATTTAGTCATTATTTACAAGGTTAGATTTTTCCCCCCAAGTTATAATCTAGCCTTGTAGTAATTTAAAAAAAACCTTATATACGATTTTCATGTCAAAAAAATTAGCATTAGTAACTGGTGGTACAAGAGGGATTGGTGCTGAAATTTCAATAAAATTAAAAGACGACGGATTTGATGTAGTTGCAAGTTATATTGGAACACCGGAAGGTCCAAATGAATTTTCAAAAAAGACTGGGATTAAAGTAATAAAATTTGATGTTTCTTATTATGAAGATTGCGTAAGAGCAATTAAGCAAATTGAAGAAGAAGCGGGAAATACAATAGATATTTTAGTTAATAACGCAGGAATAACTAAAGATAAATTTTTACATAAAATGTCCGTTGAAGAATGGAATGCAGTAATCAATATTAATTTAAACTCAATGTTTAACGTAACAAGAAATGTAATTGAAAACATGAGGGCAAAAAAATTCGGTAGAATTGTTTCAATTAGCTCTATCAACGGTGTTAAGGGACAAATGGGGCAGTCAAATTACTCAGCTGCTAAAGCTGGCATCATAGGTTTTACAAAAGCTGTTGCACAAGAAAATGCAAATAAAGGTGTTACTGTAAATGCAATTGCACCTGGTTATGTTGGAACAGATATGGTTAAAAAAATTGATCCAAAAATATTAGATAGTATCATTGCTCAAATTCCTGTTGGAAGATTAGCAGATCCAAAAGAAATTGCTTCTTTAGTAAGTTACTTATGTAGTGATGAAGCAGCTTTTATGACTGGAGCAACTTTAAATATTAATGGCGGTCAACATTATCAATAATTTAATTAGGAGAAAATAAATGTCAGATAAAAATAATATCGTAATCACAAGTGCCTTTAGAACTGCAATCGGATCGTTTGGTGGCTCTTTAGCTTCACAAACTGCACCTCAACTTGGAGCAGAAGTTATCAAAAGATGCATGAACCATTCTCACTTAAAAGCAGATGATGTTGATATGGTTTATATGGGACAGGTGTTAACGACTGGCGCTGGACAAAACCCAGCAAGACAAGCAGCAATTCACGCTGGAATTTCAAAAGATAAAACTGCAACAACAATTAATCAGGTATGTGGATCAGGATTAGCCTCAGTTGCTTTAGCTTATAACTCACTATTATGTGGTGATGGAAATGTTATGGTTGCTGGTGGTCAAGAGAGCATGAGTAACGCTCCACATTTTGCAAATTTAAGAAATGGAATTAAAATGGGGCCTGGTACATTAACAGATAGCATGATCGTTGATGGTCTGTGGGATGCTTATAACAATTATCATATGGGTATTACCGCTGAGAATGTTGCTGAAAAATATAAAATTTCGAGAGAAGATCAGGATACTTTTGCATCTTCATCTCAAAGAAAGGCAACTGAAGCAATTAAAGAAAAGAAGTTTAAAGACGAAATTGTTCCAATTAAAGTAAAAATTAAAAAACAAGAAAAAACATTTGATACAGATGAATATCCAAAATCAGACACAACAGTTGATAAATTATCTCAATTAAGGCCTGCATTTAAGAAAGATGGCACAGTTACTGCAGGTAATGCTTCTGGTATTAATGATGGTGCCGCAGCAGTTGTATTAATGACTGCTGAAGAAGCAAAGAAAAGAAAAATTGAACCTCTAGCAAGAATAGTTTCTTGGGCACAATGCGGAGTAGATCCATCAATTATGGGAACCGGTCCAATCCCTGCTTCTAAAAAAGCTTTAGAAAAAGCTGGTTGGGGCGAAGATCAAGTTGATTTAGTTGAAGCTAATGAAGCATTTGCAGCACAAGCAATCTCAGTAAATAAAGAGCTTGGTTTTACTGCTGACAAAATAAATGTCAATGGTGGTGCGATTGCTCTTGGTCATCCAATCGGAGCATCTGGTGCTAGAATTCTTGTATCTTTAATTCATGAGATGCAAAAAAGAAAAGTTAAAAAAGGTTTAGCAACTCTTTGTATTGGTGGCGGTATGGGTATCGCAATGTGTATTGAAAGAGACTTTTTAAATCACAAATAAAATTTAATTAGAAGAATAATTATGTGCAATAATATTTATTATGTAACTATTGCCCTTTTACTTATTTTTATTGGACTATCTTTCAATGCCGCTTACACCAGAAGAAAATCTGGATTAGCAATAGGTGAGGGTAATAATGAAAAACTAATAAGAGCAGTAAGAGCTCATGGTAATTTTTCAGAATTTACTCCTATGTTTCTTATTAGCTTGGTTATAGTTGATCAGTTATCAAAAAATTGTGATTTCGTTGCTTATTTAGGGTCAATATTTGTTCTTGGTAGAGTTTCTCACGCCGCAAGTATGTTCTTAAAAAAAGGTATTCTAAGAGTTATTGGTATGATGATGACCATTATACCTTTAGTTGTAAATTTAGTTTATTTAGCAGTTTTGACATTTTAGGGTTTAAATTTTTTAAAATTTATTTAATTTAAATAAACATTATTTAATAAATAAAAGGAGTTATCATGGGAAGTGGATCAGCTGGAATGGCTTATTTTGTAAATTTTGTTTTTTTTGCGATTGTAATTTTAAGTTTAATGGTAAACTTCAATTCTAAATTTATAGAAGTTTCAAAATTAGGTTTGAATTCTAAGTCTATAGGATTGGTAAATTTTGTTTTAGCCTTTATAATTTTAATTATTATGTTTTTCCTTCCTGATGGAAGAACTCAAATGAAATTCGTTTTACCTACATTAATAATTTTTGGAAAATTTTTAATGGTATCCATACCTATTGTTATTGGGTATTATTTTATTAATAGAAAATAATTTTAGAGTATTCCTGCGGTTTTAAGAGAGTCTGATATTTCATTTAAAATCGCAGGATCATCAATTGTTGCTGGCATCTTATATTTTTCTTTATCCGCAATTTTTCTCATTGTTCCTCTTAATACTTTTCCAGATCTAGTTTTTGGAAGTCTTTTGATTACAATAGCAGTTTTAAAGGCTGCAACTGGTCCTATTTTTTCTCTAATCATTTTTACACACTCTTTTTGAATATCTTCTGGTGTTTTTGTAACACCTGCTTTTAACACCACTAATCCAACTGGCATTTGTCCTTTGAGTTTATCTGCTATTCCAATCACTGCACATTCTGCAACATCAGGATGTTCAGATAGAACTTCTTCCATAGAACCCGTTGACAATCTATGTCCTGCAACATTAATAATGTCATCGGTTCTAGACATAATCCAAACATAACCATCTTCATCAATATGACCTGCATCGTAAGTTTGATAGTATCCAGGATAAGTAGTCATATAATTTTCTTCATATCTTTCATCTGCATTCCAGAGTGTTGGAAAGGTACTTGGTGGCAAAGGAAGTTTAACACAGATATCTCCCATCTCTCCAGGCTTGGCTTCACTACCATCTTCTTTTAAAACTTTAACATCATATCCAGGAGCTGGTTTTCCAGCAGAACCATATTTCGTATTGAATAATCCCAATCCTTTAAAGTTACCAGAAATTGTCCAGCTAGTTTCAGTTTGCCACCAGTGATCAATAACTGGTTTTTGTAATAACTTTTCTGCCCAATGAATTGTATCCGGATCGGCTCTTTCACCTGCAAGATACAAAGCTTCAAAATGTGATAAATCATATTTTTTAAAATATTCACCATTTGGATCTTCTTTTTTTATTGCTCTAAATGCAGTAGGAGCAGTAAATAAAGTTTTTACTTTATATTCTGAAATTATTCTCCAAAAAGCCCCAGGATCCGGGGTTCCTACTGGCTTTCCTTCAAAAACTACAGTCGTGCACCCATGAAATAATGGACCGTATACAATATAAGAGTGACCAACAATCCAACCAATATCACTAGCAGACCACCAAACATCACCAGGGTTAATGTCATAAACATTTTGCATCGTCCACTTTAATGCAACAATGTGACCACCAATATCTCTAAGTATTCCTTTGGGAACTCCAGTGGTTCCAGAGGTGTATAAAATATATGCTGGATCATTTGCATCACACTCTATACAATCTGCATTATCAGCTCCGTCAATAAATTCATTCCAATCAACAAAACCTTCAGCTAAATCAATTTTATGAGAATCTCTTTGAAAAATTACAACTTTTTCCACTTTATGTTTTGCCTCTTTTAAAGCACCCACAAGCAGTGGTTTATAGTCCACAGTTCTTCCAGGTTCTAAACCACAAGATGCAGATAAAATAACTTTTGCACCACTATCATCTATACGACTTGCAAGCTCGTTTGATGCAAATCCACCGAATACAACGCTATGAACTGCACCGATTCTTGCACAGGCTAACATAGCTTGAATGGCTTCTGGGATCATCGGCATATATATAATGACACGGTCACCTTTTTTTACACCTTGTCTTTGAAGTCCACCTGCAAGTTTTGCAGTTGCACCTCTTAATTCTTTATAAGAAAATTTTTTCTTTGTATTCGTCATTGCACTATCAAAAATTAGTGCAGTTCTATCTCCATTTCCTTCCTCAACGTGTCGGTCTAAAGCATTGTAGCATGTATTAATTTTTCCACCTTTAAACCATCTATAGAAAGGTTTTTTTTCACAGTGAACGACTTTATCAAATTTTTTAATCCATTTAACTTGATCAGCGGCCTCTGACCAAAACTCATCTGGATTTGATAGTGAACGATTATATGTTTCTTGATACTTGCTCAATTTATTTTCCCCATTTATATTTTAGTTAAAAAAAAATTAAAATCAAAGATAATATATTTTACACTGCAGTATTAGTTGTACCCAAAATTAAAGTTTTTATTATAAATCAAATTATCTTTTTTATATTTTAGACCAAATTTATAATCTTTAGATAAAAACATCGCTCCATCAAGATCAAGCAAATTGCAATATTTTGCAAATTGAAGAGAGGGTATAATAGACAATGAGCTACTCACCATACATCCTAAAAATATTTTCAGTTTATTTTTACGAGCGTATTTGATTGCTTTTATAATATCTTTGCCAGTTCCAAATTTATCAGGTTTTATATTTACCCATTTATAAAGTTTTTTAATATTTTTATTATTTTTATTTAAATGAAAACTTTCATCTGCACATAAAGATAAGTTAGTTTTTAATAAATGATCTTTATTTGATTTCAAAGGCTGTTCTATAAATAAAATATTATATTGTTTTAATTGTTTTTCATTTACTTTCAAAAAAGATAGTGACCAACCTTCATTAGCATCGATAATGATTTTACTTTTCGGAGAATGCTTTTTGACAATATCTAAATAGTTAAAAATATTTTTTTCATTTAGTTTGATTTTTAGATATTTAATATTTTTATATTTGATAACTTGCTTCTTAAATTTCTTTTCATTAACTATTGGAATGGTTATTGCGGTTTTGAATCTTGTATATTTTACAATTTTTTTAAAAGAAATTTTTTTTTCTTTTAATTCTAAATCATAATAGGCATTTGAAATTGCATTCCTTAGTGATAAAAATTTTATTTCATTAAGATTATTAATATTTTTATTACTTTTTAAAATTTTTGTTATTTCTTCTAGTTTATCACCATATCTTTTGTATGGTACACATTCTCCTCGTCCTATTAAGTCTTTTTTACATATTTTTACTTGTATCGTATTTATCGAAGTCTTAGATCCTCTTGAGATCTTAAAAACGTCTTTCAACTCAAATTTTTTTATCTCAAATATAACGGGATAATTTTTATACTTCATTGTTGTTTTATATATCTCCATGAATATAAAGTGCCTATGCCAAAAGTTACATATATTGAG
>CBFHID010000001.1:293769-299172 GCA_965655895.1 Candidatus Pelagibacteraceae bacterium | reverse complement strand
TACAACATTTCATTTGAACCAAAGAGTTGAAAAATTAGAAAAGAAAAATGATAATTGGATTGTGACAACTAATGATCAGCAACAGTTTGAAACTCCAAATGTCATTATTGCAGCTGGTGTTGGTTCTTTTGAACCAAGAAAACCACCAATAAAAAATATTGATAAATTTGAAGAAACTAATCTTCACTATGCAGTAAAAGATAAAAATAAATTTAAAAACCAAACTATATGTATTTTCGGTGGAGGAGACTCAGCTTTAGATTGGACAGTTGAACTTTCAAAAATAGCAAAAAAAATTATTTTAGTACATCGAAGAG
The DNA here is from genome assembly GCA_965655895.1 of Candidatus Pelagibacteraceae bacterium. Classification (GTDB taxonomy): domain Bacteria; phylum Pseudomonadota; class Alphaproteobacteria; order Pelagibacterales; family Pelagibacteraceae; genus HIMB114. The sequence continues at coordinate 298,855 of CBFHID010000001.1, read as the reverse complement.
ATGATTTTAGAGCAGCACAACATACTGTTGATCTTGCAATGAATTTAAAAAAAGATGGTAAAGTTGAAATATTAACTTGCTATCAACCCACGGACTTTTTGGGGGATCATAGTATTGAAAAAGTTTTAATCAAACATGATAATGGAGAAATAAAAGAATTAGTTGTAGATAGCGTACTAGCTTTTTTTGGTTTAAAAATGGAGCTTGGCCCTATTGCCAATTGGGGACTTGATCTTGAGGCAAAATCATTAAAGGTCAATACTAAAAACTTTGAAACAAATGAAAAAGGAATTTTTGCAATTGGTGATATTTGTAATTATCCTGGAAAGTTAAAATTGATTTTGAGTGGTTTTCATGAAGGGGCATTATGTGCTCAAGAATGTTTCAAAAGAGCAAAACCGGATGAAAAGTATGTATTTAGATTTACAACCTCATCAAGTGATATACAAAAAAGATTAGGAGTTAAATAATGTTAAATTTTTTTAGATCCTTATTCTACTCAAAAGATACTAAAGAAGTGAATGAAATTTTTTCAAGCAAAGCTAATATTTTTAATTGCAATTCTGATGTTGAATATGATGGTAATTTATTCTTCAATGGTACCGTCAATGGAAACCTTACTTGTAAATTTTTAAAAATTGGATCAAACTCTTTAGTTGCAGGAAATATTAATTCTGATTGGGTTTTTGTGCTTGGAGAGGTTAAAGGCGATATTACTGCTAATCGAGTTGCCATTGGGCCCTCGGCCAAAGTTCATGGAAAGATATCTTACAACTCTATTAGTATTGAGCCAGGCGCAACTATTCTTGGCAATTATTTCAAAAGAAAATCATCTTAATTTTTATCCACACTATTTTTTGATTTTAATCTAATGTTCGCTTTTTGATTCCCTTTGGATTCAACTATGGACTCTAAATACAACCTATAATTTAGTTGAAATATAGATAAAAAAGAACAAAATAAGAACATGAAAATTAATGAAAAACTACCAATTATATTGCAAAAAGTCTGCGCAGGTTTTCCTTCGCCAGCAACTGATTATCTAGAAGATGAAATTAATTTAAACGAAGAACTTATCACTAATAAAGCATCTACTTTTTTAATAAGAGTTACGGGATCATCAATGGTTGAAGATAATATTCATGATGGCGATGTTCTTATTGTTGATAAAAGTCTTAATATACAACACAACTCAATTGCCGTCCTTAATTATGAAGGGCAACTTGTAGTTAAAAAAATTATTAAAAAAAATAATAAATTTTTTCTAATTTCTAAATTAGGTAATCATAACCATTTTATTGAAATCACTGAAGATAATGAAACTCAAGTTTGGGGAGTGGTAACTTATGTCATACATAAGGTTAAAAAATAAAAATTTTAAAAAAATAGCATTAGTTGATTGCAATTCATTTTATGTCTCTTGTGAAAGACTCTTTAACCCAAAAATAAATAAACTTCCTGTTGTTGTTTTATCTAATAATGATGGTTGCGTTATATCAAGATCAGTCGAAGCAAAAAAAATAGGAATAAAGATGGGGGAGCCTTATTTTAAAGTTAAGCATTTAGTTAAGTCTCATAAAGTTCAGGTATTTTCTTCTAACTATGCACTGTACGGAGATATCTCAAGAAGAGTAATGTATGTTCTAAAAAAGTTTTGTCCAATAATTGAAATATATTCGATTGATGAAGCCTTTTTAGATTTAAGCTTAATCAAAGACGAAGATTTAGAAAATTTCATTAGTGAATTAAGATCTGTAATATTAAAATGGACAGGTATCCCCGTAAGTATTGGTGTTGCAAAAACAAAAACATTATCAAAAGTTGCAAATCATATTGCAAAAAAAGAAAAGATTGGAATTAAAAGTTTTGTTTTGAATAACGAAAAAGAAATTGATGATTTGTTAAAAAATTTTCCAATTGAAGATATTTGGGGAGTAGGTAGAAAAATATCCAAATTATACAAAAGTAATAATATTAAAAGTGCTTATGATTTAAAAGATGCAAGTAATGCATGGATAAAAAAAAATACAAATGTTCTTGGTTTGAAAACAGTGATGGAGTTAAGAGGAATAAATTGTATAGATTTTGAATCTAATTCAAATCTAAGAAAAAATTGTTGCGTATCAAGATCATTTGGTAAAAAAGTATTAGATTATGATACATTAAAAGAGTCTATCGTTGCACATTGTTTAAATGCTGCTGAAAAAATTAGAGTTGATAGGCAAGTTGTAAAATCAGTAATTGTTTTTATAAGAAATAGTCCTTTTGATAAAAATGAAAAGTTTTTTTCTAGATCTAAGAAAGTAGATTTGCCAATACCTAGTGATGATAGTATTTTGTTAACGAAAGTGTGCATTCAGTCTTTAAAAGAAATATTTTTAAAAGGTCCTCGTTATCAAAAAGCTGGTGTAATTTTTTCAGGATTATCAAGAAAAGGAAAATACGATGAAGGTTTATTTTCATATGAAAAGAAAGAAAAGTCCCAAAATTTAATGAAAGCAATTGATAAAACAAATTTTAAATTTGGAAGAAATATGATTACAGTTGCAGATACTGGATTTTGTAATAACTGGAGAATGAGAAGGGGCCATTCTTCAAAAATTGATACTTCTAGTTATGATTTTTTACCGACTATAAATATCAGATAGACTTTTAATATTATTAAGGCAGTTATTTAATTTTTTAATATCATCATCTAAAGCTAAACAAATAATAAAGAACAAAAATACCCAACCAGCTAATGATGGGATAAGAAAATAAGCAGAAGAGTAATAAGCAAGTAGTCCAAAAGTAAGAATTACAATGACTACTCGAATAAATATATTTTCTCTAAAAACTGTTGAAATTCTTAAAGAATGTAAAATAAGTGCTAGAATACTCATTTTTGAAGGTCCAAAATACCTCTCACCTCTAATCGATTGAATAGTTGAAAATTGCGGAAAATGTTTAGTAACAGCACCAGAATAACTTAGCCATACAGATCCGTCAGATAAAAGTTTTGAAACTGCGCTTTTTGATAAACATGCATAATTACCAAATTTAATAAGTTTACCCGTAATGAGGTGAGTAAAAATTTTATGCATTGAGTATAAAAATTTAAATAAAAAACCTTCACTTCTTTTTACTCTAGTTGCAGTGATCACTTCAGGTTGTGTTTCTTGAACTTGGCTAAAGAAACCTTTTAATTCTTCAGGTCTATCTTCTCCATCACCATCCATTGGAATAATATAATCATAATCTAAATTTTCCTGGCAATACTTGAGACCAGTTGCGATTGCTTTTCTATGACCACCATTTTTAATTAAATTAATAATTTTTACAGAATTAATTTTTAAAAATTGTTTTTGATTATTATCAAAACTTTCGGTTGAAGCATCATTAACAATTACAATGTCAATAGTTTCATCATTTATCTGTAAATCAATATTTTCAATTAATTTAAAAACAGATTGCCAATCATTAAAAACAGGAATTAAAATAATATATTTTTTCATTTATTTATAATTATCAGATATCAATTCTTTCAAACTAAATAAAGCAGGTCCATTTTTACCCTCCGCTGATATTGCTGTTATATTACTATCTATGATTATACATTTTGGTCTATATTTTAAATGATAGCAAAGGTTACCAGCAATCCATTCATTACCAGCTACACTCATAACATTATTGTATTTTAATTTTATTAAATTTCTTTCAACTTCTTTAGCAATTTCCTTTCCTTTATAATCAGTTCTTTTATTAGTTTGTGAAATCGAAACATAGCCGTATAGAACAGGAGAGAGTAAAAATAAAAAAATAAAAATGTAGTTAAAAGACTTAAGTTTATTATTGTCGATGTAATTTTGAAAGAGATAAATAAAAAATGTCCCAATAAATAAATAGAATGGAGTCATCCACATTGTTCTAATTTTTGCACCCATTATCACAGAGGTAAAACATATTAAAGCTACTGGTAATATTGCAATAGATAATAAATATAAAAGATTTTGGTCTTTAAAAGGAAAATTAGTTTTTATACTTTTGGTTAAGATAAATAAAAGAATAAAAAAAGGAATTAAAATTCCAATTTGCTTTCCTAGAAAAGTTAATGGTAAAATAATATGATCAAGATAGTTTTTGATTTCTCCGGTTCTCTTTAGACCATAAGTGATTGTGATATAATTATTGTCTGTTAACCAAATTAAATGGGGAGTTAGAATTAATAAAAACATAATTCCTGGAATAATATAATTAATTTTAAAATTATTTTTTTTTATATAAAAAACGTAAAAGATTTTTATTCCAATTAATAAATAGATAAAAAGATATTTTGATAAAAACCCAAGTGCAGCAACAATTCCAAGAATAATATAATCTTTTGTAAGATTATCTTTTAGGCATTTATAGGCATAGTAACCGGTCATCGCCCAAAAAGGTAACATGCATACATTCACATTAAATTCGGGGGTTGTAAAATTATAAAAAAAAATTCCTTCTAATAACAAAACAGATAGTAATGCATGCTTTTCAGTATTTAGTATTTCTTTTGATAATTTAAATACAAAGTAGAAAGCGCTTATTACAAATAATTGACTCAAAAGGTAATAAGCCCAATCTTGTGGTCCAAATATTTTATAAAATACTTCAACAGCTAATGCGCTTAGAGGAGGATGTTTGTTAAAACCCCAATCTAAATTACTTCCCCAAGCTAGCGCTTCAATAGTGTCTAGGGGTAAATTATGATTTGTGATACTTGGTATTAACGTCCATATTGCTAAATGTGTGAGTAAAAAACAGTAAAATAGTCTATTAATTGCCATTATTTAGTTTTTATAATTATTCATATTAATTGACACTAAAATTTTGAAACATATATTCACTTTCTTAAATTAAATATGCCAACTAAAATATCCAAAACATATACACCTTCGTCAAAAGAGAAATATATGTGCGCTAAACATAAAGCTTACTTTAGAAAAGCACTAGCTGAATGGAAGAATGAATTGATTGAGCAGAATAACAGAATTATTTTTGGTAATGATGATGACAATGCAGCATCTGCTGATGTTGTCGATCAAGCTACTTCTTTTGCAAATAAATCTGT
>CBFHID010000001.1:151032-293604 GCA_965655895.1 Candidatus Pelagibacteraceae bacterium | reverse complement strand
AGAAAGACACGAAAAAGAAGAAAAAGTATTTGCTGACGATTAAGGCTTAGGTATAATCTCACCTCTACTCATAAAATCGTAACCTTTAATAACCGCTTTTCTTTTTGATATAAGACTAAACCATCTTGTTAGATTTTTAAATTTTTTTAATCCAATATCATGAATTTCATGACGGGCAACCCAAGGGAAAGTTGCAATATCTGCAATAGAATATTTTGAGCATGCCAAATATTTTGACTTTGATAATCTTCTATCTAAATCTTTATATATTTGTCTCGAAATTCTAAAATATCTTTCTTCTCCAAATTTACTTTTTCCATGATTATAATGATGAAACTGATGGTGCTGACCAAACATAGGACCAACATATGCCATCTGAGCCATTAACCATTGTAAAATTTTCAAGCGATCTTTTTTATCATAAAATTTTTTATATTTTTCACCAAGGTATATTAAAATAGCACCTGACTCAAAAATAGTTTTTTTCGATTTTAAATCTTTTAGAACTGGGATTTTATTAAATGGACTAATTTTTGAAAACGAAGGAGTAAACTGATCTCCTTTCAAAATATTAATTTTTGTTACCTTATACTTAAGGTTAAGCTCTTCTAGCATAATTGATATTTTTTTCCCGTTAGGTGTATCTGCGCTTAGCAATTCAAACATAATTTTATATTCAATTTATATCAAAAGTGTATATAGCAAAAATTGAACATGAAAATAAAATATTATTATAGTGTAGCATCACCCTTTTCTTATTTGGCTATTGATAGGTTTATAAATCTTCTAGATAAGAAAAAAATCGAAGTTGATGAGAAACCATTTGATTTAGTTGGGCAAGTTTTTCCAAATACTGGCGGTATTCCTGTTCCAAAAAGACATCCATCAAGATTAAAATATAGAATTACGGAAATTGAGCGAATTGGAATGAAATATGGCATTGATATCAACTCCCAACCGAAACATTTTCCGCCTAAAGACCCTCACTTGGCTGCCAAATTTACAATTGCAGCAATACAGCTTGGGAATAAACTAACTTTTGGTAGAGAATGCTTGAAATGTTTATGGTCTGAAGAAAAAGATATATCTGATATAAATGTAATAGAGCAAATTTGCAAAAATTTAAATGTTGATTTTAAAAAAGTTAAAGAGATGGCTGATAGTGATGAAATCAAAACAATTTACAATAAAAACTCTAACGATGCTATCAAAGAAGATGTATTTGGTGCACCAACATATATTTATAAAGATCAAATGTTTTGGGGTCAAGATAGGTTAGAATATTTAGAAGATATAATTGAATGAAAATTATTAAACTAATATTGCTATTAAATTTTTTCTTTTTTTCACTTTCCAAACATCTTATAGCTGAAGATCTTTTTCAATCTTTAATATCGACTTATATTAATAATAAGGAACTAAACTCTCAAAGAGAAAAAACAAAAGCGGTAGATGAGAATTTAATTCAGTCATATTCGATTTTAAAACCATCAATAACAGGGTCCGTTACACAATCAGATATTTTAAATGAAAGTCAAAAAAATCAGAGCGGTAATTCTATTGCAGATAGCAATTTACAAACAAAAAAAAAATCAATTAAAATAGAACAAAGAGTCTTGCAGGGCATACCAAGCATTTTAGAATCTAAAACTGATGTAAAAATTTCTAGAAATCAATTAAAGTTAGTAGAGCAAAATGTATTATTAAAGGCTGTTACAGCTTACACTTCAGTTTTAGCTTCACAAAAAAGACTTGAGATTACCAAAGATAACTTAAACCTTGCAGATCGTCAGGTAGAATTAGACAAAAGTAGATATGAACGTGGCACTATAAAACTATCAGATCTTGCTCAATCCGAGTCTTCTTTAGCTGATGCTAAAGCAAAGTTTATTAGAGCGGAAAATAGTTTAGCGGTAAATGAAAAGGATTTTGAAAATATTATAGGATACCTTCCAAAAGATTTAAAAATTATTGATAATATTGAATTAAATCTTCCAAAAAGTTTAGATGAAACTTTAGAACTATCATCAAATAATAACCCTGAACTTTTAATTTCTAAATTAAATTTTGAAAGGGCTAAGTATTCATTAAGAGGTGCAGCTGAAAAATTTGCACCCAAGGCAACATTATCATTTGAAGTTTCAGAAAATGAAGATGTAAGCTCAACCATCAATGAAAGAGATCAATCACAATTTGAAGCAAAGGTAGAAATTCCTATATATTCTGGAGGGAAAAATTATTCTTTTTATAAAGAAAAAAAATCACTTTTAGTTAGTTCTGAGCTAGATTTCCAGGATAAACAAAACGAAACTAAAAAAAATGCAACTAATGTTTGGTCTGAATATAAATTAAAACAAAGTGAACTAGATTTGGCAAAAGCACAGTTACAAGCTGCAGAAATTGCCTACGAGGGTATCATTCAAGAATATGAGAACGGTACTAGAGATACTTTAGATGTTTTGAATTCAAGATCTTTATTATTAATAGCTAGATTAAATTTTGCTGATGTTGAAAGAGATGAAATAGTTTCAAGATTCAAACTACTTCAAGTGACTGGAAATTTAACATCATTACATTTAAAACTAGAAACAAAGCAAATTACTCCAAAAACTAATTGGATTAGGCATATTTTTTAAATTTATTCAATATATTCAATAGGTTATTTTATTTATTGTAAATGAGAACAAAATATGTACATTTTTTATATTGAGTCGTTAAAAAAAAATTAAACAAAAGGATGCAAAATGACAAAAGGTAATTTGAAAGTAGTAAATAGTCCGCATGAATTAGATAAGGATAAGCAAAAAGCTTTAGAAGCAGCTATCGGACAAATTGATCAGAACTTTGGAAAAGGTTCTGTAATGAAACTTGGCCAAAAAGATCAAGCTTTAGACATTGAGGCAATATCAACAGGATCTTTAAGTTTAGATATAGCTTTAGGTATTGGCGGATTGCCAAAAAGTAGAATTGTTGAGATATATGGTCCTGAATCTTCAGGGAAAACAACATTAGCATTACAAGCTATAGCAGAGTCTCAGAAAACTGGTGGTGTTTGCGCATTTGTTGATGCCGAACATGCTTTAGATCCTAGTTATGCAAGAAAGCTAGGTGTAGATACTGCTGAATTATTAATATCACAACCTGATACAGGGGAACAGGCACTGGAAATAGCTGATACTTTAGTTAGATCAGGTGCCGTATCAGTTTTAGTCGTAGACTCTGTTGCAGCATTAACACCTAGAGCAGAGCTTGAAGGTGACATGGGCGACACGCACGTTGGTCTACAGGCGAGATTAATGAGTCAGGCTTTAAGAAAGCTAACGGGTAGTATTTCTAAATCAAATACAATGGTTATATTTATAAACCAGATCAGAATGAAAATTGGAGTAATGTTTGGAAGCCCTGAAACAACGGCGGGAGGAAATGCTCTTAAATTTTATTCTTCTGTAAGATTAGACATTAGAAGAATAGGTGCCATTAAAGAAAAAGAAGAAATTATTGGCAATCAAACAAGAGTTAAAGTTGTTAAAAATAAAGTTGCTCCACCATTTAAGGTTGTCGAATTTGATATAATGTATGGCGAAGGCATAAGTAAAATGGGTGAATTAATTGATCTAGGAGCTAAAGCCAACATCATTGAAAAGAGCGGTGCATGGTATGCTTATAAGGGTGAAAAAATTGGCCAAGGTAAAGAAAATGCCAAACAGTATTTAAAGAACAATCCTAAGATTGCTGCAGAAGTAGAAATGGCAATTAGAGCCAATGCTGGCTTAATTAGCGAGAAGCTTGAAGGTAACCCAATACCAAAAGAAAAAATTGAAGATACAACTGAAGTAGTTGAGAATGTAAAATCTTCAAATAAGAAAAAAGATTAATCAATCTGTCATCTCTAAGGCGTTTACTGATATAGTAAGCGCCTTTTCCATTACTAGACATATAAATTAAAAGTTGTAATTATTCTATGAATGATAAAAACTTTAAAAGATACAAGAGAAACTTTTAAAAATTTCTTTAAAAAAAATGAACATCAAGTAATAAGCTCAAGTTCACTTATACCTCAGAATGATCCTACTTTAATGTTTGCTAATTCTGGTATGGTTCAATTTAAAAATGTATTTACTGGCATTGAAAAAAGAGACTATAATCGCGCTACAACTTCTCAAAAATGCGTAAGAGCTGGTGGTAAACATAATGATTTAGAAAACGTAGGATATACTCCAAGACATCATACGTTTTTCGAGATGCTGGGAAATTTTTCATTTGGTGATTATTTTAAAGAACAAGCGATTTTATATGCTTGGGAACTTATCACTAAAGAGTTTGGTTTATCAAAAGATAAGTTGTGTGTTACCGTATATTCTGAGGATGAGGAAGCTTTTGATTTATGGAAAAAAATTGCTGGTTTAAATGAAAATAAAATAATTAAAATATCAACTTCTGACAATTTTTGGTCAATGGGAGACACGGGACCATGTGGACCATGTTCAGAAATATTTTATGATCATGGTGAGAATTTATTTGGGGGCCCCCCTGGATCTAAAGATGAAGATGGCGATCGTTTTATTGAAATATGGAATTTAGTTTTTATGCAATATGAGCAGATATCTAAAGATAAAAGAATAAATTTACCTAAACCATCTGTGGATACTGGCATGGGTTTAGAAAGAATGGCAGCAGTATTGCAAGGTACCTATGATAACTACGATATCGATCTTTTTAAAGAATTAATTAATTTAAGCGCCAACATCACAAAGACCAAGGTTAATAAAGATACAATTTCTAGCCATAGAGTTATTTCTGATCATCTAAGAGCTAGCTGTTTTTTAATTGCCGATGGGCTTATGCCTTCTAATGAAGGTCGTGGTTATGTTTTGAGGCGTATCATGAGAAGAGCTATGAGACATGCCAACACTTTAGGATCGAAGGATTTTGTTCTTTCTAAAATGACAAAACATTTAATAAATCAAATGTCATCGGAATATAATGAGTTAGAAAGAGCAAAAGAGCTAATTCAAGAAACAATAGTTAATGAAGAAGAAAAGTTTCAATCAATGCTGTCAAAAGGGATGAAAATTATAAAAGAAGAAATCAGTAAAATTAAAAATAATACTTTGAGCGGTAGTGTAGCGTTTAAATTATATGATACTTATGGTTTTCCATTGGATTTAACTCAAGATTATTTAAAACCACTTAAGATTAATGTTGATACGGAAAAATTTAATGAGCTAACTGAAAAACGTAAAAGTGAGGCAAGAAAATCATGGAAAGGCTCTGGCTCAGAGTCAGTTGGTAAAATTTGGTATGAATTAAAAGATAAGTATGGGTCAACTGAATTTGTTGGATATAACACTGAAACAACTGAAGCTAAAATTATATCTATTATTGATAATGAAAAAGAAGTTAATGGCATTAAATCTAATCATCAAGTTTCGATATTAACAAACCAAACATGTTTTTATGCAGAGTCCGGAGGTCAAGTTGGTGATCATGGTTATCTTAAAACTGAAACCGGGACTTTTGAAGTCAAAGATACTCAAAAATTTTTTGGATCATTATTTGTACATATAGGAGTATTAAAGGATGGATTTATAAACGTAGATCAAGACTCAACTTTAGAAATCGAAAAAAAGAGAAGATCTAATATTAAATCAAATCATTCAGCCACTCATCTTTTGCATGCAGCTTTAAGAGAAGAGCTTGGAAATCATGTAGCTCAGAAAGGTTCTTACGTTGGTCCAGATTACTTAAGATTTGATTTTAGCCATTCAAAGCAAATTTCTGATAAAGAGATAAATAAAATAAATCAAAGAGTAAATTACTTTATCAGCAAGAATGATAAAGTTATGACAAGACTAATGTCACCCGAAAAAGCAATTAAGGAAGGCGCGATGGCTCTATTTGGTGAAAAATATGGCGATGAAGTTAGAGTTGTATCTATGGGCAAGGATAATAATAATATTTACTCATTAGAATTATGCGGGGGCACACATGTTGAAAGAACTGGTGAGATAGGAGAATTTTCAGTTATAAATGAAAGTTCAATTTCATCTGGGGTGAGAAGAATAGAAGCTTTGAGAGGTACGGAACTTAAAGTTTTTATTGAAAACAAAAAAAAAGAACAAGACCTGAAATTGTCTGATAATCAAAAAAAATTAGATGAGATTGTTAATCAAATTAAAGAATTAAATGGAGATTATAAAAAATTTCAAATTTTTAAAAATGATAAGCAAATCAATGAAGCCCTTAGTTATTTAAATGATCTTAAGGTAAGCAATATTTTATCTGACAAAACTAAAAATATAATTAATTCGGTCGTTAAAAAAAATATTAATATCAATACTCAAATATTAATAGGCTTACCTTCAAAAGAAATTAGAAATTTAGTCGACAAAGGAAAAAAAAATAAAGAAAATGTAATAATTTTTATCATTTCCTTAGATGATAAAAAAACTTCAATAGGAGTTGGAGTTTCGGATAGTTTAACAGACAAATATAATGCGACTGATCTTGTTAAAAAAATATCACTTTTATTAGGTGGGAAGGGCGGTGGAGGAAGAAAAGATTTTGCGCAGTCAGGTGGAGGAGAAAGTACTATTGAATTAGTTGAAAGTTCTCTAAAAAAAATAATTAATGAAATTTAGTTTAATTTGTTTTGAAGATTTTTATCTAAAGCTTCTAAAAACTGGTTAGTAGTTAAAAATTTAGAGTCTTTATCAATTAAAACTGCTAAATCTTTTGTCATTTCGCCTTTTTCTACTGTTTCAATACAAACTGCTTCCAATGCATTAGCAAATTTAGTTAACTCATCATTTCCATCAAGTTTTCCTCGATGTAACAATCCTCTTGTCCATGCAAATATTGAAGCAATTGGATTTGTAGATGTTTCCTTGCCTTGTTGGTGTTGTCTATAGTGCCTTGTAACAGTACCGTGAGCCGCTTCGGACTCTACTGTTTTTCCATCTGGCGTCATTAGAACACTGGTCATTAGTCCCAAAGATCCATAACCTTGTGCAACAGTATCACACTGCACATCACCATCGTAATTTTTACATGCCCATACAAACTTACCAGACCATTTAAGAGCGCAAGCAACCATATCGTCAATCAATCTATGCTCATATGTTAAATTATTTTTTTCAAATTCTGATTTAAATTCCTCATTAAAAATTTCTTGAAATATATCTCTAAATCTTCCATCGTACGCTTTTAAAATAGTATTTTTCGTTGACATATAAACAGGCCACTTTCTTTGCAAGCCATAGTTCATAGATGCTCTTGCAAAATCTCTAATAGAGTCATCAAGATTATACATTGTTAAAGCAATTCCAGATGATGGAAAATTAAAAACTTCATGTTCAATATTTTTTGACCCATCTTCAGCTTCCCATTTTACAGTCAGTTTTCCTTTGCCAGGTACTTTAAAATCAGTGGCACGATATTGATCACCAAACGCATGTCTTCCAATTACAATTGGGCTTGTCCAATGAGGAACAAGTCTTGGTACGTTTTTGCAAATTATAGGCTCTCTAAAGATTGTGCCACCTAATATATTTCTTATTGTACCATTAGGTGATTTCCACATTTTCTTTAATTTAAACTCCTCAACTCTATCTTCATCAGGAGTAATCGTTGCGCATTTCACTCCTACATTATATTTTTGAATTGCTTTAGCGCAGTCAATTGTGATCTGGTCATCAGTCTTATCCCTACTTTCCATGCCTAAATCATAATACTTGAGGTCAATTTCAAGATATGGGAGAATTAGTTTTTCCTTGATAAAAGACCATATAATACGGGTCATTTCATCACCATCCAACTCTACAACAGGATTTTTAACTTTGATTTTAGCCATTTTGTTAATAAAAGATGGCTTATATATAAATTAATAAATCAATCAATCATTATGTTAGATATTTTATTACCAAAGCTACATAAAGAAGGGCAAAAATTTTTAGCTATTAGTTTAATTATAACTTTTTTAGCCCTGCTATTTTCAAAAATTTTAGGCTTAATAGCTTTTGTAATTTCTGTATGGGTATTTTATTTTTTTAGAGATCCTGAAAGATTACCAATTAAAGATAATAATTTTTTAATAGCCCCAGCTGATGGTATGATTTGTCAAATACAAGAAAATACAGATGGACCAAAAGAATTTTCATTAGAAAATGAAAAGTTTACAAAAATTAGTATTTTTATGAATGTTTTTAATTGTCACGTAAATAGGTTTCCAATTGATTGTAAAGTTGATGAGGTATTTTATAAACCTGGCGAGTATTTAAATGCATCTCTTGATGATGCAAGTTTAAAAAATGAAAGAAATTTAATTAAAATAACATCGACATTAAATGATAATATTATTGTAACTCAGGTTGCAGGATTAGTGGCAAGAAGAATAGTATCTTACTGCAATAGTAACGATGAGTATACGCAAGGACAAAGTTTTGGCATTATAAGATTTGGTAGTAGAGTTGATTTATTTTTTTCTGAAAAATTTAAAGTTTTAGTAAAAAAAGGTCAATCTGTCGTTGGCGGTGAAACGTTATTGGCAATTAGAAAAAACCAGTAAATAAACAATGAATAAAATTGATTTTAGAGTTGCTTTGCCTAATTTAATTACAATTATTGGATTATGTCTTGGTCTTAACTCCTTAAAACTTGCTTTTGAAGGAAATTTTGAGAAAGCTTTAATTTTTATAGTGCTAGCTTCAATTGTTGACGCTTTAGACGGAAGAATTGCTAGATTAATCAAGGGTACATCAAAGTTTGGTGCTGAATTAGACTCTTTGACAGATTTCGTCAATTTTGGAGTTTGTCCAGCTATCATATTGTATTTTTGGACTCTGAATTCATTTGGTTTTTATGGCTGGGTTGTTTCATTAATTTTTATTGTTTCTTGTTGTTTAAGATTAGCTAGATTTAATCTTGATGTAAGTGAAAATTACGAAAAAAATAATTGGAAAATTAATTTTTTTACTGGTGTGCCCTCACCGGCAGCAGCTGGCTTAGTTTTACTGCCTATGATTATTAGTTTTTCTAATTTTAAAGATATTGTTCATATTAATAAATTTATCATTTTGTTTATTGTATTATTAATTTCTTTTTTGATGATTAGTAAAATTCCAACTTATGCATTTAAGAAAATTAAAATAACAAAAGGTGTCTTTATTTTGATAGCTTTAAGTTGTGTTATTTTTTTTAGCTTTCTATTTAAAAATACTTTTGAAACTTTATCTATTTTTGGTCTTTTGTATTTTTTATCTTTACCAATAAGCTTTTTTCATTTTTCAAGTTTAAAAAAAAAATATGGAAAATAAAACTGCAATAATTAGTTTATCTGATGAAAAGTACTTTCATCTTTTAGAAGAGCTTATCGACTCAATTAATAGATTTGAACAGAGCAAACAAATAGACATTTGTGTTCTTGATGCTGGAATGACCGATGACCAAATTAAAAAATTAAGGTTAAAGGTAAAGTCTATTGAGAAAGCCGAATGGGATATTGAGGTACCAGGTTATAAAGTTAAAAACAAAGAGTGGTTAAAAAGCCAAGTTAGCAGGGCTTTTCTTCCAAAATACTTTCCAAAATACCACAATTATATTTGGATAGATTCAGATGCCTGGATAAATGATTGGTGTGCTATTGATCTATTAATAGAAGGTTGCAAAAAAAAAGACTTAGCCATAACTCAATCTATTGCACCGGGTTATAGAGATATAGGAAGAGTAAAGTGGATAATGGGCAGCCTTGCACTTGTTAAAACCCAAAATTTTAAACATGCAGTTAAATCTGGATTTGACACAAAAACTTCAAGAAAGATTGCTTTTGCACCTCATTTAAATATCGGTGTTTTTTCAATGAGATCTGACAGTAGAGGATGGAGCTTGTGGCAAAAAAATTTAAAAAAAGCATTAAGTAAAGGAAATATATTTGGTTCTGAAGGTCTAGCAATTAATGTAAGTGTTTATTGTGATGGTCTAAATACTGAATTTCTACCAACATCATGCAATTGGATTGCTAGCCATTTATTACCCAAATATGACGAAAAAAATTTAAGCTATGTAGAACCAAATCTGCCGAATAACAAAATAGGTATTTTGCATTTAGCTGGGGGTATATTTATTAATTCTGTAGATGTAAGAGACGATAAGAGTGTCTGCGTTGAAATATCTACTCTAGAGGGGCAGAAAGTATTTAAAAATCTAAGGTTTAACTTTGGTTAAATTTAAAAAAAAAAGTTTAAGTGGCAGTTCTAAAAGATGGATTCAAAGACACCATAATGATGATCTGGTCTATAGGGCAAAAAAATTAGGATACCGTTCCAGAGCAATATTTAAACTTGAAGAAATAAATAATAAATTTAATTTTTTACAAAAAGAACATAACATAGTTGATCTCGGTTCATCCCCAGGCAGCTGGTCTCAATTTTTAAATAAAAAAGGTTTCAAAAATATTTTAGCAATAGATGTGCTTAAAATGGATAATGTTGAAAACGTAAATTTTATTTTAGGTGATTTTACAGATGAGTCTGTTCAAAAAAAAATTTTTGAAAAATTTTCCATAATAAATACAATTATTTCAGATATAGCTGCAAATACTACAGGTAATAAAAAAATAGATGCATTTAATACAAATTCAATTTCTTTAAATGTTCTAGCATTTGCAAAAAGTAATTTAAAATCAAATGGAATTGTTCTTTGCAAGTATTTTAATGGAGAACTTGATAAAGACATCATAGATTTTGCTCGAAACAATTTTAATAAAAATAAAATTATAAAACCTAAATCAAGTAGAAAAGATTCTAAGGAAATGTATATTTTTTGTCAAAAATAAATTAACAATTATTTGACAATAGACTCTAATTATTATATTTAGGTTTATGGAAATATCCAAAGCATATACTTTTGACGACGTTCTTTTAGTACCTCAGAAAAGCAGCATTCAACCGAGCTTATGTAATACCTCTACATATATATCTAATAGCATAAAAATCGAAACACCAATAATTTCAGCTGCCATGGATACTGTATCTGAGTCAAGGTTAGCAATTGCTATGGCTCAATTAGGGGGTACAGCTTGTTTGCATAAAAATTTATCTATAGAAAATCAAGTGAAAGAAGTGTTAAAGGTAAAAAAATATGAATCCGGAATGGTAATCAATCCTATTACCATAGGACCTGAAAACTCTATCCTTGATGTAAAAAAAATTATTAGAGAAAAAAGTATATCAGGAATTCCAGTTGTTAATATCCAAAATAAAATTTTAGGAATAATAACAAATAGAGATTTAAGATTTAGTAGGAATGATAAAGCTAAAGTCAAAGATTTGATGACTAAAAATGTAATCACTATTAAGCAAGGATATAGTAGTAATGAAGCGAAAAAATTACTTCACAAGCATCGAATAGAAAAGTTAATTGTAACAAATAATCAAAGACAATGTTTAGGTTTGATAACAGTAAAAGACATTGAAAAATCAGAAAAATTTCCCTTAGCATCTAAAGACAAAAAAAAATCGTTACTTGTTGGTGCAGCTGTAGGCGTTGGCTTAGATGGAGTCAGTAGAGCAAAAGCTTTAATGGATGCAAATTGTGATTTCTTGGTTGTGGATACTGCACATGGTCATAGTCTAGCAGTTATCGATACTGTAAAAAAAATCAGATCAATAAATAGTAAAATAACTCTTATTGCTGGAAATATTGCAACAGAAGAAGCCGCAATTGAACTAGCTAAATTAAAAGTAAATGCTGTTAAAGTAGGAATTGGACCTGGATCTATTTGTACAACGCGAGTGGTCGCAGGAATTGGCGTACCTCAGTTTTCTGCAATAGTTAATGTTAAACGAGGTTTGAAAAGATTTAAAGATGTTAAGCTTATTGCAGATGGTGGGATAAGATATTCAGGAGATATAGCTAAAGCGTTAGGGGCCGGAGCTGATGCTGTAATGATAGGTTCATTATTAGCTGGCACAGATGAAACACCAGGCGAGATTTTTTTTTATCAAGGAAGATCATACAAATCTTATAGAGGAATGGGCTCAATATCCGCAATGGCCAGAGGTTCAGCGGATAGATATTTTCAACAGGATATTAAAGATCAACTAAAATTAGTACCAGAGGGGGTTGAAGGCAGGGTGCCTTACAGAGGTCCTGTGAAAAATATTATAGAACAGCTTGTTGGAGGCTTAAAATCATCAATGGGATATTTAGGAGCCAAAAACTTAAAAGAATTCCAAACCAATGCAAAGTTTATAGAAATATCAAATTCTGGTATAAAAGAAGGACATGTTCACGATGTTCAGATTACCAAACAATCTCCTAACTATCCTGTAAATGATTAAAAAAAAAATAATTTTAATATATTTTTTATTAAGTTTTTTTTCAGTTCAAGCAGCTGAAAACAATAAATATTTTAAGCAGGGTGTTGAATTATTTAAAAATAATAAATTAGATGAGGCTAAAATAAGTTTTGAAAAAGACATTGTTAGAAATACAAAAAATAAAGAAAGCTATCTTTATATATCTAAAATTTATAAAAATAAAAATAACCTAAATGAATTTGAAAAAAATTTAAATACTGTATTATTACTTGATCCTAAAAACGAAGAAGCATTATATCTTTTTATATTAAAAGAAATCAAAGATGCTGACTATGAAAATGCAGTAGTTAGATTTGAATTGTTCAAAAAATCATGTCAGAAAATTTGTGATAAGCAAAAAGAAATTAATCAACTTTTAAAAAAAAATAAAACTTGATGGTTCAACATCAAAAAATTTTGATTATAGATTTTGGATCACAAGTATCCCAACTTATTGCAAGGCAAATTCGTGAACTAGGTGTTTATTGTGAGTTAATAAATCATCAAAAATTTAATAAAAAAAAAATAATTGATAAGTCTGTTAAGGGGGTAATTTTATCAGGAGGTGCAAAATCTACTTTATCAAAATCTGCACCTAATATTAAATGGAACTTAATTTTTAATAAAGTTCCCATACTTGGTATTTGTTACGGACATCAATTGATATCCAATTTATGTGGCGGTAAAACAAAATATTCAAGAAAAAAAGAATTTGGTAGTGCAATAATTTTTGAGAAAAAAAAATCAAAAATTACTGAAGGTTTTTTTAAAAATAAAAAAAATATAGTATGGATGAGTCATTCAGACTCAGTTAAAGTTAAGCCAAAAAACTTCAATGTAATCGCTTATTCAAAAAATTCTAATTTTGCGATTTTAGAAAATGTTCAAAAAAAAATATTTTCCACTCAATTTCACCCAGAAGTATTTCATACAAATAATGGTAAAAAAATTTTTCAAAATTTTTTATTCAAAATTTGTAAAGTTGAAAAAAATTGGACAGATAGCTACAAAATAAAAAAAATGATTCAAAATATTCAAAACGCTGTAGAAAGGAATGACAAGGTTTTGTGCGCTTTATCAGGTGGTGTAGATAGTAGTGTTTTGGCACATCTGTTATACAAAGCGTTAAAAAAAAAATTAATATGTGTTTATGTTGATACAGGGTTAATGCGCCTTGGAGAAACCAAAGAAATTAAAAAAATTTTTAAAAAAAAATTTAACAAATCATTTAAAATTATCGATGCAAGAAGTGCGTTTATTAAAAAACTAAATAATATTTCTGACCCAGAAAAAAAAAGAAAGATTATAGGCAATACTTTTATTAAGTTATTCGAAAATTTTACAAAAAATTATAAAGGTATTAAGTTCTTGGCTCAGGGAACATTATATCCTGATCTTATTGAGAGTAAAAGTTTTTCGGGTAGCCCTACATCATTAATAAAATCCCATCATAATGTAGGAGGTTTGCCTAAAAAAATGAAATTAAAATTAATTGAACCATTTAATGAAATGTTTAAGGATGAAGTTAGAAAAATAGGTCAAAAACTTAATGTAAATAAATTTTTATTAAACAGACACCCTTTTCCAGGACCAGGTTTGGCAATTCGAATTCCTGGAGTTATAAATAAATCTAAAATTAGAATATTACAGGAAGCGGATAAAATTTTTATAGATGAGCTAAAATCTAGAGGTATATATAATAAAATCTGGCAAGCATTTGCAGTTCTTCTTCCAGTAAGATCTGTAGGTGTCATGGGAGATTCAAGAACATATGATTTTGTATGTGCATTAAGAGCAGTAACGTCTCAAGATGGAATGACTGCAGATTATTATTGCTTTGATAATAAAGATATAGCATCAATATCAAATCGAATTGTTAACGAGGTTAATGGAATTAACAGAGTGGTTTATGATATAACATCAAAACCTCCTGGAACAATTGAGTGGGAATAAAATGTCATTTAAAAAAATTATTTTCAAAAAAAAACCAATTGTCTGTTTGACATCATATAATAAGTTTTTTGCAAATATAGCTGACGAATTTTGTGATTTGATATTAGTAGGTGACTCAATGGGTACTGCTTATTATGGGGATAATACCACAAGAGAAATTACAATTGATAATATTATTAAGCACGCAAAATCTGTTAGGAGAGGTGTAGAGAGAGCGATCTTAGTAGTGGATATGCCGTTTCAAACTTATAATACACCAGCTCAAGCAAAAAAAAATGCATTAAAAATTATAAAAGAGACTAAATGTGATGCAGTAAAGTTAGAAGGCGGAACTGAGATATCCAAAATAATAAAATGCTTAGTTGATAGTAAAATAAATGTTATGGGTCATATTGGGTTACTTCCTCAAAAGGTAAGAAAAAGGGGAGATTACAAAGTTAAAGGAAAAACTTACTTGGAAAATAAAAAAATTTTACAAGATTTAAGTAGTTTAGAAAAAGCGGGAGTGTTTTCGATAGTTCTAGAGGCAGTAAAACATAACACAGCATTGGAAATAACAAAAAAATCAAAAGTTCCAATCATAGGCATAGGTGCATCAAAAAACTGCGATGGACAAATATTAGTGCTCGAGGATATGCTTGGTTTATTCGAAAATGTACCAAAATTTGTAAAAAAATATTTAAATTTAAATAAACAAATTAAATTAGCAGTTAAAAAATATGCTATAGATGTTAGAAAGGGTAAATTTCCAACTAAAAAAAATATTTACAACTAATATGTCTAATGAAATTGAAAATCAGATAAATGAAGAATTATTTCAAGATAAAATTATAAATTTTTTTGGCAAAAACAAAAAAAAATTAATAACTTTATTTATATTAATAATTATTACACCAATCTTATTTCAAATTATTTCTTATCATAAACAAAAAGAAAAAAGTTTTTTATTATCAGAGTATTTAAGAGCTGAATATTTAATTGAAAAAAAGGATAGTGAGGAAGAAGCTATTAAAATTCTTATAAACTTAAAAGACAAAAGTAATCAATCTATAAGTTTATTATCACTTAACCGCTTATTAGAATTTTATATTATCAAAGGTGACAAATTAAATGCAATAAAATTATTAGAAAATTATAATAAAGATATAGATTTGATTTTTTTAAAAGAAGTTAACGTTATAAAAAAAATAATTTTAAATTTTGATAGTATGAAAGAAACAGAAATTGAAAATTTAATTAAAGATAAAAGCAAAAGTATGACATTTAGGCTAATAAAGAAAAAATTAATCATCGACTTTTATATTAAAAACAATCAATTAGAAAAAGCAGATTTAATTAAAAAAACATATTAATGAAAAGAACCTTTTTTATTTTTTTTTTATTAATTGTTTCTTGCAGTGATAAAGAAAAAGAACTTGTAAATTATCAAAGCTTCATTGAACAAGGAGAAAAAATTAACTTATTAAATACTGTAAATTTAAATCTTAAGAATGAACAAAAAATAAATAAATTAATTAACTCAAAATATCATATTTACAAAGGTTGGCCTGAAGAAGGTCAAAATTCCAAAAATTTAATTACATCAACCAGAATATCTATTGCTGATAAAAAGAAAAAATCCATTAATCAAAATATTCACAAATCTTTAATTTACAAAAAAAAAATAGTTACTATTGATAAAAATTCAAAAATAAAAATTGTAGATTTAGATTTAAAGACAATTTTAACAACATCAATTTACAAAAAAAGTATTTACAAAAACTACAATATTGATTTTAAAATTATTGCATACAAAGATAAACTTTTTATTGCTGACACTCTTGGAAATTTACATTGTTTAAGTTTAAAAACATTAAAAGTTTTATGGAAAAAAAAATATGACGTTCCATTTAAATCAAATATAAAAGTTAATAAAAATGATTTATTTATAATCAATAGTAATAGTAAAATTTTTTCAATTAATATCCAAAATGGTAATCTAAATTGGAGTTTTGAGACATCTTCAAAAAAAATAAAAGACGACAATTCATACCAAATTGCCATACATGATGAAAAACTATTTTTTACAAATGATAGTGCCGAAATCTACTGCATTGATTTAAGTAAGAATAATATTTTATGGTCTTTAGTTTTCAGAAATGAAAATTACCAGAATAAACCTCTTGTATTTAAATCTAGTCCAATAACGATTGATAATAAAGGGAATTTATTTGTTTCATCAAATTATGGAAGTACCTATATGATTGATGGACAAAATGGATCAGTCAAGTGGTCAAAACCTATTTATTTTATCAATAGATTTGCTGTGTTAGAAAATTATTTATTAAATAGTTTTGATGACAGGATAATAGTTTTAGAAAAATCTAGTGGTAATATAGTTTTAAATAAAAAAATAAGTATCCCTAAGAAAAAAGAAAAACTTAACTTTAAAGACGTAGTAATCGGATTAGATAATATTTATTTATTTGACAAGTTGGGCTATTTGATTTCAATCAATAAAAAAAATTTAAACCAATTTTTTATTAATAAAGTACTAAAAAATTATCATGGATTGTCAATTTATAATCAGAATATTTTTATATGGTCAGAAAACAAATTAGTAAAATTTTAAATAATGTTAATAATTTAAATGTTTGCATTATTGGAAAACCAAATGTTGGAAAATCAACTTTTTTTAATAAAATTTTAGGTTCCGAATTTTCAACAGTTAGCGAAATAGCAGGAACAACAGTTTATCCCATTTCTTTATCTGAAGAATATATGGGTACTAATATTAACTTAATCGATTTAGGGGGGTTAAAGCGAAAATCTAAATCTCATAATACGAAGCAAAAATTAATTAATGATGAAACATTAAAAAAATTAAACTTATCCGATGTTATTTTTTTTATTATAGATGGGAGCGATAATATTACTAAAAATGATAAGCAGCTATTTAGATTAATATTAAATAAACTAAAAAATGTAATTGTAGTGATAAACAAAACTGATTTAATTAAAGAAAATTTAAAAAAAAAAGAAGAATATTTTAAACATTTTTTTGAAAGTAATTATCCTAACATTTTATTAAAGCCTATATTTATATCCGCTATTAAAAATGTTAAGAAAGAATTTTTATTAAAAAAAATTTATGAAATTTATAATAATTCTAATAAAATAATAAATAATAAAGATGTTAATACTGCTCTGAAAAATATTTTGAATAAGCATCAGCCTACATTTTCCAAAAAAAGTCGACCATCGATTAAGTTTTTAAAGCATGTGAATTCTAAACCAATGATTTTTAAGGCATTTGGAAATAAATTAACATCTTTGACTAAAGATTATAAAAATTATTTTATAAAGCAATTATTGAAAGAGTTAAAAATATATAATCAAATTGTGGTTATTAAATACTTAAATAACCAGAATCCATATTTACAGTCTAACATTACTTAGTAAAGAGAGTTGGTTATTTTTTTCAAGTTGATTTAATTGATCCAATGGTTGGACTGGGTAATCACCTGTGAAACAATGATCCGTAAATTGAGGGTTTTTATTATCTCTCTTCTCGTATCCAAGAGCTCTGTATAATCCATCAATACTTAAAAATTGAATTGTATCGACACCAATTATTTTTTTAATTTCATCTATTGAATGATTTGCAGCAATTAAATCTTTAATATTTGGAGTATCAATGCCATAGTAATCAGGATGTTTTATTGGTGGACAGGAAATGCAAAGATGTATTTCTTTAGCCCCTGCGTTGTACAACATATTAACAATTTTTTTCGATGTAGTTCCCCTAACTATGGAGTCATCAATCAGAATAATTCTTTTATTTTTTATAATCTCTTTATTGGCATTATGCTTAAGTTTGACCCCAAGTTGTCTTATTTGTTGTGTAGGTTCAATGAAAGTTCTTCCAACATAATGATTTCTAATTATTCCCATATCATAAGGTATTCCTGACTGGTGAGAATACCCGATGGCAGCAGGTATACCCGAATCTGGTACCGCTGAAACTATATCTGCATCAATTTTAAGTTCTTTTGAAAGTTCTACACCAAGTTTTTTTCTATATTCGTGAACTGCATTACCTCCAACTATACTATCTGGCCTTGAAAAATATACATATTCAAAAACACATGGTCTTGGTTTTACTTTTGGAAAAGGTTTGATACTTTCTATTCCATTTTTATCTATTACCACCATTTCTCCATTATCTATTTCTCTAATAAAATCAGCACCAATAATATCAAGTGCACAGGTTTCGGATGATAAAATATATGAGTCTTTTAATTTTCCTAATACCAAAGGTCTAATTCCAAAAGGATCACGAACCCCAACTAATTTTTTGTTTGTCATTATAGCCAATGCATACCCTCCATGAACTTGAAAGATCGCATCTATAATTTTATCAATTGTCTTCACTCTTTTTGACTTAGCTATAAGTTGTACGAGTGTTTCTGTGTCAGATGTTGATTGAAATATAGCTCCATCTTTAACCATTTTTTCTCTTATACCGATTGCATTTGTAAGATTTCCATTATGCGCAATTCCTAGGCCGCCTGTATGTAGGTCGGCAAAAAAAGGTTGAATATTTCTTATTAATGGAGCTCCTGTTGTAGAATATCTATTGTGACCTATGGCAGTATGTCCTTTAAGCTGTTCAATGATTTTAGGGTCTGTAAAATTATCACCAACAAGACCTTTTCTTTTTATTAAATAAAAGTTCTTTCCATCAAATGAATTAATACCACATGCTTCTTGACCTCTGTGTTGCAGGGCATGCAAACCTAAAGCTACTAGTGCAGATGCTTCAGGATGGTTATAGACACCAAAAATTCCACACTCTTCTTTTAATCTATCTTCCACGATTTTCTAATATACTAAATATAGTCAAAAGTCATTTTACAATTATTTTTATTTGAAGTTATCCAGTTTTTTTTTACTTTTATCTAGATATTCATATCTTTTTGGAAAATTATCTAACAAGAATTCGTTTCCCCAAACTACATAATTAAATGTGAGCCCTTTATTTATATTTTCTGACCATTTATCATATGGATGCAAGAAATTAATTATTGTAAAAATTGAAGCAAAATAAATATATCCCTTGATGATACCAAAAAAAAACCCAAAACTGGTATCTATGGTTCCAAGACCTGTCCAATTTATTGTTTTTTTTAAACCTTTATTTAATAACAAAAGTACAAAAAGAGTTAGTAAAAATACCATTGTACCTAAAATAATATCTGTCAAAATTTCAGATTTAATTATTCCATCCATATAAGGTCTTAATACAGGTAATGAAATTTTTACCATTATAAAGGCAATTACCCATTTAGAAAAAGATATTAGACTTGCAACAAAACCATTTCTTACACCTGAAGTTATATTTACAATCATAAAAATAAAGAATACCAAATCAAAAAGAGATATTGAATTTTTTACTAAATCAAAAAAACTATCCATTAGCACTATAAAACTTGTTAAGTAAATTTGGTAGCAATGTTAAAACTAAAAATAGAGCAGTCAACATCGCAAGCCCAGTAAAAACACCAAAATATATAGTTGGCATAAAATTTGACAAAACTAAAATTGAAAAACCAAAAATTATCGTAAAAGAAGTACTGATAATTGCCTTACCTACAGATTGATTACAATTATTTGCTATATCTATATCTTGAATATAGTTTTTTTCTTTTTCAGATTTAAATCTATAAATATAGTGGATACTATTATCAACCGCTATACCAATTGTAATAGCTGCTATTGTGATAGTCATCATATCCAAGGGAATATTGAGAAGGCCAATAAAGCCAAGAACAAAAGTTGCAGCTATAAAATTAGGAATTATACCTATAAGTGATAATTTTATAGATCTAAATAATACTATAAACATTGTAAAGATACCAAGCATAACAATACCTAAGGTTTTTATTTGAGAATCAAATAGACTTTGAAGCAAATTATTAAATATTATTAGTACACCTGCTAATTTAAATTCGTTTTCTTTTAAATCAAATTTTGTTTTTAAATCATTTTCAATTCTATTTATAAGCTCTTTCCTTCTAAGATTTTTTTTTGAGTCTATGATTCTCATTGAAATTCTAGCCTCATTTTCTTCAATGGAAATATAAGGTTTTATAATTTGCTCTTTAATGTTTTCGGGTAACTTTTCATAAAGGACGCCCATTTCTAGACTTCCTAACTTTTTATTATTATTTAAACTTTCAGCTATACTTAAAATTGAAGAAAAAGATAAAACTTTACCTATTTCACTTTGAGATTCCAAATATTTATGAATGTCTATAATTTTGTCAATTTTATCACGTGTAAACCAATATTTATAATTATCGTTATTTGAATTGTTTTCACCTAAAAAGTTATCTTTATTATCTGAGGTTCCTAAAAAATTATCATCATTAATTGTGCTTACAGATGGTTTCTTAAATTTTAAAATAATTTCCAAAGGTGTAGTTCCACCTAATTTTTCATCAATATTTTTCATACCTTTATAAATTTCAGTATCGGAATCAAAATAATTAATAAAACTATTTTCTACTTTGAGTTTAGAAATTCCAAATATTGAGGAAATGATTAGTATTAAAGTGATTGGATAAATTATTAAATTTTTTCTAGATATATTAAGAAAAATATTTGCAATTTTAGAATCTTTAACTTTTAAATTATTAGATAGTGGTGGATCAAAAATTTTAACCAATGCTGGCAGAAATAGGAAAGTAGTTATAAAAGAAACGATCAGTCCAATCGTCATCATCCAACCAAAGTCAATAACTGGTTTAATTTCGCTAAAAACTAAGGATAAAAATGCACATATAGTTGTTAAAACTGCATATAAAATTGGAAATAAAATAGATTTGGATGTTTGTTCAATTCTTAAATCGCAATTATTTTTAAATTCGTCACCTTCAATTTGCATGTATCTCACGAGGTAATGGATATTCATTGACATAGTTAATATCAACATTAGAGCAATAAAATTTGAAGATATCACTGTTACCCTCCAACCTAGCGTACTTAAAAAACCAATCATTAAAGTTATTGATAATGTGCAATTTAACAAGGGGAATATTACCCAACTTATATGCCTGAACACTAACCACAATGTTACGATGATAAATAAAAAAACTCCAAAACCAAATATTACGATATCACTTTTTATGAAACTGATCATATCATCAGCAATCATAGGTATTCCACTAAGCCTAATTTCTGCGTTGGTCTCGTATTTCTTAACGACTCCCTTTATTTGAGAATTATATTTATTGATATTTTTAGATTGAATTTTTTGAAGATCCTTAATTTTTTTATCTAGAATTTTGATATTGTTTTTTTCAACTTTTTTAGAATTTAATAGATTACTCTTTTCTTCAACTGCATTTAAGTATGGTTTATTATCTTTTAAATATACAACGATACCAAAAGTTTTAGCATCTTCACTAATGATTAGGTTTTTATAAACTGGACTAGAAGTGAGCTCTTGAAGAGCTTTATCTATTTTCACTTCTTTGTTTGTTATATATTTTAAATTTTTTATTCTATCTATGAGAGGTTCGTTTGTTGATTGAAGTAGAGGAGCGTTTATAATTGATATAGTTTTACTGACCCATTTAAAATTATTTATTTCATTAACTAATTTTTGTAATTCACTAATTGATATTTCTATATTTGAATTTTTTGGACTAAAAGTGATTATAAAAAAATCTTCAGATTTATATCTTTTATTTAATTCCCTTAAATAAACTAAATCAGGATCATTCTCTATGAGCAGAGTATCTGAGGATGCATCTAATTCAAAATTTTTTGATTGATAAATAGAACCTAAAAATATTAGGAAAAAAATTGATATTATTGATAATGGATATTTTAAAAGATTAGTATAAATTTTTTTAAGCATTAATTTTTGTAATTTCTTAAATATCTTTTAGAAATACAAGTGATTATTCTATATGGAATTGTTCCTGTTAAATCTGCAAAGTCGTCTATAGTAAACTTATCATCATAAACATTTACAAAATTTCCAATTTTAATTTTATTTTTTAATTTAGTGATATCGAGAATTATCAAGTCCATTGAAATTCTACCAAGCATTGGAATTTTATATCCTTTAAAATGAACAAAACCTTTGTTGGATAATCTTATTCCAATCCCATCAGCATAGCCCATCGGTATGGTAGCAGTTATCATATTTTTTTGTGCCTTAAAGGTTCTTGAGTATCCAGCAGTTTCTCCCTTTTTTAAGTTATTAATTTGGATAATTGGAGATTTTAAACTTACCACGTGCCTGATGTTTTTGTTAAAACTTCTACTACCCCCATATAGATTAATTCCTGGGCGAACTAAATCATAATGATATTTTTGTCCTAGATAAATACCTCCTGAAGCTGCCAAACTGTATTTGAATCCTGGTAATTGTTTTTTTATTTTTTCAAATCTTTTTCTTTGTATTTCATTAAATGGATCTTTTTTATTACTAGCGCATGCTAAATGACTCATTATTATAACTTCTTTAAATTGATCTAGATGATTTTGAAGTTTAATAACTTTTTGTATATCTTTTTCTTGGATTCCCAGTCTACACATTCCGGTATCAAAATGAATAACCATTCTTTCTTTTTTTTTATTTTTAATAAATTTTAACCAACTTTGTAATTGAGAAATACTATTGATTACTGGATTAAGATTGTATTTATATAAAATTTTTTCTTCATTACGATTTACTCCGTTTAAAATATTAATTATAATTTTTTTAAATTTCTTTCTAATAAAAATACCTTCATTAATATTAGCAACAAAAAATCTTTTACACCCTGACTTCATCAATTTTTCAACGATTTTATTGTGACCTCCAAGACCATAACTTGATGCTTTTACAGTCCCACAGACTTCAGATTTTTTACAGATTTTTTTTATTGCAAGATAGTTGTGCTTTACAGCATTTAAATCAATATCTAAAGACGGAGTTGAGTATTTCATGTTTAAATAAAAAGTTGGTATATAATTAATTGAGGAAAAAGTAACTAATTTTTAACCAGTTGCGTCTTTAAACTTAGTAAATGCACTCTCAAATTCAAGTTTGATCAAACCTGTTGGACCGTGTCTTTGTTTTCCAATGATAATTTCTGCTTGATTATGAACTTGATTCATTTTTTCTTGCCATTCAACATGTTCTGCAGTCCCAAGTTTCGGTTCTTGTTTTTCTAAATAATATTGTTCTCTAAAAACAAACATAACAACATCTGCGTCCTGTTCGATTGAACCGGATTCTCTTAAATCAGAAAGCTGTGGTTTTTTATCATCTCTTTGTTCAACCTGTCTTGATAATTGCGATAATGCAAGCACTGGTACATCAAGTTCTTTTGCTAGCGCTTTTAATCCTTGGGTAATTTGTGCTATTTCAATAACCCTTCCTTCATTTTTATATCCACTAGATTTCATTAGCTGAATATAATCTATCACAATAAGATCTAATCCTTGTTTTCTCTTTAATCTTCTTGCTCTATTACTAACTGCCGCAATTGATATAGCCGGGGTATCATCAATATGAAGGGGGAGATTTTCTAAGTTTTTCGAAGCTTCAATGAACTTTTCAAAATCTTCCTGGTTTATTTTACCTCTTCTAATATCATTTGATTTAATTCTTGATTGTTCAGATAAAATTCTTGTCGACAATTGTTCAGATGACATTTCTAAAGAAAAAAAAGCAACAGACGAATTTTTATTTTTTGCTTGAATGTTTTGAGCTGCATAAAAGGCTATATTTGTTGCCAAGGCTGTTTTACCCATAGACGGTCTACCAGCAACTATAATTAAATCTTGTTTATGCAAACCACCAAGTCTATCATCTAGGTCGGTTAGTCCAGAAGGCACTCCAACTATTCCTTGATCATTTTTGTAGGCAGCTGTAGCCATATCTATAGTTTCTTTCAAAGCATCCTTGAAAGTTACAAAGCTTTTTTGAAAATTTCCTTTTTCAGCTACTTCAAAAAGTTTTCTTTCAGTATTCTCTAATATATGGGTTCCAGTTATTTCCAATTCTTTATTTTTACTTTCTTCCAAAGTTTCTTCACTTATATTTATTAATTGCCTTCTTATATAGAGATCAGAAAGTAATTGAGAATAGTATTTAATTTGATTTTTTGTGGTCGAGACCTTCGTGAGTTTTAAAAGATAATCTATACCACCAATTTCAACTAATTCTTCATTGGAATTAAAAAAATTTTTTATTGTTATTGGGTTGGCAAGTAATCCTTTAGAAATTAAATTTGAGATAATTTTATATATTTTTTGGTGTACAGGATCAAAAAAATACCCTCCATCAATTTGGTCTGTAATTTCATCGTATAATTCATTATTTGCTAGAATAGAACCAAGTATCGTTTGTTCGGCTTCTATATTTTTTGGTATTTGTGTATCGTTATTAATTTCTAAATTTACTAATTGAGAACTCATAGTACTTCAATATACTCAACCAATAGATTTTGCATTTCTTAAAAATCTTTATTAGTGTGGAAAACTTAACAATTATTCTTTTGCAATAACTTCGATTAAAACTTGAGATTGAACTTCTGCGTGTAAGTTTAAAGTAAAATTGTATTCACCTTTAGATTTAATATTTGACGTCAAAACAACTTGTTCAGGCTTAACTTGAATATTGGTTTTTTCATATAACCCTGTACAGATTTCTTTTATAGTTACTGACCCATAAAGGTTTCCGTTCTCCATTATCTCTTTTTTGATTGAGATTTTTATATCTTTTAGTTTTTTAGCAATTTCTAGAGCGTTATTTTTTTCAACTTCATTTTTTTTTATTATCTCTGCTTTTTTACTTTCAAAATAAGCAATATTTTCCTTGGTAGGCAATATCGCCTTACCTTTTTTTAGTAAATAATTTCTCCCAAAACCATCTTTGACATCAACTTTTTGTCCAATTGTTCCAAGCTTTTTAATATTTTCTAATAAAATTAATTTCATAATTAGTTACTTGTGTAAGGAAGAAGGGCCAATACTCTTGCTTTCTTTATTTCTCTAACCAGTATTTTTTGCTTGGAATGTGACACACTTGTTATTCTTGTTGGAAGAATTTTAGAAGTGTCAGAAAGATATTTCTTTAATAGTTTTAAATTTTTATAATTAAGTTCACTCTCATCTTTTTTAGCTAACGGGCAATTTTTTTTGGTTAGCTGAGAGAGTTTAGAAGATAGCCCAAATCCACTTTTCTTTTTAATAGGTTTTTTTTTCATTTATTTCTTTTCCTTCACTAATTCAGATTCTTCTTTGGGTAATTTTTTTATTTTTATTGATAAAAATTTAATAATTTTATCTTCGTATTTTTCAAAATTCTCAATATCTTTTATGGCTTTTCCATTTCCCTCTAAATATAAATTTCTATAATAACCTTTGTTATTTTTTTTAATTGGATAGGCTAGATTTCTTAAGCCCCAATCTTCTATTCTTTCTATCTTGCCTGAGGATTGCTCTAAGATATCGCTAATTTTTTTTTCTATTTGCTCAATGTCTTTATTATTCGTTTCAGGAGAAACTATGTATGTATGTTCGTATAAAGTCACAATAATATTATCTTGTTTAAAAAAATGATTAAATATAAGAGTATTAATTTTAATTCAATAGATATATTTTATTAAATAATGAGCAAATGTATAGTTTTTCCAGGCCAAGGGTCTCAATATTTAGGGATGGGCAGGTACTTGTATGATAATTTTAAAGTTTCAAAACTCGTCTTTGAAGAGGTTGATAATGCGCTTAATCAAAAATTGACAGATATAATTTTTGGAGAGGATGCTTCTAGTTTAAATTTAACAGAAAATACACAGCCAGCAATTATGGCTGTAAGTATAGCTACATTTGAAGCTTTAAAGGAATATAAGGGATTAAAGATTAGCGATTTTGATTATTGCGCTGGACATTCATTAGGAGAATATTCTGCTTTAGTTGCATCAAGCTCAATTGCACTCGCTGATGCTGCAAAAATATTAAAAAAAAGAGGCAAATCAATGCAATCCGCAGTGCCAGTTGGAAAGGGTGCCATGGCAGCAATATTAAATATATCCATAAAGGAATTAGAAGAATTTATTGCTAATAAGAAATTTTTGAGCGTAGAAATATCCAATGATAATTGCCCAGGCCAATGTGTTATTAGCGGAGAAAAAGGTGAAGTAGAAGAGGCTGGATCCTTGATAAAAAAAGAAATGAATAAAAAATCTATAATGCTTCCAGTGAGTGCGCCATTTCATTGTAAAATGATGCTTCCTGCAGCAAAAGAATTAGAGGGTTATATTAAGGAATTTGAAATTAAAGAACCTGCAATATCATTTGTCTCAAATGTTAGTTCAAATATTGAAAAAGAAAAAACGAATATAGAAAAATTATTAATAGAGTGTATTTATTCCAGAGTTCGGTGGAGAGAGATTGTACAGTTCTTTATTAATGAAAAAATATCAAAAGGATTAGAATGTGGACCTGGTAAGGCTTTAACTAATATGTTTAAAAGGTTTGAATTTAATATTAAATGTTTAAAAATAGATACAATGGAAGATTTAAATAATTATGAATTATAATGATTTAAAAAATAAAAAAGTTGTAATTACAGGTGGCTCAAGAGGAATAGGACTAGATATTTTAAAAGAATTCTATCAAAATGGCGCTGATATTTTGACTATAGGCTCTAATTTACAAAATTTAGAAATGGTAAAAAAAAACTTTCCAAATATTGCAATTGAAAAACTTGATTTAAAAAATATTGACGAATTAAATCAAAAATTTCCAACATTTTTAGAGTCATTTGGTGGTGTAGATATTTTGGTTAACAACGCAGGTATTACCAAAGATAATCTTACTATAAGAATGAAAGAAAATGAGTGGCAGGATGTTATTGACATTAATTTAAACGCTGTTTTTTTTATTTGCCAACATTCCATAAAAGTAATGATTAAAAAAAAGTCTGGTTGTGTCATTAATATTACTTCAGTTGTTGGTCATACAGGTAATGCCGGCCAAGCAAACTATACTGCCTCTAAGGCAGGTATTATTGCGATGACAAAATCGTTAGCTAAAGAGTACGCTAAAAAAAATATAAGATTAAATTGTGTTTCCCCAGGTTTTATAGCCACAGACATGACTAACGACTTAAAAGAAGAGTACAAAAGTGAACTTATGAGAAACATACCTTTAAATAGATTAGGTAAGGGTGAAGATATCGCAAGAGCCGTGATGTTCTTATCATCAAGTCAATCATCTTACATAACAGGAGAGACGATACATGTTAATGGTGGGATGTATATGTCTTGATTAAGTTCTATTAATCATTTAATAAAATTATTAAAACAAAAAGGAGAATTTATGAGTGAAGTTAGGGAAAAAGTAAAAAAAATTATAGTTGATCATTTAGGTGTAGATGTGAACAAGGTTACTGATGAAGCTAGTTTTATAGATGATTTAGGAGCAGATAGTTTGGATACTGTAGAACTTGTAATGGCATTTGAAGAAGAGTTTGGTGCTGAAATTTCAGACAGTGAAGCTGAAAAAATTTTAACTGTAGGAGATGCAGTAAAATTCATAGAGAGCAACTCTAAATAAAGATTAAAATTTGTTAATTAAGAGTGACTTTAAAATTACAATAATCATCTCTTCACCTTCAGGTGCAGGCAAAACTACGGTTACAAAAAATTTATTAAAAAAAATTAAATCTTCTTATCTATCAGTTTCCTGCACTACAAGAGATCCAAGACCGGGAGAGATAAATGGAACTGATTATTTTTTTATAAGTAAAGACAAATTTTTAAAATTTAGAAAAGAAGGAAAGTTTATAGAAACAGCTAGAGTTTTTGGAAATTATTACGGAACTTTGAAATCAGAGTTAAAAAAAAATAAATATAATATAATTTTTTTAGACGTAGATTGGCAAGGAGCACGCAGTATTAGAAAAAAGATATTAAAAGATTGTTATTCTTTTTATTTATTACCTCCGACTCTACATGAGTTAAAAAATAGATTGATATCAAGGCATAAAGATAAAAAAATTTTTGCAATGAAAAGGTTTTCTGCTGCAAAAAAAGATATACTGCACTGGAAAGAATATGATTATATTTTTATAAATGACGACCTTAAACAGTGCTTAAATAAAATTACTAATAAAATTAATGCTTTGATAAAAGAAAAAAAAGAAAAAGATAAAGTGATTAAATTAATAAAAAGCTTTAACTAAATTAATTCAGACATTTTATAATATATCTCTTTATTAATATTTTCTGCTCTTTGTGAAAATAATTTATCAAAGTTGTAATTAGAAATTTGACTACTACTAAAAATTTTTTTAATTTTTTTTTCATTTTTTTTTCGTCTTTCATTAAAAAAAAATTGTGTAACTTTCTCAAGTTTAGTAAAATTTTTCTTACTTATTTTGTTAGTTTTATGCGGTGTAAACTTTAAAACTATTGCATCGACTTTTGGTTGAGGTTTAAAACTTTCTTTAAAAACCTCTAATTTTTTTTCAATTTTAAAAAAAGCTTGAGTGATTATTGATAATCTTCCATATTGCTTTGTATTCTCTTTAGAAATAATTCTTTCAGCTAATTCTTTTTGAAACATCAATGTCATACTTTCTATGCACGAATAGTTGTTTTGCAATAAATTCCATTTTAACAAAAGGGTAGATGAAATATTAAAAGGAAGATTAGATATTATTGAGAATTTTTTATTATTAAAAAATTCTAATTCATTGAATCTTCTTGCATCCTCAAACAGAATAAATTTTACAATATCTTTATCATAAAGTTTTTTTAGATCATTATCAATTTCTAAAGAGATGAATTGTTTTGGTTTTTTTTGCAATATATATTTAGTTAAAGCAAGATTGCCAGGCCCAATTTCTAGAATGTTTTTATTTAAAATATTCTCACAATTTATAATTTTGTTAGCAATAGTTTCATTAATTAAAAAATTTTGACCAAATTTTTTTTTTAACATTAGTAAGTTTCACAAAAGTTAATACAATTTAAAAAACTTTTATTATTTATTTTATTTTTTTTCTTTATATTTTCACCAGTCCCATGATCTGGGGACATTCTTATTAGCTTTTTACCTATGGTAATATTTATACCATCAAATTTATTTATTGTTTTGAATGGAATAAGCACTTGATCGTGATACATACCAAGATATACCTTGCCATTAGGTTTTTCAAATGCTGTGTCGGCAGATTTAGGACCAGATACAAATTTTTTACTTTTATTTAGAGTTTTAATCGCTGGTATTATTATTCTTTTTTCAATTGTATCATTTTTAAAATCCTTACCTGCATGCGGGTTTAGTCCTAGTATTTCAATATTTATCTTTTTATTATTTTTTGTAAAAAAATTTTTAATATTTAAGACAGTTTTTACAATTCTCTTTTTTGTAATTAATTTTTCGATATTTTTAATTTCTACATGAGTAGTTAAAGGACATACTGAAAAGTTTCGATTATATAATAACATATTTTCCATTGTTTTTTTTTTATCAATTTTGTATGAAAAAAATTCAGTAAACCCTTCGAATTTACTTCCCAAATATCTGCTTTTATTTAGTGGCATATTAATTAAAAAATTAATCTTTCTTTTATTAAATAGATCAATTCCACAATCGGTAATTTTGTTTAAATATTCAAAGTTACTTATTTTTTTTTGGATATTTAAGAAAAATATTTTTTTTATTTTTTTAGAAATTTTGAAAGCATTTTTAAATTTTTTTTTATCTCCAATGAAGTAAATCCTATGTAATCTATTTTTTTTTAAACGATTGTATGATTTCAACAAAATCAAATCATTAATACTTCGATGATCAGTTAACAATATACATATTGATTTCATTTTATCATTTTAACTAAATATTTACTTTTAATTTCATTAAAATAGGCATTTGAAATTATGTTAATTTTCTTATTTTTTTCTGAAAAAATGAGTTCTTCTTTTTGCTTATTATTTAAATTTCTTAACTTTGCAATTTCATTGATCTCATTTATATTAACTTCTAATTTATCTCTAAATTTAAAAAATATAAGATTATTCCATCTTTCTTGAGTTTCTATTTGTTTATAAATCAAACCTTTCATTTCATTATTAATTTGATTGTCATTAGATATTTGCTTTATAATAGAATTGTATTTTTTGTTAATATTCTCTTTTTTAATTTCAATTTCTAATTTGTTTAACTCAATTTCTTTTATTTTTAGATTTATGGTATTTTCTAAGATTGATCTCGTCTCAAACCGTGAAATTTTCCTTCCTTGTATTAACTCTGTCAATTCTATACTTTTTTGCAAATCATAATTGGTTATATTATTCTCATCTATTGTAACAATTGATTTTATTTCAAATACATAAGCTTCGTTATTAAAAAGAAATAAAAACAAAAAAAACCATAAAAATTTATTTTTCATGACTAGTTTATAAAATTAGTTAAATCAGGAGCTATACCATCTCCAAATGGTTTTATAATGATACTAAAAATTAAATTATTTGTGTTTGACAAATCTTTATCGTAGTAAAAAGATTTTGAGTAAGTAAGTGAAGTTATCAGGCATTCATTTTCAAAGTTGAATGAAATATTATGAAATTCAGATCTATCATTAAGTAAATCTTTTTTACCTTCATACCTTAGATAATAATTTTGCTTAAATAGTTTTTTCATATCAAAATAGGCAGTTCTTTCATTTCCAATATAATCGTTTTTTTCACTAAAAGTTATATTTGTAGAAAAGGTATCTCTTTGCCAATTTAATGTTATATCATTTTTATTTAATTTTTTAAGATCATTTGATAAATTGTAATTATAGTTTAATGAAAAATTATTATCTTTAAATAAATTTGAGGTATAATTTTTGCTCAAGTTTTCTTTTTTATTAGCATTGGTGTTATCCCAAAAATCAAATTTAACAAATCCAGCAAAATCTGATGATTTATTGTTAAGCGAGGTGGTTACTGGCATTTTATCTAATTTATTACTTCTTAGAACCTGACCTAATCCTATAGATGTTTTTAATTTTTTTACATTTGAGATTTTTTTATCAATTGTATAATCAAAACCATGACCTAAACTCAAGCCAGTTTCTGGGGCATCAACGTCATTAGTTCTGTTCATTGAAAAAATATCAGAATATTTAAAATTATTACCTGCAACGGAAGAACCTTTCATTTTGCCAGTTGTATATTTTAAGAAAATTTTTGGTACAATTGTCTGATTTAAATTTTCATTATTTTTTACAAGATAAAATGAATTTTCTGATGCTATAGTAAAATAGTTTTTTATATTATCGCTTTGTTCATTATTAAGTGAATTGTTATAAATATTTTTATTATAAAAATTAGCTTTAATTTGAGAGCTAAGGCCAGTTTTTTTGCTAAAAAATTCAGGACTTGTCATTGTGAATAGATTTCTAAATTTAACTTGTTTTTGATTCTGAGAATTCTTTCCTTGAAAAAAACTATTTAATTTTATATTAAAATTATTAAGATTATATAAGTTTGCATCAAACGAAACGTCTGGCACTAAGTATGTATATTTATCTTTTCCCTCAGTATCTAAATTTTCGTATATTCCAGTTCTGATTTTTATTTTTTTATTTTTACTAAAAGAGTTTAATTCAAAACTATTTTCCAATGATCTGATATCTTCCTTGAAAAGTTTAGTATTGATTTTGTTAATTCTTAAAAAATTTCTTTGAGAAACTCTCTCAAGTTTAAAATTAATAATATTTTCTTTATAAATTAGATTTTCAGTATTACCTTGATATTTTAGGAATAGGTAGTTTCTTGATCCGCTCGTTCTATTTGAGTTGGTTTGAAATCTTTTGTAGCCACCAGAATAACCACTTTCAACATTTAAATATCCATTTTTAAACGCTTGTCTGTAGGAAGTTAAAACCGCATCCTTTTCGTCTACATAATATATTGGTGTAATTGTTAAATCTTTATCTTCTGATATGGCCCAAAAATATGGAGCTCTAAAAGTACGTCCAACATTTGAAATTGTTTTTATTAATGGCGGTAAAAAACCACTTTGCCTTTTAACACTTGGATCTGGATGAGATAAGTAAGGGCTGTACAATACCGGTATATTTTTAATTCTTAAAAACGAATTTCTATGAATAATTTTTTTTTGGGATTTATTATGAGTTACCGATTTGCTCTTCAAAGACCAAGAAGGGCAAAGATTATCTTTTTGATCATTATTTACTGAACACGTTGTGTATAAAACATTTTTTAAAGTTGTTATACCTGTTTTTTTATCAATTTTTCCAGATGATGACTGTAAGTATGATCCATCATCAATATTTGATTTTATATTTTTTCCGGTACCGTAATTCTGATTTTGATAAAATTCAAACGAATCAAAGTAAAATTTATTATTGTCTTTATCTTCAAGATAAACATTTTGATCAGCTTTTATTTTTTTTTGGTTAACAAAAAAAATAAATTTATTAGCTGTTAAAATATTTGAACCGT
Source organism: Candidatus Pelagibacteraceae bacterium (assembly GCA_965655895.1). Lineage (GTDB taxonomy): Bacteria > Pseudomonadota > Alphaproteobacteria > Pelagibacterales > Pelagibacteraceae > HIMB114. The sequence continues at coordinate 260,786 of CBFHID010000001.1, read as the reverse complement.
CTTCAAATCTAGAATTACCATAAGTTTCAATAATATTTTTATCTTTAAAATATAATATTTTATCAGCATAAATTTTTTTTAAACCGCTTTTTGCCGAAGCGTTTTTTTCTGCAATTATTAAATTTTTTTCTTTTTGATATAATACTTTCTCAGCTTCTAATTCATAAATTTCTTCTGCAGAAACATAATTTATATTTATTGCAGTAGTTAAAAAGTAAAATACACTTAATGTTAAAATTTTTTTTAAGTTAATCATTGTTTTTTATCAAATTAATAGAAGACAATATCATAATTAATATAATCGGTACCCAAACTGAAAGAATTAATGGAATTTTACCACTTTCACCCAATGCAATTGACAAATCACCAAGAAAATAGACTATAATTCCGGTCATTACCCCAAAAAATGAGTAGATAAAGTTATTAAATTGATAGTTAGTATTTAACGTAAATATTGTAGAAATAATCACCATTAAAAATAACATTATAGGCATAGTAATAAATTTATTAAATTTTATTATCAATTCTTGACCATAGTAACCAATATTTTTTCTTGTGTTAATTTGTTCAACTATGTTCCAAAAAGAAAAGGTATCTTCATTAGAAAAAAAAGAACTAAAATCTTGGAAATCTATTTTTGTTTTATAATACTTATCAGACTTTTCCAAATTTCCATTTTGAAGAAGTGTTTTGGCTTCTTCCAATGACCAATTGGAATCATTAACTATTGCATTCTCAACATCAATTCTTTTTAAAAAATTCATATCATTATCAAATTGATATATTGTTAAGTTTTTAAGATTCTTAAATTTTTGATCTTCAATACTATCAGCTCTAATCAAGTAGGTATAATTATCAAGTTTTTCCTTAACCCATAAGCCAGTATTATTTATTATTATCAAATTATCATTTTTTAAATATTTTTGTTTTTTAAATTCATAATACTTACTTAGCTCTGATGATATTGGTGTGATAAAAAAGATAACAAATATACCAAATAAAAATGCAAAAACTGAAGGTATAAGCGTAATATAGCTTTTTGAAAATCCAGATAAACTTAAAGGGGTAATTTCGTTAGATCTTATAAGTTTAACAAAGAAAAAAATTCCCGCAAATAAAAAAATAAAAGGTAGCATTGAAATAAAAATTGTTGGTATCTGCAGCAAAGATACAAAAAGTGTTTCGACTATTATATTTCCTTCAAAATTTTTATTTCTAAAAAATACCATTTCTTCGATGAAGTTTGACAGCAATATCAAGGTAATGAAAATAGAAGAAAAAATAAATAGAGAAAGACAAAATTCTTTAATTAAATATTTGATTATAATTTTTGGCGTATATCTTTTGATCATATATTTTCATTATTTAATATTTTTTTTAAAAAAAAGTAAAAAGTGAAAAATAAAAATAATATTATTCCAAGGTAAATTATAAAAAAATTAAACATATTACCGCTCATACTGGTTATTAATTGATTTAAAACAATTAAAAAAAAGGTAATGCAGTAAATAAAAAGTTTATATTTTTTTAAATTCACGTTACTGTTTCCGTATAGTAGAAAGCAAGAAACTATACCTAATACAAAAATAAAAAATGGATTTATTATTCGTTTATTTATTTCTTCTCTTATTTCATTAACTTTTGGGATATCGTTGTTTTTATAATTTTTTATCAACCAAGATATATTTCTTTCATTAAATTTTGGATGACTGATGTTTTGCAATTTATAGTTTGAAAAATCAAATATTGTGCTTTCAAAGCTTATTAAATTTATATTATTTTTAATCTTTTCTTGAGTTTGCCCATTGAAAAGCTGAAGATATGTATTTTGATTATTGGTTATAACCTGACCTTTTCTTGCAATTATTGTTCTTGATTTTTCATAGATAAAAATATTTTCTAAATTTCCTTTTTTATCATTTTTTCCAACATATATGGTTAGTCCTTTTAATGGCGAATTAAAATTGTTTTCTTTCACTAGTGAATTTATCATACTGAATTTAGCGTTAGTTAATATTTCGCGACCTTTTAGAGAGCTCCATGGCGCAAAAAAAGTTCCTAATAAAAGTTTAATTATAATGACTAAGAGCGTAATAAATAATATTAAATTAATTATCTTATCTTTACTAATTCCTGATAGCCAGTAAATATTGATTTCTTTAGAGTTTTCAAATTTATTCAATAAAAAAAACATTGATACACAAAAACTCAATATATAAATATTATTAAAGATTTTAGGGTACAAATAAAAAAGATATTTAATATACGTTTCTACTGAGTTACCATATCCAGTAACTAGCTCCAGAAGTCTTGCTGCTTGTGTCATCCAAATTAATATCGATAACGAAAGCGATATAAGTAAAAAAATTTTAATAAATTCTAATAAAAAATGTCTGAAAATCTTGTTTTTAATCATGCAAAGTGTAATAAGCTGATTTGTAAATATTATGATTAAGATTTCAACAAAATATAACCCAAGTTCAGATTTTAAAGCAATTTTAATAAGTAAAATGTCTGATTTAAATAAGCTAAAAAATCTTTTGGATATAAAATCTTTAGAAGTTTTAAAAGATAAAGCAACCAAGAACAAAAGAGGTTTTACTTTTGTATCCAGAGTTCAAAATGGAAAATTTGGTAACATTTATTTATTTAATATTCCTGAAAATAAAGATGAATTTGAGTATCAAAATGTTGGAGGAAAAATTGTCTCAGAAGCTCTAAATTTAAAGAAAGATGCTGTAGAGCTGATCACAAGTTTTTTACCTAAGCAATTAAAAAAAAAAATAATCATATCTAATATTCTAATTGGTTTTTTATCTAGAAATTATTTTTTCAATAACTATAAATCAAAAAAAAATATTCCTAATATTAAAAAAGTTAATTTAGTAACAAATGACCTTAGTTTTGCTAAACAAAGTTTAAATTATGCGCAAAGTATATATGCAGGGATTCAAGAGACTAGAGATTTAGTTACAACACCGCCAAACATTCTAAATCCTATTAATTTTGTTAATCAAGTTAAAAAATTAAAAAAATATGGTTTGAAAATTGAAATTCTAGATGAAAATAAACTAAAAAAATTAGGCATGAACGCACTTCTTGGGGTTGGGCAAGGTAGTTCTAACAAAAGTTATGTTGCAATCATGAAATGGGATGGTGGGAAAAAAACCTCAAGGCCGTTAGGGTTTATAGGAAAGGGAGTTTGTTTTGACACAGGTGGAATTTCTTTAAAGCCTGCAAGATTTATGGAAGAAATGAAATATGATATGGCAGGTGCTGGAACAGTAACAGGATTAATGAAAACTTTAGCCGTCAGAAAGGCAAAAGTAAATGCCATAGGAGTTATTGGTTTAGTTGAAAATATGCCAGATGGCAATGCTCAAAGGCCTGGTGATGTAGTAAAATCTTATAGTGGAAAAACTATTGAAATTTTCAATACTGATGCAGAAGGTAGATTGGTTTTAGCTGATATTCTATCTTATACAGAAAAAAGATTTAAACCAAAATTTATGATTAATTTAGCTACCCTCACAGGAGCTATAATAGTTTCACTTGGTAATGAATACGCTGGCCTTTTTTCAAACAACGATCAGTTAGCTGAAAGAATAAATAAAGTTGGTTATAGAGACGACGAGAAAGCTTGGAGACTTCCTCTAGATAAAAACTTTGATAAATTAATAGACTCTCAGATTGCAGATATGCAAAATATAAATTATTCAGGAGGAGCAGGATCAATAACGGCAGCTCAATTTTTGCAAAGGTTTATATTGAACAAAACACCTTGGGCACATTTGGATATTGCTGGTATGGCGTGGACAAAAAAAACCACTCAAACTATACCAATAGGAGCAACAGGTTATGGAGTTAAACTTTTAAATAGATTGGTGGAGGAATATTATGAGTGAACAAACTTTGTCATTAATTAAACCAGATGCAGTTGAAAGAAATTTAATAGGAAAGATTATCCAAATTTTCGAGGATAATGGTTTGGTAGTCGAGAAATTAAAAAAAATCCATGTAGATCTTGATTTTGCAAAAAAATTCTATTCCGTTCATTCTGAAAGACCTTTTTTTAATGATTTATGCTCATATATAAGTTCAGGTCCATTAGTTGCAATGGTACTAAAGGGAGAAAACGCAATTCAAAAGAACAGAGATTTAATGGGAGCTACAAACCCAAAAGAAGCAAAATCTGGAACAATCAGAAATCTTTATGCAATTTCAATTGATAAAAATTCTGTTCATGGTTCTGATTCTGTTGAGAATGCAAAAATCGAAATAGATTTATTTTTTCAAAGTTAAATAATTTTTGATAAAGCTTCAGAATATGCTTTATGTTCAAGTTTAAGAATTTTTTTTGAAAGAATTTCAACGGTATCAGATTTTAAAATTTTAATTTTTTTTTGTAATATTATTTCACCAGAATCTAATTTTTCGTTAACATAGTGAACAGTACAACCTGAATAATCATGCTTTGCAGCAATAGCTCTTTCATGTGTATTTAATCCTTTTAGTTTTGGTAATAGAGAGGGGTGAATATTAATAATAGGTATTTTAGCTTTTTTTATAAAGTTAGGTGTTAATATCCTCATAAAACCTGCAAGACAAATTATATCAATTTTAAATTTTGATATTAATTTTAAAGCATTTTTTTCAAAAGAAATTAATTTTTTTTCAATGATATAATTTCTAATTTTATTTTTTCTCGCATAGTTCAAACCTTTGGCATGCGCTTTATTTGAAATTACTAGTTTTATTTTATATTTACTTTTTTTTAATTTTGAATACTTGATTAAACTATTAAGGTTTGATCCTCGACCTGAAATAAATACTGCAATCCTTTTTTTAGGATTAGAATTTAATTTTTCCATTAAATATTACTTTTCTTGATTTAAAAGAAACAATCTTTCCGATAGGGTAGGGTTTAAATTTTGTTGGGAAAATACTTTGTATTTTTTTTAAGTTTTTCTTATTGATAATTAAACAAAAGCCTACTCCACAATTAAAAGTTTTAATCATTTCACTATCTGAAATATTACTATTCTTTAAAAACTTATAAATTTTTAATGTTTTTATTTGATCAAGATTAACCTCAGCAGCCATATTATTAGGCAATATTCTTGGAAGATTTTCAGGTATACCGCCACCTGTAATATTGCAACAACCGTTAATTAAATCTTTTTTGTGAAGCTTTAAAATTTCATTAACATATATTTTAGTTGGTGTGAGCAATGAATTTAAAATTTTTTTATTATTAATTTTTTTAATTTTAAGTACATGTCGAACAAGGGAAAATCCATTTGAATGCAAACCTGAAGATGGAACCGCTAAGAGTAAATCGTTAGCTTTAATTTTTTTGCCATTTAAAATTTTTAGTTTATCAACTATACCAACTGCAAAACCAGCAAGATCAAATTTATCTTTATCATATATTCCTGGCATTTCAGCCGTTTCACCTCCGGCGAGATAACAATTTGATAGTTTACATCCCCTAGCTATTCCTTTGAGAAGTTTTTTATATTTATTTTTTAAAACCTTACCAATTGCAATATAATCTAAAAAGAAAAGTGGCTTTGCACCTTGTACAATTAAATCATTTACACACATTGCAACCAAATCTATTCCAATGGTATCAAATTTATTTAATTTATTTGCCAATTCTAATTTTGTACCAACTCCATCAGTTGCAGATACCAAAACTGGATTTTTAATTTTGTATGTACTCAGATCAAATAAAGAACCAAATCCACCTATATTTTGAAATCCTGAAATTTTCGATCCTTTAATTTTTGTTTTATTAGAAAGTTTTGATATATATTTGACTAACTTATTAGTGTTAGATGTATCTACGCCGCTTTGTTTATATGTTAGTTTTTTATTATGCATTTTTTTAAAAGTCTTATTATTTCTTTTGTTTTAATCTTATTTGTTACTAAGGCAAACTCTAGTATTTATATTGTTGATAATTATGCTTTCACAACTTCAGTCAAAAAAATTAAGAATAGTAAAAAGAAGGTTATAGAAGAAATAAAAAAAAAATCTTTAAATGATTTTTTAAAGTCTATTACAACTAATAGTGATCATTCCAATATAAAGAAAATAAATAACTACCAAGAATTTATTAAAGTTTTTATAGTAAAAAATGAATATAAACAAAATAACGATTACAAAATTATTTCCAAGATTGAATTTGATCAAGTTAAGATTAATACTTTTTTAAAAGATAAGAATATCAAATATATTAATTTTAAAAGTAATCCAATATTATTAATCATCCTTAAAAAACAAAATAATAATTTAGAAATTTGGCCAACAGATAATTTAGACTGGAAAAAAGAGTCCCACAATCTATTAAACGTTTTTTTGTTAAATGGTGATTTAACCGATATTAAATTGATAAGCGAGATTGATCCTAAAGCATATCAACTCGCAAGATTTGATAATATAACTGCAAATTATGGTGTTAGAGATTTTATATTTGTATTATTTGATTATGATTTAGTAGGTCAGAAAGAAAACGTATTTGTTCGGTCGCAATTTAATGAATTGAAATCTAGTAGTAGGTTTTCTATTAGTAGCTTTGATAATTTGGAAGTTGATCAGTTTTATGAAAAATTAGTAAAAGATTTAAATAATACTTGGAAAGAAATTCAAATACTTTCACCGCAAAAAAATAACTTCATTACTGTTGAATATAAACTAAAAGATTTAAAAGATTATACAGAAATAAAAAAAAATTTTTCTAAAAATGATAAAATTATTTTAATTAAAGATTTAGAGATAACAAAAAGTAAATATATAGCTCAAATACAATTTTTGGGTCTTTTGGAAGATCTACGTGAAAGTATGTCAAAACAAAATTATATTGTTCAATCTAGAAGCGGTAAAATTTATTTGTCAAAAAATGACTAATCAGCAAATTTTTAATTTTAACAAAAGTACTAATTATCTTGAAGAAGATTTTGTTAAAGATATTTCAAATCAAGCAGCCGTTGATTTTTTAAATAAATTCCCTAGTTGGGAAACTAAATTAATTAATATATTTGGTGATCAAATGTGTGGAAAAACTTTTCTTATAAATATTTTTAAAAAAAAAAATAATTTTTATTACGTAAATGATGAAATTGATTTTGAGACAAAATTTGACGAATTGTTTAATAAAGAGAAATTAATAATAGATAGTATTGATTTTGATGATGAAAAAATGTTTTCTTTAATAAATCATTTCATCTTACATAAAAAATATTTAATAATTTTATCAAGAAAACCAATCACGCAAATGGACACCAAACTTCATGATTTAAATTCACGATTTAAACAATTTTACGTTATTGAAATTGGAAATCCAAGTGACCAATTAATATATTCATTGATATTAAAATTTTTCTCAGACAATCAAGTTGTTATAAAAAAAGAGCTGGTACAACATATTGTAAAAAAAATTGATAGATCTTATGTCAGGATTAATCAATTTCTATCAACGCTAAATAACATGAGTATTGCTAAACAAAAAAAAATTGATTTTAAATTAATAAATGAAGTAACTAATTTAATTTTTTAAAACTATTTAATAAAAATTTCTTTTCACCTTTAATAATTTTATCAAAAGTATTGTAAAATATTTTAAATCTCCACTTTGATTTATTCTTAATATATTTGTAATCAATTAGATCATATTTTGATGCAATTAAATTTGAGTCTATCGAATATTTTTTTGATACTAAATATCTAAAAAACTCTAACGCTTTAATGTCAATTTCATTATAATTCTTTTTTAGTTCTATATTGGAAATATTTTTTAATAATTTTATTAAAATGACCTTTTCTTTGTTTGTAAAAAAATTATTTTTTTTAAAAGAATGATATTTTTTATTTTTTATCATCGAAATGATATCTTCATCTTTAATTACCCAATTTTTTGGCAAGTTTTCTTTTTGACTTTTTTTATCACGAAGTTTTATTAATTTTAAAAAATTTTGGTTCTTATATATTTGATTACCAAGTTTTTTTTTAAACTTAGAATTTATACCATTATTATTTTTAATTTTATTAAGTATTAAATCAAATTCTTCTTTTGCAAAATTTAATTTTTTATTTTTTTTTAATTGCTTTGTTTGAACTAAATATATTTGCCTAAGATATAAAACGTCTTTTTTTAAATAATTTATTTGAGATTTATTAATTGGTCTTTTTAACCAGTCTTGATTTTGATTTGTTTTATCAATTTTTTTATTTAAATATTTTTTAACTAGATTTGCATAAGATATATTTCTATCTAAACCCAAAAAACCAGCTGCAAGTTGTGTATCAAAATAAGGCTCTATATTAATTTTTTTATCTAAAAATATTTCTATGTCTTGATTTCCTCCATGAATTATTTTTATTTTTTTTTTTGATTTAAATATTTTTTTTAAAAATTCTATATGGTTTGGATATTGCAAAACATCAAAAATAAAGAATTTTACACCATCTGAAATAGTAATAATTGATAATTTTGAATAATATGTTTTTTTTCTTTCAAACTCAGTATCTACACACAAAAAATTTTTTTTGTTAAAATATTTTTTAAATAAATCTAATTTTTTTTGATTATTTATGATCATTATATTTTCTTGTGTTTTAGTTTTTTTATATATATTAGCAATTATCTCAAATGATAACTTATAGAACTCATACTTGTGGAGAATTAAATAAATCTCATAAAGGTAATAAAGTTACTTTATCTGGGTGGGTGCACAAAAAAAGAGATCACGGCAATCTTCTTTTTGTTGATTTAAGAGATAACTATGGAATAACTCAGTGTATTGTCGAAAAGGGACATAAGGATTTTTTACAGATTGAAAAAGTTTCTTTAGAGACCGTAGTTAAATTTCAAGGATCAGTTTTAGAGCGTAGCAAAGAAACGATAAATTCTGAATTAGAAACTGGTGAAATTGAAATTGAAATTAATGAATTTGAAATTTTAGGTACCGCAAAAGAATTGCCTTTACCTGTTTTTTTAGATGAAGATTACTCTGAAGATATAAGGTTAAAATATAGATATTTAGATTTAAGAAGAAAAAGAATACACAAAAATATAATCTTAAGAAGTGAAGTGATTTCTTATATTAGAGAGCAAATGCAAAAATTTGGATTTCGAGAATTTCAAACTCCAATTTTAACTTCATCAAGCCCAGAGGGTGCAAGAGATTTTTTGGTTCCTAGCAGATTAAATCCTGGAAAATTTTATGCTCTTCCTCAAGCTCCCCAGCAATTTAAACAACTGATTATGGTTGCAGGTTTTGATAAATATTTTCAAATAGCCCCATGCTTTAGAGACGAGGACGCTAGAGCAGATAGAAGTCCTGGTGAATTTTATCAACTTGATATTGAAATGTCTTTTGTAAATCAGGATCAAGTATTTGAAATTTTAGAAAATTTATTAAGTAAAGTTTTTGAGAAATTTTCAAACAAAAAAATTCTAGAAAAAAAATTTCCAAGAATATCTTATGATGAGGCTATGCTTAAATATGGCTCTGATAAACCGGATTTGAGAAATCCATTATTAATTTCAGATGTAAGTAAAATTTTTGAAAGAGATGATGTTAAGTTTGAAATTTTTAAAAAGTTAGTTGCAAATGGAAAAATTGTAAGAGCAATTGTGACAAAAAATACTGCAGATAAACCAAGAAGTTTTTTTGATGGTATTGATAAATGGGCAAGAAGTGAGGGTGCTTCAGGGTTGGCATATTTTACTTTTGAGGAAACAAACGGAGTAATTTCAGGAAAAGGTACAATTGGAAAGTTATTTTCAGAAGAGTCATTAAAAGAATTAATGAAATTAACTGGAGCTAAAAAAGAAGATAGCATATTTTTTGCATGTGGATCTAAACATGAAGTTGAAAAAATATTATCTCTTGCCAGAACAAAAATTGCAGAAGAACTAAATTTGATTAATAAGGATAATTTTGCTTTTTGTTGGATTGTAGATTACCCAATGTATGAAATCGATGAAAAAACAAAAAAAATTATTTTTAGCCACAATCCTTTCTCAATGCCACAAGGTAATATAAAAGATTTAGATTTTGATAATCCTCTTAATATTAAGGCTTATCAGTATGATATAGTGTGTAACGGTATAGAGTTGTCATCTGGGGCAATTAGAAATCATAAACCAGATTTGATGTATAAATTATTTGCTATCGCTGGTTATTCTAAAGAAGATGTCGACAAGGAATTTTCTGGTATGATTAATGCTTTTAGTTTTGGGGCTCCACCACATGGCGGTATTGCACCAGGAATTGATAGGATAATTATGTTATTGGCTGATGAAAAAAATATTAGAGAAGTAACGATGTTCCCAATGAATCAAAATGCACAAGATTTAATGATGAATGCTCCGTCTGAAGTGAAAGACACTCAACTTAAAGATCTTAATATAAAATTAATTAAAAAAGATTAAGCTTTTTTGCTTTTAATGTTTAATCTAACATTACTTAAATCAACAAGTTTTTCTTTATACTGATTTCTAACAAAACCTTTACTTGTTACATTTTTAAGAACATCTAAAAATTTGGCTTCTTCTGGACTGGAAACCTCATTAGTTTCTGGTTTTTTTATAGAAGGAGTATGAGCTAAATCTTCCCTTCCAAGAAATGAAATTGCTAATTCTCTAAAAATATAATCTAAAATTGATGTTGCGCTTAAGATTCTATCATTGCCATTTACTTTTCCGGATGGTTCAAATTTTGTATCAATAAAGGCATCCACATACTCCTCAAGAGGAACTCCATATTGTAAACCAAGAGAGATTGCGATTGCAAAATTATTCATCATTGATTTTACCAATTCCCCCTCTTTGTTAGTATCAATAAATATTTCACCTATTTTTCCGTCTTCATATTCACCTATGTGAAGATAGACTTTATTTTCTCCAATAGTGGCTTTTTGAATATACGCCTTTCTTCTGTCCGGCATTCTTCTTCTAAAATTGAAATTTTTATCGTTTAAATTATTTTGAGTATTTGTTGATTTTGGAGCCTCATTAACACTGTTTTGAATTAAATCTTTTAAATCTTCACCTTGGTCATTTTTAATGTTTTGTTTAATTTCACCAATAGCTTTCGTTTTCCTTTTATTAAACTTAACATCTATAATTTCAAATTTGCCATCGTCTCTTTTGTCTAGTTCTTTTAGAGATTCGCTCGAAATCTCGTTAAGTTTATGACTAATTTTAAAAAGACAGGTATAAAAACTTTCAGCTACATATTTACTCATAATTTCCTTTAAGAATCGTTAATATTAAAATAGTTTTCTAAGTGACATTTTGCTATAAGTCCATTTAAAAAAAAACAACCAATAAGTGTGTTAATGAATTTTTTAAAAATTATTTTTTCATGGTGGAATAGTCAAACGTTAGGAACGTTTTTGCAAACTTTATTTTATGGAAATATGGTTGGCAAAGATCAATATGGAAATAAATATTATCAAAATAGAAATGCTTCTAAGAGATGGGTAATCTATAACGGAACAGTTGATGCTTCTTCAATACCACCTGAGTGGCATTCTTGGTTACATAAAATTATAAATACGTTACCCGCTCAAGTTAAGTTTAATAATTTTAAATGGCAAAAAAATCATAAAAAAAATCTTACTGGAACAAGAAATGCATATGTTCCCAATCATGAAAAAAAACTGCCCTATAAGAGATGGCAACCAAAATAGCTTTTTTTATATTTCTTATATCTTTAAGTTTTAATGTTAATGCAAGTGAATTGATTAAAATTTTAGATAAAGAGACAAATTATGCAGAAATTCAGATTATTGATAAAATTACATCAAGAACAACTTTAGAAAAGTTAAAGTTAAAAAATTTGAACAAAGTTAAGGATTTTGAAATTTTTATAGATAGATGCATTTTAGATAAACGAAAAGGATTTTTAGAAATTGCTGCTTTAATTCAAATTAAAGATATTAGGAATCAAACTAGGGACAGGGTATTTTTATTTAATAATTGGATGTTTTCATCCAATTCATCAATCAACGAGATTGAACATCCAAACTATGATATTTCATTAAAAGGTTGTAGTTAGCCTTAATCTAAAATATCTGACTTTGCTAGCCAGTTAACATCATAATTATGATTTAAAAAATCTTTATGTTTTAAAATTTCTTGATGAAGGTCAATAGTTGTATCAATTCCAGAAATTACAAATTCATTTAATGCACGCAATGATCTTGTTATAGCTGATTTTCTATCACGCCCATGAGATATTAGTTTTGCTATCATGCTATCGTAAAAAGGTTGGACAACATATCCTTGATAGATTGCCGAGTCTACTCTTGTTCCAGGTCCAGAAGGGATATGGCAAGTCATAATTTTTCCAGCACTTGGTTGAAAGTTTTTTTTATAGTTTTCTGCATTTATTCTGCACTCAATTGCATGGCCGCTAAAATTGATATTAGATTGATCTAATTCTAGATTATTTGTTGCTGCAATTTCAATTTGCCTTTTTACTAAATCTACCCCAGTTACTGCTTCAGAAACAGGATGCTCAACTTGCAATCTAGTATTCATTTCTAGAAAATAAAATTCACCATTTTCGTAAATAAATTCAAGTGTCCCAGCACCTTGATATCCAAGTTTTGACATACTTTCTACTGATGTATCTAGCAATTTTTTTCTTTCCAAGTCACTTAAAACTGGACTTGGACTTTCTTCAACTAATTTTTGATATCTTCTTTGAACTGTGCAATCTCTTTCACCCAAATGTAAAACTTTTTTTCCATCAGATAATATTTGAACTTCAATATGTCTTGGGTTTTGAAAAAATTTTTCAATAAAAACTTCATCATTATTAAAAAATTTTTTAGCTTCGCTTTTTGCATCAATAACATTTTTTTCCAATTCCTTACTCTCGAAAACAATTTTCATACCCTTTCCACCGCCGCCACCAGCAGCCTTAATTAAAACGGGGTATCCAATTTCATCCGCAATTTTTTTGGCTTCTGAGATGTCGCTTACACCCTTATCTGAACCTTTTATTACTGGCAGACTCAACTCTTTAGCAATTTTTTTAGCTTCAATTTTATCACCCATCCTTTTAATTAAATTAGAGGATGGTCCTATAAAGTTAATTTTGTGATCTTCTAAAATTTTTGCAAATTCATAATTTTCAGACAAAAATCCATAACCAGGATGGATAGAATCTGCCCCTGTTAATTCATATGCTGATAACAGACTTGGAATATTTAAATAACTATCACTTGCCTTTGGAGGGCCAATACAAACACTTTCATCTGCCAATTGCACATGCATTGCTTCTTTATCTGCGGTGGAGTGAACGGCAACACTTTTTATATCAAGTTCCCTGCAAGCTCTAATGACTCTTACAGCAATTTCACCACGATTTGCGATGAGAATTTTTTTTATCATTTGATTTTGATTAATTCTTGATCAAACTCAACAGACTCTCCGTCATTTACACAAATTTCTTCTATCGTCCCATCTTGATTAGCTGGAATATGGTTCATTGTTTTCATAGCCTCAACAATCAAAACTGTATCACCTTTTTTAACTTTAGAACCAACGGAAACAAAGGGCTTGGCACCAGGTTCTGAAGCAAGGTAAGCTGTTCCAACCATTGGACTTTTTACTCCTTTAAATTTAGCAGATGGTTTTACATTTGAAGAAGCGATATTATTGGGTACTGAACTTGCACTTATAGAAGTACCTTTACCAACTTTAATACTTTCTTTACCATCTGAGTAACTTAATTCTGTTAAATTTAGCTCATCTAAAATTTTTACAAGCTCTTTAATTTTGTCTTTTTTAATTTCCATTTAAAATTTTTTTCATCCCTTCTATCGCGAGTTTATAACCATTGATTCCAAATCCACAAATTATGCCATTCACAGATTGGCTAATCAGAGATTTATGCCTAAATTCTTCTCGTTTGTAAATATTGGATATATGAACTTCTATTTTAGGGATGTTAAGACTTTTTAATGCATCTAGAATAGCTACTGAAGTATGCGTAAAAGCAGCTGCATTAATAATTAATCCATCGCTATTTTGACATTCTTGAATTTTAGTAACAATTTCTCCTTCAATATTAGATTGGAAAAAGTTTATTTCCATATCGTGTTCAGAGGCATATTTTTGAATTTCTTTATTAATATCCTCAAGAGTAGAGTTTCCATATATTTCAGGTTCTCTTTTTCCCAAAAGATTAAGATTTGGTCCGTTAATTATATCTATTTTTTTTGACATTATATTAATTGAAAAATATTAAGACTTAATAATGTATATTGTTTTAAATGGCAAAAAGTTTGAGATAAAACGAACAGATACAATTATTAAACTTTTAAAGAATATTGATATAAAATCTTCAAAAGTAGCCATCGAGGTTAATAAAGTTGTTATTCCAAAAGAAAAATATAGACATTTTAGGTTTAAAAAAAATGATAAAGTTGAAATAGTAACGTTTATAGGTGGTGGTTAATGAGTGATATTTTCAGAATAGGTAAATATAAATTTAAATCTAGATTAATTGTAGGAACAGGTAAATACAAAAACTTTTCGGAAACTTCCAAAGCAGTAAAGGCATCTGGAGCTGATATGGTTACGGTTGCCGTTAGAAGAGTGAACATCACTAACAAAAAAGAACCTTTACTAATGGATTATATTAATCCAAAAAAAATTAGATATTTACCAAATACAGCTGGATGCTTTAATTCTGAGGATGCTTTAAGAGTTTTAAGGCTTGCCAGAGATAGCGGAGGATGGAATTTAGTTAAACTTGAAGTATTGGGTGATCAAGAGACATTGTATCCAAACATGCATGAAACTCTAAAGTGTGCAAAAATTTTAGTTAAAGAAAAATTTGACGTAATGGTTTATTGTTCTGATGATCCGATAGCATGTAAACAACTGGAGGAAATAGGAGTTGTAGCTGTTATGCCTTTAGGATCTTTAATCGGATCAGGCCATGGTATTCCAAACAAAAATAATATCAAACTTATTAAGCAACGTTCTAAAATTCCAGTCATTGTTGATGCTGGAATTGGATGTGCATCTGATGCAACTATAGCAATGGAATTAGGGTGCGATGGTGTTTTAGTTAACACCGCTATTGCAAAGGCAGAAAAACCAATATTAATGGCTGAGGCTATGAAATTTGCAGTACTATCCGGAAGAAACTCTTATTTATCCGGGGTTATGAAGAAATCTTTTTTTGCAAAAAATTCAACATCACATAAAAGAAAAATCAAATAATTTTGTTCTATTTTTTTTGAGATTTTCTTTTTTTGAAAACTTTTCTTTTTTTTACTTTCTTATTTTGATTTTTATTATCTTTGTCTTTAACTTCATCTATTTTGATAGATATTTCTGAATATACATCAAGCACCTTGTTTTTATTATTCAAGAAATTAACTTTAAATTCTCTTGATAGAAGATTTTCATTTATTGTAAACATGGATTTGTACTTGAATTTATTTTCAAAGTAATCTATCTCTTCAGCCATATTTTCCTTCATATAAAGAATAGTTTTTGGTGATAATTCGATTTCAATTTTTTTTACTTTAGGTATATCAAATATTTTTTCTTCTACTCTTCTTAAGATTTTTTCACAAAAAGAGTCAATTGATAATACAGTTTCCCATTTTACATAGCTTTCTCTTAATCTTTGCCTTGTCATTTCCAATAAGCCAAAGTTACTAATTCTTCCTACTTGAGTTCTTGCTTTGTCGGATCTTAAGGACTCTTTCATTTTTCTTTCAACTAGCCTTCTGTTTGAGTAATTTTCCATATCAATAAAATCAATTACAATTAAACCAGCCAGATCTCTAAGCTTTGCTTGTCTCGCTACTTCTTCTGCAGCCTCCATATTTGTAGCAAGTGCAGTTTTTTCAATGTTTCTTTCTTTTGTTGCTTTTCCAGAGTTAACATCAATTGAAACCAAAGCTTCTGTTGGGCTGATAATTAAATATCCACCAGACTTTAATGTCACTCTAGAGTCATAAATTTTATTTAAATATTTCTCAATCCCGGTTTGGTGAAATAAAGGAATTTTATTTTTATATTTTTTAATTTTTTTTACAGAGTCTTTTGCAATAACATCAGCATATGTGATTGCCTTTTCGTAGGCATCATTACCATCAATAACAATCTCATCTGTGTCGTGAGTTAAAAAATCCCTAATAGATCTGTAAATTAAATCACCCTCTTCATGAATCAGACTTGGTGCATTTGAATTTAAAGTTTTATGTTTTATTTTATCCCAAATACCAATCAAAACATCTAAATCATTTTTAATATCATTTTGAGTTTTTTTTGCTCCAGCGGTTCTAACAATGAGTCCCATTGATTTAGGAATATCCAAATTATTTATTATTTCTCTTATATGCCTTCTGTCTTGGGAATTAAAAATTTTTCTAGATATTCCTCCACCTTTTGCAGTATTTGGCATTAACACAATATATTTCCCTGCTAGAGATACGTATGTTGTTAACGCTGCACCTTTTTTTCCTCTTTCCTCTTTTACTATTTGAATTAGGATAACTTGCCCAGGTTTTATTACCTCTTGAATTCTGTATCTTTTCTTTCTTTTACCCCTAATTTTTTCAATTTTATTGTTTAATTCATTTTCTTCATTATTTTTATTTCCAATTTCATTTTCATTTATTATTTGGTTATCATTTTCATTGTCTTGAAGTTTTGTTTCAGAAAGATTTCCCTCATTTTCATTTGAGTATTTTTCACTTTGATTTTGATCAATATTTTCTGTAATTTTATTAAGTTCTTCTCTAATTTCCTCTTCTTCTATTAATAGAGCTTCTTTATCCGACTGTGGTAATTGATAATATTCTGATTGAATATCATTAAATGCAAGAAATCCATGTCTCTCATTTCCAAAGTCTACAAAAGCAGCCTGAAGAGATGGTTCTATTCGACTAACTTTACCTAAATATATATTTCCTTTTAACTGTTTTTTGTCGATGTTTTCAAACTCATAACCATCAACATTACCGTTCGTTGAGATTGCAACCCTTGTTTGTTTTGCTTGAGAAGCGTCAATAAGAATTTTTTTATCCATAGTAAATCTTTCTTAAATATTAAATTTGTTTGTATTGATTTTTTAAGTAATTTTTTGAACATAATAATACCATTTTGTTTATATCATTTAGATGATATTTAAAATAAGTTTATGAAAAATTACTTAAGCAAAATAGTATCAATTTTATTGATATTATCCTTAACTGGTTTCTTTTTAATTTTTTCACTTTTTTGGTATTTTTCCAGTGATTTGCCAGACTTCAGTTTTCTTAAAACATACAAACCCGCAGTTTCTACTAAGGTTTATGATATAGAGGGAGATGTAATTACTGATTTTTCAAGAGAGAGAAGATCTTTTGTTAGAATGGATCAGGTGCCAAAAATAGTCATCGATGCTTTCCTGTCTGCAGAAGATAAAAATTTCTATAAACACCCCGGAATTGACGCAATCGGAATAACTAGGGCGGTCATTAAAAATATTGAAAATATAATTACAGGAAAAAGGTTAGAAGGCGCATCAACAATAACTCAACAGGTAGCTAAAAATTTTCTGTTATCTTCTGACGTTTCTTTAGCTCGAAAAGTCAGAGAAGCTATTTTAGCTTTTAGAATTGAAAAAGTTTTATCAAAAGACAGAATTTTAGAGTTGTATTTAAATGAAATATATCTTGGCGAAAGGTCTTACGGGATAGCATCAGCAAGCATGACTTATTTTGACAAATCTATAAAAGATATTAATGCTTCTGAAGCAGCATTGTTAGCTTCTTTACCAAAGGCACCAAGCAAATATAACCCTTATAGAAATTTTGAAACAGTTAAAGCAAGAAAGGATTGGGTTCTGCGAAGAATGAATGAGAACGGCTTTATTTCAAAAGAGGATCTAGCAAAATCTTTAGAATATAAAATTCAACTAAAAAAAAATAATTTAGAAGTAAAAAATTATCCTGCTTTTTTTATAGAAGATGTTAGGAAAAATTTAATTGAAACTTATGGTGAGAAAAAACTATATAGACAGGGACTGTTTATAAAAACTTCACTAAATAGAAATATACAAAAAGTTGCAAGTGAAACATTAAAAAAACATTTAATATTATATTCCAAAAGACATGGGTGGATGGGACCTTTGTATAAAAATTATTCTAAAGAAAAGTTTTTAGAATTATTAAAGAAAGATTTAGATAAACCCCAGGAATTCGAATTAGCTTTCGTTGAAGAAGTGAATCCAGATCAAGCAATAATTTCTATTGATGAAAAACAAACTGGATCTATTTTGTTCGAAAATATGAAGTGGGCAAAAAAAAAAATTAATCAAGATTTACATAAAGGTTATCCAAAAAAAGTTAGTGATGTTTTGAATGTTGGTGATGTAATTTATGTGAGAAAATTAGTAAAAAAAAATAATTGGTCTTTAGAGCAGATACCTAAAGTAAATGGTGCAATAGTTGTGATGAGTCCTTGGAGCGGGAGAGTATTGGCACTCTCAGGCGGATTTGATTTTAATTTAAATCAATTTAATAGAGCTACTCAGGCATTGAGACAGCCTGGATCTGCATTTAAACCATTTGTTTATGCAACAGCTTTAGAAAATAATTATCAACCAAATTCATCTGTTCTTGATGCACCTTTTGTTTTGTATCAAAATAAGGGTGAATATAAATGGAAACCAAAAAATTATTCTGGTCGTTTCAATGGTAAGCAACTTTTTAGATATGGAATTGAAAAATCAAATAATTTAATGACCGTAAGAATTGCAAACGATGTTGGTTTAGCTAAAATTAATAAAAAAGCAAAACAACTTGATATTTATAAAAATACAGCAAACATCTTATCTTCGTCATTAGGATCAGGAGAGACAACATTAATTCAAATTACTTCTGCCTATGGATCATTTGTAAATGGTGGAAAAAAACTAGAACCATCTTTAATTGATTTAATTCAGGATAGAGATGGAAATACTATATACAAAAAACAAAAACTTTTTTGTTTGGGCTGCAGTGAAGAGTTTAATTTAAATAATCCACCATCAATAGAAAATCGATTTGATAGAGTTTTCAATGAAGATACATCCTTTCAAATGGTAAGTATTTTAAAAGGAGTAGTAGAAAGAGGAACTGGGAAAAAGCTAAGGTCACTCAATATTGAACTTGCAGGAAAAACCGGAACAACCAATGATAATTTAGATGCTTGGTTTATTGGATTTACACCAGAATTATTAGTTGGGGTCTATGTTGGTTTTGACGAACCATCTACATTAGGAAAAAAGGAAACTGGTTCAAAGGCTGCGCTTCCAATATTTTTTGATATTATGAAAGAATTGAAACCAAATAATTTTATTCCATTTTTTAAATCACCAGAAACTATTAGGTTTGTTAATATAAACTCATATAGTGGTAAAAGGGTTTTAAAAAATCAAAAAAATATAATTAATGAAAGCTTTAAATTAGACTCAAATGTAGATATCTTGAATTCTAACCAAATAATGAAAGAATTTTAATGCAAGATGAAAAAAATATTTTGTTAAAACTGAGTAATTCTATAAAGAATATAAGGAGGTACCTTTGACCAAAATTCTTTTGAACAAAAACTTAAGGAGTTAAATTCAAAAATTTCTGAAGAGAATTTTTGGGAAGATAATAATAGTGCGCAAGAAGTTCTAAAAGAGAAAAGCTTAATCGAAAAAATTTTATCAAATTTTGATTATCAAAACAAAATTTTTAATGATTTAAATGAATTTATTTTTTCTTTAGAACAAGAGTTTCACGAAGACCTATACCTTGATTTGAAAAAATCCTTAAAGATACTTACTCAAAATATAAAGTCATTAGAGGCAATATGCTATCTATCTGGTAAAGCCGATAAATTTGATTGTTATCTAGAAATACATGCTGGGGCAGGTGGCACAGAGAGTCAAGATTGGGCAGATATGATTAGAAAAATGTATTTAAAATGGTCTGATAAAAATGATCGTGTGTGTACATTAATCAGTGAAAGTAAAGGTGAAGAAGTTGGTATAAAATCATCAACTTTAAAAATTGAAGGATCAAATTCTTTTGGGTACTTAAAAAATGAAAGTGGAGTTCATAGATTAGTTAGAATTTCCCCTTTTGACTCAAATAAAAGGAGGCATACTAGTTTTGCAAGCGTTTGGGTCTACCCCGTGATTGATGATAAGATTGAAATTGAAATTAAAGATAAAGATTTAAGAATTGATACTTATCGTTCTAGTGGAGCAGGTGGACAGCATGTAAACACTACAGATAGCGCCGTTAGAATAACACATTTACCAACTAAGATAGTAGTGCAATGCCAAAATGAAAGATCGCAGCATAAAAATAAAGATACAGCAATGAAAATGTTAAAATCTAGACTTTATGAACTGGAAGAGAAGAAAAGAGAAAAATCGCTTCAAACGGAGAGTGAAAAAAAGACCGATATCGGCTGGGGCCACCAAATAAGATCTTATGTTTTACAACCCTATCAATTAGTAAAAGATAATAGAACAAATGTTGAAAGCACAAACCCAGATTCTGTGTTAGATGGTGATATTAATGAATTTTTGGAAGCGGCATTAATAAAAGAAAATTAGATGAACATTTTTTACAAAACACTTTCAATTTTAATTATTTTCACTTTTTTATCTATCTTGTTATTATCTTATGGCATTTCTACCGATAAATTTAATAAAAAAATTATATCTAATATTGAGAAAAATATAACAAATTCTAAAGCAAAAATAGAAAAAGCAAATGTTTCACTAGATATATTTTCACTGGGTTTAGAAATAAAAATTAAAAATCCAATAATACAAATTGATAATCAAAATATAAAAATTGAATCTTTCAAAATTATTTCTGATTTAAAATCTTTTTTAAAAAATAAATATTTATTAAAAAAAGTAGAAGTAAAATTTTATGAAAATGAGATTAAATCATTAAGTAATATTCAATTTATAAAAAATGCTTTAATTTCAAATGGAGTAAAATTTAATGCAGGATCATTGAGTGGAAATCTTGTAATAACTAAATTTTATCAAAATGAAAAATTTATTAAATTTTCTGGTAAAATAAATAATTCCTCAATTGTTTTTTTTAAAAATTTACCGTCAATAAAAAATTTAAGTGCGAATATTTCTTATGATAATAACCAAATTTCTTTTTCAGATATTAATGGAAGATTGAATAAATTAAACATTAATTCAAAAAATATAAATTATATAAATGATAAAAGAATTTTAAATGGGATCATTAATCTAAATGGCGATATTACTTCCTTTTCAGAATTTAAAGATATTTTATCTAAACTTATACTTATTGACTTTAAAAATTTAAAAAAAATAAAAGGACAGATAAAGCTAGCAGCAGATTTAAATATTAATTTTGATAAAAACTTTAAAATTTTAAAAGATCAAAGTAATTTTAATTTAATAGCTAAAAATTTAGATTTAATATATTTTGATAATCAGGATTTAGAATTTAAAGATATAAATTTATCAGTTGATTTTGACCGTAACGGAAAAGTATACTCCAAAGGCCAGTTTAAACATAATGGAAAAATAAATGACTTTTTAATTCGTAGAAAAAATAAAGAAAGTTTATGTGATATTGACTTGAATGGGATCATAAATATCCAAGAAGTTTTTTTTAAAAACAAAGATTTTTTAATTAAAGATAATTTAAAATATTTAATTAAAATTAAATCAAAAAGTATTGAAGAATTTCAAATTCAAGCATTTTTAGATTTAAAAAATTCAGAAGTTGATATGCCATTATTTAATTATTTAAAAAATAAAGGTGTAGCCTCTAAACTTACATTTACTTTAACTAAAAATACTAAAAATTTTAAAGTTTCAAAATTTAACTATTTATCTAATAATGATATTTTTTATATTGAGTCATTAGATTTAGATAATGAATTTAATATTAAGAATTTCGATATTATGAATATAAAATTGGGAAGTAAAAATAAATTATCAATCAGCAAGAACAATAATAACATTGTTGTTCTAGGTGAGACTTTGGATTTAACGCAATTATTAAAGCAAAGAAAAAGGAATAAAGATTTTAGTTTTGATCCTAAAATCAGCGGATCTCTGAGGGTTGATTTAACTAAAATATTTTTACCAGATGAAGAGTTAGTAAACTATAAAAGCAGTGGAATAATTAAAAATGGCAATATCGTAAAACTTAATACTTTCGCTAATTTTAATGATTTGACAACATTTTTCCATGAAGTCAAAAAAAATGACTCTGGAAATACTGAATTAATTATAAAAAGTGATAAGGCAAAACCATTTTTATCAAATTATAGTTTTTTAAGAGGGCTTGATAAAGGAACTTTAGATATTAGAAGAGAAACAATTAGTGCAAATTTATCAATTACAGAAGTAAAAATTCAAAACTTCTATTTGAAAGAAATGCCAATTTTAACAAATATTTTATCTATAGCTTCCTTAACTGGAGCGCTTGACATTCTTGAAGGTAAGGGAATATTTTTTAAAGAAGCTTATTTAAAATATCAATTATCAAATAATGAACTTAAAATTATTGAATGCTATGGAACAGGACCGTCTCTCGGGTTTATTATTGAAGGCAAAATAGGCTCTGATGATTACGTTAGTTTACAGGGAAGTTTGGCTCCGGCAAATACAATAAATAATATTATTAGAGGTATACCTGTTATCGGTAAGGTATTAACTGGTAAAGCGGGTGATGGTATTTTTGGAGCAAGTTTTAAAATTAAAGGGACCAAAGACTTACAAACTGAAGTTAATCCAATTAAGACGATTACCCCTAGATTTATTCAAAGATTTTTATCTGTTTTTAAAAAGTAGTTAAATAACTTTAATTAAATAATGTTTTTTTTTTCCAAAAGAAATTTTTATAACATCTTTATCAAGATCATCTAATGAAAGTGATAGATTTTCATTACCAACGTTTTTGTTATTAATTTTATAAGCAGCATTTTTAAAATTTCTTTTAAAATCACTGTTTGAGGTGGCATAGCCTATTTTAATTAACGTATCTTTCAAAGAAAGGCCTTGTTTTAATTTATTTTTTTTTATTTCTAAAGTTGGTAAATTTTTATCAAATGATTTTTCTTCGAAGGTCTTTTTAGATGTTTTCATTGCGTTCTTAGAAGCAACTTCACCATGAAGCATTTTTGTAGCTTCATTAGCTAAAATAATTTTAGCATCATTTATTTGTGAGCCATCCAGCTTAGACAATTTTTCTATTTCGTCATCTTTAATCTCAGTAAATAATTTTAAATACCTAATGACATCTTTATCATCAGTGTTTCTCCAAAATTGCCAATAATTAAAAGGAGAAAGTAGATTAGCATCTAACCAAATGGCACCATCTTCACTTTTACCCATTTTTGATCCTGAGGCGTTTGTTATCAATGGAGTTGTTAAACCATATACTTCTTTTGATTTAGACCTTCTTATCAATTCAATTCCATTAATAATATTTCCCCATTGGTCTGAACCACCAATTTGTAATTTACAATCATAATTTTCATATAATTTCATATAGTCATATGCCTGAAAAATCATGTAATTGAATTCTAAAAAACTTAATGACTGTTCTCGTTCTAACCTTAATTTTACACTATCAAAAGTTAGCATTTTATTAATTGTAAAATATTTTCCATAATCTCTTAAAAATTCTATATAATTTAATTTTTTTAACCAATTGTGATTATTTACATAAATTACTTTGTTGTTTCCTTTATTTGATAAAAAATTTGAAAATACTTTTTTTATACTTTCAACATTTTTTTCAATTTCTTCTTTTGTTAAAATTTTTCTACTCTCTTCTTTTCCAGATGGGTCACCTATAAGAGTAGTACCGCCACCTAATAATACAATTGGCGTATGACCTAATTTTTGTAAGTATCTTAAGCACATTATTTGCAAAAGACTTCCAACGTGAAGTGAGGGTGCAGTACAGTCAAACCCGATATAAAAATGAATTTTTTTATTATCTAATAAACTATTTAAAGTTTTTTCATCAGTACATTGAAAAAAATATCCTCGATTTTTTAAATAATTTAGCACATTAACTGTCATTTTTTTTTGAATACATTATTTATTACTTATTTTAAAGTTATAAATATGGGTAAAATCTATAATTCTGTTGGCACAATGTCAGGCACATCGTTTGATGGCATTGATGTATCTTTAGCAAAAACAGATGGAAAAGACATTTTTGAAAATAGCCTAAATCTGTATCATAAGTTTGATGATAAGCTCAAAGAAAATCTTAAAAAATTAAAAAGTGATATAAATAATTATCAAGATTTGATTAAAATAAAATCTACTAAATTATTTTTAGATATAGAAAATCAAATAACTGATTTGCATATTTCATTAATTAAAAAAATAATATTAGAGAGTAAAGATCAAATCGATTTAATTGGTTTTCATGGTGTTACACTTTATCATGATCCTGCTAACAAATTTACATTTCAATTAGGAAATATTGAAAAATTTTCAAAGGAATTAAAGATTATAACAGTATATAATTTTAGACAAAATGATTTGGATCATGGTGGTGTTGGAGCCCCTTTAGTCCCAATATTTCATAAATTAATTTTAAATATTTTAAATAAAAATGATCATGACTTTAATGGTATCGTTAATATTGGAGGAATTTCAAATATTTCTTATTTAAAAAATAATAATTTATTTGCAACAGATATTGGACCTGGAAATTGCTTACTAGATCAGTGGTGTAAATTTTTTTTCAACGTTGATTATGATAAAGGCGGTTTACTATCATCTAAAGAAAAATTTGATTTAAATATAGCAAATAATTTTATTGATCGATTTAATTTTACTAAAAATATATCGTATGATTTTAGCGATTTTTCAATTTCTGAATTTAGAGGTATGGAAAAATATATTGGACTTTCAACCTTAACTTATATTACGGCTAATTTGATTTTAAATTTTTTAAGTGAAAAAAAAATTGAGAAAGTTTTAATTGCTGGGGGTGGTAGAAAAAATAAAACAATTATGAATTTTTTAAAAAACAAAGCATTAGATATAGATAAATATAATTTTAAAGGAGATTTCATAGAATCCCAAGCATTTGCATATTTAGCAGTAAGGTCAATGGGACGTATGCCAATAACATTTCCAGAGACCACAGGAGTTACTAAACCTTTGAGTGGTGGAATTTTTAAAAAAGTCTAGATTCTTTTTTTATATACGTGTCTATTGAGTTGACTAAATCATTTTCTTTATTAGAGAAAAAATGATTTGCCCCTTTAATCATGTTAAAATCAACAGTAATGTTTTTTTGATTAATTAACTTATCTTTTAAAACATTCATAGTGTCGTTAGGAACTAATTGGTCATGATCACCGTGAATTACAAGTCCTGATGTTGGACATGGCGCTAAAAAATTAAAATCAAAAATATTTGGTTGAGGTGAAATTGAAATAAATCTAAAAATTTCTGGGCGTCTCATAAGTAACTGCATTGCTATTAAGGCTCCGAATGAAAAACCTACAACCCAACTTTCATTTGAATTTGAGTTATTTCTTTGCACATAGTCTAATGCAGCGGCTGCATCTGACAATTCACCAAGGCCATTGTCGAATTTCCCTTCACTTTTTCCCACTCCTCTAAAATTAAACCTGCAAACTGAGAAACCATTCTTTAAAAATGTATGATATGCATGATAAATAACCTTGTTATTCATCGTCCCTCCATATTCGGGATGAGGGTGTAATATAACTACCAAAGGTGCATTTTCCCTTTTGCTTTGTAGATATTTAGCTTCTAATTTTCCATCTGGACCGTTGATAAATGTTTCAGAATTGTTAAGTTTCATGAGTTAGTTGTAAATTTAAGAAAGTGGCTTATATCACAGGTGTGGTTTAAAAAAAAAGTTTTTTTAAGGTCTAAATAACAATATTCGAGGAATAAATGAGCGCAAGCGATGAAATAATACAGCAATATCAAGATAGATCTGAATATGATCATGGTTTTGTTACAGATATAGATACAATTGAAGTGCCCAAAGGTCTTTCAGAGGAGACAATAAAATTTATATCTATGCAAAAAAAGGAACCTGGCTGGATGTTGGAATGGAGATTAAATGCATTTTCAAGACTCAAAAAAATGAAAGAACCTGATTGGCAAAAACCAAAATACCCTAAAATAAATTATCAAGATTTATATTATTATTCAGCGCCTAAAAATTTTAAAGATGGACCAAAATCGCTTGATGATATCGATCCAGAAATAAAAAAAACTTATGAAAAGCTAGGGATCCCATTGGAAGAGCAAAAAAGATTATCTGGAGTTGCGGTCGATGCAGTTTTTGACTCGGTTTCAGTTGCAACTACGTTTAAAGATAAATTAAGAGATATTGGTGTAATTTTTTGCTCTATATCAGAAGCAACAAGAGAACACCCAGATCTTGTAAAAAAATACTTAGGATCAGTTATACCGGTTACCGATCATTTTTTTGCAACTTTAAATTCAGCGGTATTTACAGACGGGTCGTTTGTTTATATTCCCCCGGGTGTAAAATGTCCTATGGAGTTATCAACTTATTTTAGAATAAATGCTCAAAACACAGGACAATTTGAGCGAACACTTATCATTGCGGATAAGGATAGTTACGTATCTTATTTAGAAGGTTGTACAGCTCCCATGAGAGATGAAAATCAATTACATGCAGCAAATGTTGAGTTGATTGCACTTGATGGAGCTGAAATAAAATATTCTACAGTTCAAAATTGGTATCCAGGTGACAAGGATGGAAAAGGTGGGATTTATAATTTTGTAACCAAAAGAGGTGATTGCAGAGGAAACAATTCTAAAATTTCTTGGACACAAGTTGAAACAGGGTCCGCGATAACATGGAAGTATCCTAGCTGTATTTTAAGAGGTGACAATTCTCAAGGAGAATTTTATTCAGTAGCTATCACAAATAATTATCAAAAAGCAGATACTGGTACTAAAATGATACACCTTGGAAAAAATACAAAAAGTAAAATTATTTCAAAAGGTATTTCTGCTGGATATGCTGACAATACGTACAGAGGTTTAGTGTCAATACATCCAAAAGCAAAAGGTTCAAAAAATTTTACTCAATGCGATTCTCTTCTAGTAGGTAATAAATGTGGTGCACATACTGTACCGTACATAGAAAACAAGAACTCATCATCGGAAGTTGAGCATGAGGCAACAACATCCAAGATCAGTGATGATCAATTGTTTTATTGTAGACAAAGAGGTTTAAATCAAGAAGAGGCTGTAAGTTTAATTGTAAATGGATTTTGCAAGGAAGTTTTGCAGCAGTTACCAATGGAATTTGCGGTAGAAGCACAAAAATTAGTTGGAATTAGTTTGGAAGGAAGTGTTGGGTAATGATAGATATTAAAAATTTAAAAGTTAACATCGACGAGAAGCAAATCATAAAAGGTTTAAATTTAAAAATTAATAAAGGTGAAGTGCACGCTATCATGGGTCCCAATGGATCAGGCAAAAGCACTTTGTCCTATGCTCTGTCTGGAAAAGATGGATATGAAGCTGATGGAGAGATTATTTATAATGGCAAAAATATTTTAAATTATAATACTGAAGAAAGAGCTCAAAAAGGTATATTTTTAGCATTTCAATATCCAACGGAAATACCGGGCGTATTTACAAATAATTTTTTAAGAACCTCATTAAATGCAATCAAAAGAGCAAATGGTGAAAAGGAAATAAATGCTGTTGAATTTTTAAATTTAATTAAAGAAAAGTCTCTAAAACTTAAAATAGATAAAGAGATGTTGTCACGTCCACTCAATGTTGGTTTTTCTGGTGGAGAAAAAAAGAGAAATGAAATTTTACAAATGTCATTATTGGAGCCAAACTTTATAGTTATGGATGAAACAGATTCAGGATTGGATATTGATGCGTTAAAAATTGTATCAAATGGTGTAAATGCTATGAGATCAAATGAAAGGTCTTTTTTAATTATTACTCATTATCAAAGATTATTAAATTATATCAAACCTGATTTTGTGCACGTGTTTTCAGATGGAAAAATTGTAAAAAGTGGTGACTGGAAACTTGCTCTAGAACTAGAAAATGACGGTTATGCCAAATTTATAAATTAAATGAATGATATTGAAAAATTAAAAAATCATTTTGAAGATTTTAAAAATTCGAAATTAATAAATTCTGAAAGTGTAAAATCAAGAATTGAGGCTTTTGAGCGTTTTTGTAAAAAAGGTATTCCAAATTTAAAACAAGAGCATTGGAAATATTCCCCTTTATCAAAAGATCTGATTCAATTTGAGGATTTAAAGTTTTCATTAAATCAAAGTGATGATTTTGATGATCTATATTTGGAAAAGTTTGATCATTATAAAGTTTTAGTTAAAAACGGAATATTTATTGGTGGAGACATTAAAAAAGAGGGTTTAGAAATTTCAAAATACAAAAAAGATCATTTTTACGAAATTAAAAGCAATCAAATTTTAGATTTCAATAACGCATTCTTTACTCCAGGGTTTGAAATTAAAGTAGACTCAAATTTTATTGTTCAAAAGCCAATTGTAATTTATAATTTTTTTTCTAAAGATTTTGATGGAAATAACATTAATAATAAGAACTATATTTTTTTAGACACCAATTCAAAAGTTGAAATTTTTGAAAAAAATATTTTTGAAGATGAGAGTTACTTATTCTTCACTAAAAATTTAGATATAGAATTAGAAAATAATTCAAGATTAGTAAAATATTATCTTAATAGCACAAATAAGAATAAGACTATATATAATTTTATAAGATCAAAACTTAAAAAAGACTCACAATTTGAAAAATTTAATTTTTCACACAATGTCAGCTCATGCCGTGATGAAATTATCTCTGACTTAAACGGAGAAAATTCTTATGTTTCATTAAATAATATTCAGCATTTAAGTCAGAAATGTTTTCATGAAATTAAATGGGAAATTAATCACAACGAACCAAATACTAAAAGTTCACAATTTGTAAAATCAGCTCTTCACGATGAGTCTGTTGCCGCTTTTCAGGGAAAAATTTTTGTAGATTCAAAAGCTCAAAAAACTGACGGATATCAGTTATCAAGAGCTTTATTGTTATCTGATAACGCAAAATTTTTATCAAAACCTGAACTTGAAATTTATGCTGATGATGTAAAGTGTAGTCACGGTTCTTCATCAGGAAGTATTGATGATGACTCAATTTTTTATCTTAGGTCGAGAGGAATTAATGAACAGGATGCAAAAAAAATGATGATCGAAGGTTTTTTAGCTGAAGTTATAAATAAAATTAAAAATAATGAAATTAGAAATATTTTTCATAATAAACTTAATGAAATTAATAAAGTTTAATAATGATAGATGTTAAAGATCAATTTCCAATTTTTGAGAAAAAAATAAAAGGTAAAAGGTTAACATATCTAGATAGCGCCAATTCTTCTCAAAAGCCAAAGTCTGTAATTGATCAGCTTAATAATTTTTATTCTTATGAATTTTCTAATGTAGGTAGGGGGATTTATACTCTAGCTTCAAATGCTTCAGAAAAATATGAAGATACAAGAAGTGAGTTAAAAAAATTCATTAATTGTAAAAATGATAATGAAATTATTTTTACAAAAAATTCAACTGAATCATTAAATCTAATTGCACATTGTTTTGGTGAAAAATTTATAAATGAAGGTGACGAGATAATTTCAACAGAATTGGAACATCATGCCAATTATGTACCTTGGCATTTTCTTAGAAAAAAGAAAAATGCTATTATAAAATTTATACCAATTGATGATGATGGTAATTTATTAATAGATCAACTTCCAGGGCTTATCACTAACAAAACCAAGATAATATCTGTAACTCATATGTCAAATGTAACTGGAACAATAATCGATATTAAAAAAATTAAAGAAATAGCTGATGCCCATGGAATTCCAGTTTGTGTAGATGGGACTCAAGGTGCAGCACATCTAAAGACAGATATGCAGGAACTTGGATGTGATTTTTATGCTTTTTCTGCACACAAAATGTATGGTCCCACAGGTCTTGGAATGCTTTATGTAAAATACAAGTGGTTAGAATCTTTCGATCCATTTATTGGTGGTGGTGGAATGATTGATTTTGTTTCAAAAGAAGACGTTTCTTATGCTAGAGGAATTTGGAAATTTGAAGCTGGTACTATGCCAACTGCAGAAGTAATAGCGCTTAAAGAATCTATTAATTTTATAAACAAAATTGGAAAAGATAAAATACGTCAACATGAGGATTATTTAAAAGATTTTGCAATAGAAACTCTAAGAAAAAATAATGCGGTAAAATTTGTTGGGTCTCCTAAAAAACAAGGAAGTGTTTTTTCTTTTAATATTAAGGATATACATTCTCACGATGTTTCAACAGTTTTTGATCAAGAAGGAGTTGCTGTTAGAGGAGGGCATCACTGCTGCCAAATTTTACATGATAGATTAAATCTTAATTCTTCAGTAAGAGTTTCATTTGGAGTTTACAATGATAAAGATGACATTTTAATTTTAGATGAGGCAATTAAAAAATGTCAAAAAATATTTAATTAAATGGATAGCATTTCAATTTATCAAAAAATTATATTAGAACATAGTAAAAATCCAAAAAATTTTAAAATTTTAAATCCATACAGTCATAGTTCAAATGCTAACAATCCTTTATGTGGTGATAAAGTTGTAATTTATATAAATATTAAAAACTCCATAAGTAGCGAAATTACATTTCAAGGCGCTGGTTGTGCCATTTCAATTGCTTCAGCCTCAATATTGACAGAAGTGTTAAATAAAAAATCAGTAAATGAAGCACTAAATATTAAGAACAATTTTATTTATATGGTTGAAAATAAAAAATTTAATTTTGATTTAATGGATGTTGAAGAAAAAAAACTTTTAATGACTTTTTCTGAAATAAAAAAATTTCCAACTAGATCTAGATGTGCTACAATGTGTTGGTCGGCTTTTGATGAAGCTATTAGTGGAGAAAATTATATTAGTGAGAAAAAAATATGAATAAAAATGATACCGAATTAATGGACAAAATTGTTGAAAAATTAAAAACAGTGTATGACCCAGAAATACCTGTTGATATTTATGAGCTTGGTTTAATTTATGATGTAAAAATTGAAGGGAAAAAAGCTATATTAGATATGACATTAACTAGTCCGCACTGCCCAGTTGCTGAGTCATTACCAATGCAAGTTAGGCGCACAGTTGAAGAAATATCTGAATTAGAGGAAGTGGAAGTTAAAATTGTTTGGGAGCCACCATGGGACAAAACCAAAATGTCTGAAGCTGCTAGATTAGAGTTAGGAATATGAGCTCAATATTAACATTTTCAAATCAAGCAAAAATAAAATTAAAAGAGATCATGAGTAGTCAGACAAATAAAAAAAGTTCTGGCTTAAGAATATCTGTAAAATCTGGAGGTTGTGCGGGAATGACTTACGATATGAATTGCATTGATAAACCAACTGATGGTGACGAGAAAATTGATGTCGATGGAATTAATGTTTTTATTGACCCTAAGGCAATTATGTACCTGATTGGAACTGAAATGGATTACAAAGCTGATAAGTTTGCATCATCCTTTGTTTTTAAAAACCCTAACGAAACCGAGAGATGTGGTTGTGGGGAGTCTTTTAAAATTTAAATTGTTCATTTAAATTTCTTTCCTTTAAGCCAGATTTCTTATTATATAATACAGTAAACTTTTTATTTTCATTTAATTTAATCTCAATTGATTTTATATTTTTTACTTCAATATTATCAGCTACAGCATTTGCGGGACGTTTCTTTGGATCTAAATTTTTAATTATGACTTTTGATTGATTTGAAATTATAGCACCTCTCCAACCTCTAGGACTGAATGGACTAATTGGTGTTACAGCTAAATAATGACTATCTAAATTTAAAATAGGTCCTTTAACAGAAAGATTATAAGCAGTGCTTCCAGCCGGGGTGGCAACTAAGACACCATCTCCAACAAGTTCTTTAATTCTTTTTTTTTTATCTAATTGTATTTCTAGTTTGGTTGTTTGTTTAGTGCTTCTAAAAACAGAAACTTCATTCACTGCAATTATATTTTTTGATTTGTTAAATGTTTTAATTTTAGCCTCAAGCGGAAATAAATTTATTGCAGAAGCCCTTTTTATTTTTAAAATTATATTTCCTTTTTCAAATTTATTTAAAAGGAAACCTCGATTCCCAGTATTTATGCCATAAAATGGTTTATTATATTTTTGATATTTTTTTAAACAATGAAGCATGAATCCATCACCGCCTATCACTACTATATAGTCACATTTTTTTGTTGAACTCTTACCATGCTGTTTTATTAGGTAATTACTAACTTTTTGAGCTTTTTTAGTCTTATCTGCGGTTATATGTAAATTTATAGTCTTCATTATTTGTATCAAAGTTTGTTATAACATAAGAAATTTAAAAATATGAAATCATTTAAACAAACTTTTGATAGTTTTTGTAAAAAAAACAATATTAAGAAAAATAGTGAGCAATTAGATTTAGTAGAAAAATTTGATGATTTTCATGCAATTATCAGCGAAGACGCCTCCTTAATTGGAAAGATTTTTTCAAAAAAACCCTCGCAGCTTGGTTATTATATCTATGGAGATGTAGGGGTTGGAAAAACAATGATCTGTAATGAGTTTTTTAATTATATCGATATCAAGAAGAAAAAAACACATTTTAATAAATTTATGATTGAGGTGCATAACTTTATTCAAAATAATCAAAAAAATGATAAAGCCGAAAATCTTCTCATTCAATATGCAAGGTCATTAAAAGAAAAAATCAACCTTTTGTATTTTGATGAATTCCAAGTTACAAATATAGTTGATGCCATGATACTTGGTAAATTATTCCAAAGCTTATTTGATGAAAAAATATTTGTTTTAATTACTTCTAATATAAAAATTAATGATCTTTACAAAGATGGTTTGCAAAGAGAGCAATTTTTACCCTTTTTGAAAATTATAAAAGATAAGATAACTGAATATGAATTAAAAGGTGATATTGATTTCAGAAAACAGGATGTAACAAAGATTAATAGATTTTTTTATCCTAACGATAAGAAAGCATTATCAACTATCAATCAATTATTTAGAAAGTTGACCAAAGATAGAAAAAAACTCCAAAAAGAAATTATTATCAGGGGAAGAAAATTCCCTCTAGAACAGTTTTATGATGGTGTTGCTCGTTTTGATTTTAAAGAATTATGCGACCAAAATCTTGGTGCTGAAGATTATATTGAGATAGCAAAATTTTGCAAATTCATCATTATAGAAAATATCCCAAATTTTCATGAGGGAATTGCAAATCAACAACAACGCTTTATTACTTTAATAGATGTATTTTATGAAAATAGAATTAAACTCATGGTAAGTTCAAAAACTTCTATTGAAGATATTAGCTCTGCATCTGCTCTAGAATTTATTTTTAAGAGAACAAAAAGCAGGTTGTATGAATTGACGTCTCCGATGGTTACTTAGATTTTGAAAGAATAATTAGTCGATCAATTAAATTTCCAAGTCCATTCTGTCTTTGTGCCGTAAGTAGTTCCATTATCCCAAGAGGTTTAAAGTCCTCTTTCTTTAATTCCATAATTTCATTTGCTGACTGATTATTTAAAATATCAATAACAAGTTTTGCAGTTCCTTTTGTTATAAAAGCGTCTGCATCAAATTGGTAATGCATATTATTACTTTGATCTTTTTGACCAACTACCCATAAATTTGAAGCGCATCCAAAAATTTTATACTCATCTTTTTTATATTTATTATCAAGGTTACCCACTTCTTTTGCAAGATCAATTAGGTATTCTAATTTTTCTGTGCCTTCTAAAACAGAAATTTCCTTACCTTTTGATGAAATTAAGTCTTTAATCATTTATTAATTTTATTACCGCATTAAAAGGTAGTGCAATACATTCTTTTCTAATTTTATGATCTTGTTGAGCAAGATAATTCAATTCTTTAATCTTTAAAGGAGTATTAA
Organism: Candidatus Pelagibacteraceae bacterium; assembly: GCA_965655895.1. Taxonomy (GTDB): domain Bacteria; phylum Pseudomonadota; class Alphaproteobacteria; order Pelagibacterales; family Pelagibacteraceae; genus HIMB114. The sequence goes on along the minus strand of CBFHID010000001.1, from coordinate 226,709 downwards.
TTTTCTTTCCATCTAATTTTTTTATAATTATTTCAAGAATATCTCTGACTCCATATTTGTAAATTTCGGGAAAATTATTGGCAAGAACTGCTGCTGACGCTTGAGTGAAAATACATGATTGTGTTTCAAATCGTATTTCATTTAAATTTTTATTGATTTCAATAATTATTTCATCTCCACACAGTTTATTTTTTAATTTTATCTTAGAGGTATTTTTATATTTTATCCCAAAATATTTGGTATTAGCAGCAATTTGTATAATTTTTTTTTCGTTCATTAATTTTTATTTTATTTAATAATATTTAAGGTAAAATTATGATTTTATGAACTTTATACATATTACATGTCCAGAATGCAAAAAAACCTTTGAAGCAAAAAAAGAAGAAATAACAAATAATGGACGCGAAGTACAATGTGGATCATGTAAATTTGTCTGGTTTTTTAACTATTTAAAAATAAAAACTTCAAATCAAGGAAAGGTGAATATTTTTAATAAATATCCAGGTGAAATACCCAGGGATGTTGAAATGTTAATTTCAGACGCCGAAAAAGCTAAGCAGTAACTCTAAGTAAAAGTTGATCTGTTGATTTAAAAAACTTATGTAATCATAGTATTGTATTAAAATAGGAAATTTAAATATCAGGTATTCTCTAAGCATCTCCATCGCTCCAATACAGGATAATAAAAATATTATGAATATTAAGAGATTTGAGAAATAATTTTTATTTATTTTAGGATTTGTTTTTTTTTCATAGGGAGTTTGAAACCACACTTCATTACAAACACCACACTGGACATCCCTACCTTCTTTTGGTATTTCGTTTTTATTTACCTCAAATTCGTATTTTTTACATTTACAAGTAATAATCATATTTTAATACTTTTCATTTTAATAATTTTTAAATCACTATTTATAATTCTATGAAGCAATAAATAGTTTTTTTTTTCAAATTTAATAATTTTATTCAATTTAAGCATAGGTAGTTTATTATATGATTTAATAAAATCCTTTTTTCTTTTATAATATCGCTTAATCCTTTCATTATTTTGAATTTTTTCATTTTCTAGCGAAGGTTCATTTAGAATGTTTTTTAATTTAATTGCACCGTCATTGTTTAAAACTTCTTTCGTTAATAGAAGGGGCTTAGCTGGAAGAGAAATGTTATTTTTAGAAATAACGCTTTTATTTTTATCGATATCCTTTTCTTTTTTTATGGCTATAGTGGTTTTTTGTTTACTGCTAAATTCGTTGTAAATTTTTAAAGTAGCACCAACTAGATCAGCATTAGTAAATTTAGAATTCATAAATAATGTAATATAGTTTTTTTATCCTTATTATTTAATAATAAAAGTATTAATTTTAAGTTGAGATCTGAATTAAAAAAGAGTAAATAACTGTTCTTTGCCCAAATAGCTCAATTGGTAGAGCAACTGATTTGTAATCAGTAGGTTGGCGGTTCGATTCCGTCTTTGGGCACCATCAAATGTCTAAACTTAAATTTCTGTTCGCGTTTTCAGTTATAAACTTTAATCTTAATTCAGCATTTTTTCCCATAAGGTCATTTACTAATTTATTTGTATTTTTGATTTTTTGTCTTTGAGATGGTAAATTTACTTTGATAAGCTTACGGGTTTCCTTATTCATAGTTGTCTCTTTTAGCTGTGCTGGCATCATTTCGCCAAGACCTTTAAATCGACTTATTTCAATTTTTGATTTTTTATTTTTATTAAGTAATCTATTTTTTTCCAAATCATCAATTGCATAGATTGTTTTTCCAGAAATATTTAATTTATATAGAGGTGGAACTGCCAAATATAAGTTTCCGTCATGAATTAACCGAGGCATTTCTGAAATAAAAAAAGTTAATAGCAAGGTAGAAATATGATCTCCATCAACATCTGCATCCGTCATAATTATGATTTTTTCATATCTCAGATCTTTTTTTGAATAATTTTTACCTCTACCACACCCAAGGGCTTGTAATAAATTATTAATTTCATTATTAGCCAGAATTTTTGAAGCATTAGAATTTTTAACATTAAGAATTTTTCCTCTGAGCGGAAGTATAGCTTGGGTCATTCGGTCTCTTGCCTGTTTGGCTGAACCTCCAGCAGAGTCACCCTCGACTATAAAAAGTTCAGTACCTTCTGTTTTATCACTAGTGCAATCTGATAATTTTCCTGGAAGTCTAATTTTTCGAAATGCATTTTGCCTTTCAACATTTTGACTCAAATCATAAATACTTTTTTCTCTAATTTTTTCTTCTAAAACATTAATAATGTTTTTTGCTATTTTTGAGTTTCTATTTAACCACTCATCAAAAGAAGAGCTTACAAAACTATCACAATATTTTTGAACAAAATTTGATGATAATTTATGTTTAGTTTGACCTTCAAACTCTGGATTGGAAATAAAAACTGAAAGGATGTATGCGGTTTGATCAAAAATGTCATCTTGGGTGGCTTTGCTTACAACTTTGTTATTTTTATTTTTTGCATATTTCCTGATAGATTTTGCTATTCCAGATCTAAAACCAGCATCATGAGTTCCGCCATTCATGTTATAAACGGTATTACAAAATACTTTGCTATATTTTATTTTTTCTTTATTAAATTGTATTGCAAATTCTACTCTACCTTTTTTGTCTTCTAGGTTTCCAGATTGAAAACATACTTTTTCATGAACAGCGTTCTTTTGACTAATTTCATTTTTTAAAAAATCTTCCAGACCTTTTGAGAATAGCAATATTTCTTTTGAAGGTACTGAGCTTTTTCTATTAAGTAAACCTTTGTTACATTCCCAATAGATTTTTATCCCTCTCTGAAGATAAGCTTTATTTTTTGATAATTCATATATTTTATCAGGTTTAAAACTTATATCTTTTCCAAAAATTTCAGGATCTGGAGAAAATGTAATTAATGTTCCGTTTTTTATTTTATTTTTACCTTTTGCTTTTAATTTATTTAAAATTTTTCCTTTTGAATAATCTTGAGAATATATTTTTGAATTCTTTGTAACTTGAATATTTAATTTTGAACTTAGAGCATTCACAACCGATAAGCCTACACCGTGTAAACCAGCTGATGATTTATAGATACTATCGTTAAACTTTCCACCTGAGTGAAGTGTACTCATTACAACTTCAAGTGCTGTCTTTTTCTTCTTTGGATGTTTATCAATTGGTATACCACGTCCATCATCTGAAATAGTAATTGTATTTTTGTTAACTAATTTAACCGATATTTCTTTTGCGTAACCAGCTACCGCCTCATCGATACTATTGTCTAATATTTCGTTAGCTAAATGATGGTATGCAGTTTCATCAGTACCACCAATATACATTCCGGGACGTTTTCTAACTGGAGCTAAGCCTTCTAATACCTCAATATCTTTTGCAGTATAACTTTTTGAAACAGCCATAATAAACCTTTAAGTAAAATTATAAAATTATCAATTATAAAAAAACCCCGGTGTTTAACCGGGGTTTTAGTTATAGAAAAATTTTTATTGTGTATTATGAGCTATAATACATTTGAAACTCGATAGGATGAGGAGTGTGTTCAAAATTGTGAATTTCTTCCATCTTCAAGTCAATATATGCATCAATTTGATCGTCAGTGAAAACTCCACCTTCTGTTAGGAATTTTCTGTCCGCATCTAGCGATATTACAGCCTCTCTTAGAGATCCGCATACAGTTGGAACCCCTTTTAATTCTTCTTCAGATAAAGCATATAAATCTTTATCAAAAGGTTTACCTGGATCAATTTTATTCTTAATTCCATCTAATCCAGCCATTAGCATTGATGCAAATGTTAAATATGGGTTTCCGGCAGCATCTGGGAAACGGACCTCAACCCTTTTGCCATTCGGACTGTTGCTGAAAGGAATTCTACAACTCGCAGATCTATTTCTCGATGAATAAGCAAGTAATACCGGCGCTTCAAATCCAGGGATTAATCTTTTATAACTATTGGTTGTTGAATTTGTAAAAGCATTAATAGCTTTTGCGTGTTTAATGATACCACCTATATAATGTAAGCAGGTTTCAGATAATCCCGCATAACCATCTCCTGCAAAAAGAGGTTTTCCGTCTTTCCAAATTGATTGATGGCAGTGCATACCTGAACCGTTATCACCCTTAACTGGTTTTGGCATAAATGTTGCAGTTTTACCAAATGAATTTGCAACTTGATGTACAGCGTACTTATAAATTTGCATGTTGTCCGCGTTACGTGTCAATGTATCAAATAATACTCCAAGTTCGTGTTGAGAAGGAGCGACTTCATGGTGATGTTTTTCAACTTTTACACCCATGTCTTTACATGCTTTTAGACACTCAGCTCTTAAATCTTGAGCGCTGTCAACGGGGGGAACCGGGAAGTAACCACCTTTAATTCCAGGTCTATGACCCAAGTTTCCATTTTCATACTTTTTATCAGTATTGTACGGTCCTTCACTACTATCTATTTCGAAACTTGTTTTATTCATTGAGTTTGCAAATCTAACATCGTCAAATACAAAAAATTCCGGCTCAGGTCCAAAATATATGGTGTCACCCACGCCAGACTTTTTTACATATTCTTCAGCAAGCTTAGCTGTAGATCTTGGATCCCTTTCATACTTATCTTTTGTAATTGGATCGTAGATATCGCAAAAAAGTACCAAGGTATTATGAGACATAAATGGGTCAATAAAAGATCTGCTTGTATCAGGTTTTAATACCATGTCAGATTCGTTAATTGCCTTCCAACCGGCTATGGATGAACCATCAAAAAACACTCCATCATTTAACAATCCTTCATCAACGGTAGAAATATCTTGTGTTAAATGTTGAAGTTTACCCCTTGGATCAGTAAATCTCAAATCTACGTATTCAACTTCTTTATCTTTTATAGTTTTTAAAATATCAGCTGCACTCATACTCTTTTGCTCCTTTTTAATTTTTCAATGATGCAAAATATAAAAAAAAAATTATAAATGTAGTGTTTTTTAGTTATGCCAGATATGCATTTATGCATAATGAAAGCTATTATTAAGATTATTTATGAGTAGAAAAAAGACTATATTAGTAACAGGTTCAACAGGAGTTATTGGCCTTTCTATTTCCAAGTATTTTTATACAAAAGGATACAATGTTGTAATAAATGGCAAGTGCAAACCTTCACAACTTAAAGCTGTAAAAACGCAGTTTAAGTCTAATAGAGCTCTTTTTTATAATTGCGATTTAACCAAAAGCGTAAATGTAAAAAAAATTACAAAGTCCTCTATAAAAAAATTTAAAAGTATTGACGTTCTAGTAAACTGTGCAGGAATTCAGTATGTAGAAAGTATCGAGAATTACCCTGAAAAAATATGGAGAAATATGATGGATATAAATTTAACAACTCCTTATTTATTTATTAAAGAGATTTTACCGTATATGAGAAAAAGAAAATGGGGAAGAATAATCAATATTGCCTCAACACATGGATTGATAGCTTCTAAAAAAAAATCAGCATATACTGCTTCTAAACACGGTTTGGTTGGTCTCACAAAAGCAGTTGCTTTGGAGACTGCTGAAGAGAACATTACATGCAATTCTATATGCCCAGGATTTGTATTAACAAATTTGATAGAGGATCAGATAGTTACAATAGCAAAAAATAAAAGCATTAGTATTAAAGATGCAGAACTTGAGCTTCTAAAAGAAAAACAGCCTTCTTTAAAATTTATTAAAAAGGAGCAAATTGCAAAATTAATATACTTTTTGAGCTCAAAAGAAGCATCAGAAATTACAGGAGCCGCTATTTCTATTGATGGATCTTGGACATCGCAATAAATTTAGAGATAAATCGGCAATTGATAAAATGATCAAAAACATTATAAAAGCTGAAAATTAACAGCGGGAGTGGTGGAATGGTAGACACGCTAGTCTTAGGAACTAGTTCGGCAACGAGTGAAGGTTCAAGTCCTTTCTCCCGCACCACTTAATAAATTATAAGGAATAAAATGAAAGTAATTGTAACATCATCAAAAGGACTAGAGTCAAATCTTAACGTGGTTGTGACAAAAAAAGAAATTCAAGAAAAAATTAATGATAGATTAGATGAGGTAAAAGATAATATTAACATTAAAGGATTTAGACCTGGTAAAGCACCTAAAGGTCTATTATTAAAACAATTCGGTAAAGCTATTTATGGAGAAGTTTTTGAAAAAACAATTAACGAATCCGTTCAACAGGCACTAAAAGAAAAAAAAATTAAACCTGCAAGTCAGCCTAAAATAGATATTAAGTCTTCAGGAGAAGATAGCGATTTAGAGTTTACAATCAACGTTGAAAAAGTTCCAGAGATTAAAAAAATTCAACTAGATAAGATTCAATTAGAAAAACTTCAAGTTATTCCTGATAAAAAAGACTTAGATGCTCGACTTAATCAATTGGCTGAAAGTTCAAAAAAATATAACGATAAAGATTTAAAAGAACCTGCTGTTAAAGATGATTTAGTAGAATTTAGTTTTGAGGCAACAATAGATGATAAGCCTTTTGAAGGTAACAAAGGAGAAAAATTACAAATCGTTTTGGGTAAAGATTTGTTTATAAAAGGTTTTGATAAACAGATATTAGGATCAAAAAAAAATGAAGAAAAAATAGCAATCGTGAATTTGCCAGATAATTACCCAAAAAAAGAATTGGCTGGCAAAGAAACAAAATTTAAATGCAAGATCTTAAATATTAAAAAACCTTCAGAAAAAAAAATTGATGACGCATTTGCAAAAAACATGGGTGCAAAGGATTTAAAAGATTTAGAGTCTATGGTTGAAAAACAAATTTCTAGAGAATTTGAAAATATAACTAATCAACTTATGAATAAAGAAATATTAGATATATTAGATAAGGAATATAAATTAGAATTACCAAAAGGTATGTTGGAAAATGAAATCAAAATTGTTGAACATACTCTAATTCATGAAAAAATGAGAGAAAAGGGTGAAAAGGATCATTCAAAAATTAAATTAGATGAAAAAGATAAAAAAGAATTAAGAAAGATATCTGAAAGGAGAGTTAAGCTTGCTTTAGTGCTAACGCATATTGGAGATGAGAACTCTATAAAAGTTTCACCTCAGGAACTACAAGCTGAACTTGAAAAACAATTGAAAATGTATCCTGGTCAGGAAAAAACAATAAAGGAGTATTATCAGAAAAATCCTGGTGAACTGACAAAATTAAAAGGCCCTTTATTTGAGGAAAAAGTTATTAATTTTATAAAAGATAAAGCTAAACTTAAAATTAAACAGATAAAAAAAGAAGACTTAGAAAAATTAATGAAGCAAGGTGAGCCGATAGAGGCAAAAGAGAAGAAAAAAGTTCAACCTTCATTAAAAACAAAAAAAGCTTCTAGTGCTAAAAAAAGTAGTAAAAAATAATCATTAGATATAAGTTAAACATAAGATTCGTATGAAAGATCCTTTAGACATTTACATGAATACATTGGTGCCGATGGTTATCGAACAAACTCCAAGAGGAGAAAGATCATTTGATATTTATTCTAGGTTATTAAAAGAAAGAATAATTTTTCTTACTGGGCCAATCAATTCATATGTATCAAGTTTAGTCTCAGCACAGTTGTTATTTTTAGAGTCTGAAAATAATTCTAAAGAAATATATCTTTATATAAACTCACCAGGAGGCGTTGTTACAGATGGTCTTGCAATTTATGACACAATGCAATTTATCAAACCTACAGTTTCAACATTATGTATTGGTCAAGCAGCTTCCATGGGCTCTTTTTTGTTAGCAGCTGGTGAAAAGGGATTGAGAATGTCTCTACCAAATGCAAGGATAATGGTACATCAACCATCCGCAGGTTTTCAAGGTCAAGCAACTGATATTGAAATTCATACTAAAGAAATTTTATCCACTAAAAAAAGGCTCAACGAAATCTATTCTAAACATACTGGCCAAAGTGTAGAAACTATCAAAGAAGCCCTTGAAAGGGATAATTTTATGAGCGCTGATGATGCTAAAAAATTTGGACTTATTGATAAAGTCGTAGAAAAACGAGAAAAATAGAAATCTAAGTAGATTCAACTATTGCTTGATTAATTTACTCTGTATGAGTTATTGTATATTCATATTGATTCGAAATGACTAAAGAAAACAAAAATACTCTTTATTGTTCTTTCTGTGGAAAGAGCCAACATGAAGTTAGAAAACTAATTGCCGGTCCAACAGTCTTTATCTGTGATGAATGTGTAGAGCTCTGCATGGACATAATAAAAGAGGAAAGCAAAAGTCAAATTTCTAAAACAGAAGGGGATGTTCCTACACCAAAGGAAATATTTACAATTTTAAACGATTATGTGATTGGCCAAAAGAAAGCAAAACAAATTTTATCTGTGGCTGTACACAATCATTACAAAAGATTGGGACATGCAGAGAAATCATCTAACGATGTTGAGTTATCAAAATCCAATATTTTATTAATTGGACCTACAGGTTGTGGTAAAACATTATTAGCCCAGACTTTAGCAAAAATATTAGATGTCCCATTTACAATGGCCGATGCAACAACATTAACCGAAGCTGGATATGTTGGTGAAGATGTAGAAAATATCATTTTAAAATTGCTTCAAGCTGCAGATTATAATGTTGAGAAAGCTCAGAGAGGAATTGTTTATATTGATGAAGTAGATAAAATTAGTAGAAAAACAGAAAATCCTTCAATCACAAGAGATGTATCGGGTGAAGGAGTGCAACAAGCGTTATTAAAAATAATGGAAGGGACTGTTGCAAGTGTACCGCCTCAGGGAGGAAGAAAACATCCGCAACAAGAATTTCTACAAGTAGATACCACTAATATCCTTTTTATTGTTGGTGGTGCTTTTGCTGGAATTGATAAGATTATCTCAAATAGAGACAAAGGATCTTCAATTGGTTTTGGTGCAGATATTAAAGATAAGATAGAAAAAGGTGCTGGTGAATTAATGAAGGATGTTCAGCCAGAAGATCTTTTAAAGTTTGGTTTAATACCTGAGTTCATAGGTAGGCTGCCAATTATTTCAACTTTAGAAGATTTGGATGAGGCCAGTCTAGTTAAAATTTTAGAGGAGCCAAAAAACTCATTAACAAAACAATACTCTAAGCTATTTGAGATTGAGGGAGCAAAACTTACTTTTGGAAAAGATGCGCTAAAGTCTATAGCACAAAAAGCCATACTTAGAAAAACTGGCGCGAGAGGATTGAGATCTATAATCGAAGAAGTTCTTTTAGAAACTATGTTTGATCTTCCATCAATCGAAGGGGTTGAGGAAGTTATTCTAAATAAAGAAGTTATAAACGGCAAAACTAAGCCGCTTATGATTTATTCAAAAACTACAAGAGCTATTTCTGAAAAAGAGGAAAAAATCGCAAATTAATTGGTGATATCTTTAAAATTTTCACCTTGTTTTATACACTTTAATAACTATCTTTAAGTAATGAGTTTAGATATTAAATCGATACCAGTGCTACCACTAAGAGATATTGTAGTATTTCCTAATGTAACAACTCCACTATTTGTTGGAAGAGATAAATCGATAAATGCATTAGAAAATGCAATGAAGGAGACAAAGAAAATTTTGCTTCTGGCTCAAAAAAACCCTGATATTGATAATCCAAAAGAAGATGATCTATATTCCATGGGAACATTAGCTGAAGTTCTTCAACTACTAAAATTACCAGATGGAACTGTTAAAATACTAGTTGAAGGAGAGTCTGTTTGTAAAATTAAAAATTATATTAATAATGACAAATATCTGGAAGCAAAAGTTGATAACTGCAATTTAATAGAGGATAAAAATAATAATTTACTATCACAAGCTTTAATTAATAAATTTAATAAATTATCAAAAACCTCAAAAAAATTTAATGAAGAGGGTAATATAAATTTTAAAAATATAACCCAACCAAATATTATTGCAAATAAGGTAATTTCAACTCTTGGAGTTGAGCTTAATGAGAAGCAAAAAATTCTCGAAACCTTATCAACTCAAAAAAAATTAGAAATTATTATTGGTCATTTAGACAATGAGCTTGAACTTATGTCTGTGGAGAAAAGAATACGTGGAAGAGTTAAAAATCAAATGGAAAAAACTCAAAGAGAGTATTACCTAAATGAACAACTTAAGGCAATTCAAAAAGAACTTGGGGATATAGAGGAAGGCAAGGATGAGTTAAAACAACTTGAGGACTCTATTAAAAAATCCAAAATGTCAAAAGAGGCAGAAGAAAAATGTTTTTCTGAATTAAAAAAATTAAAAACAATGAGCCCAATGTCTGCGGAGTCTACAGTTGTAAGGAACTACCTAGATTGGATGATTTCGCTACCGTGGAATGAAAGCTCTCCTGTGAGCACTAATCTTGAAAAGGCTGAGAAAATTTTAAACGAAGATCATTATGGGCTTGATAAAGTCAAAGATAGAATATTAGAATTTTTAGCAGTTCAATCTAGAATAAAAAAAATAAAAGGACCTATTTTATGTTTGGTAGGACCACCAGGGGTTGGAAAAACATCGTTAGGTAAGTCCATTGCAAAAGCTACGGGTAGAGAATTTGTTAGAATGTCACTTGGTGGAGTACGAGACGAAGCTGAAATTCGAGGACATAGAAGAACTTACATAGGAAGTCTGCCTGGCAAAATTATACAAATGATGAAAAAAGCTGGTAAAACAAATCCTTTATTTTTACTAGATGAAATTGATAAAGTTGGAATGGATTACAGAGGGGACCCATCTTCTGCATTGTTAGAAGCATTAGACCCTGAGCAGAATAAAGACTTTAATGATCATTACCTTGAAGTTGATTATGATTTGTCTAACGTAATGTTTGTAACAACAGCGAATACTTTAAATATACCTGGCCCTTTATTAGATAGAATGGAAGTGATTAGAATTGCTGGTTATACTGAAAATGAAAAATTAGAAATTGCCAAAAAATATTTATTACCCAAACAGCTTAAAGATAACGGATTAACAAAAGATGAATTAACTATAAATGATAATGAATTATTAGAAATAATCAGAAGTTATACCAAAGAGTCGGGTGTGAGAGGACTTGAAAGAGAAATTTCAAAACTCTCAAGAAAAGGTGTTAAAGAAATTGTGTCAGAAAAAATAAAAAAAATAGATATTTCAAAAGATAATCTTAACGATTATTTAGGTGTTAAAAAATTTAAGTTCGGTGAAATTGAGAATGAAGATATGGTTGGTATTGTGACGGGTCTTGCGTGGACCGAGGTTGGTGGAGAGCTGTTATCTATTGAAACAGTTGTTATGCCAGGAAAAGGTAAGCTTGAACATACTGGAAAATTAGGTGATGTAATGAAAGAATCCATTAAAGCTGCTAAATCATTTATTAGATCTAAGTGTTTAGATTATGGAATAATACCTCCTACTTTTGAAAAAAAAGATTTGCACGTACATGTTCCAGAAGGAGCAACACCTAAAGATGGACCGTCCGCTGGTATTGCTATGGTGACATCTATAGTATCCTCTTTATTAAACATACCTGTAAAAAGAGATGTTGCAATGACAGGGGAAGTCACATTAAGAGGAAGAGTTCTTCCGATAGGAGGATTAAAAGAAAAATTATTAGCTGCATTAAGAGGTGGTATTAAAACAGCAATAATTCCATCTGAAAATGAAAAAGACTTAAAAGATATGCCTCAAAATGTTATAGATGGCTTAAAGATTATACCAGTGACACACGTCGATGAGGTTTTGAAAATAGCGCTAACAAAACAACCAAATCCAATAGAATGGATTGATGTTGAGCACGTTAACGAAAAAAGCCCAGTATTTGATAAGCAAAAAAGCTCTCATTAAATTTATAACATAAATTTTTCGTGCAATTATTTTTAAAATAGTGTAATTCGGAAAATCCGGGCGGTTAGCTCAGTTGGTAGAGCATCTCGTTTACACCGAGAGGGTCGGGAGTTCGAGTCTCTCACCGCCCACCATTACCGGGGGTGTAGCTCAGCTTGGTTAGAGCGCCTGCCTGTCACGCAGGAGGCCGCGGGTTCGAGTCCCGTCACTCCCGCCATAACTTTTTTAATGTTTTATTTTTTGATTATGGTTTCGTCTTTAATTTTTAACTCTCTTGCTTTAGCTAAAATGGTATTTTGAATTTTTCTATTAAAATTTTCACTAATTTTTATTGTTTTACAGTTGTTATTACTGTTTTGTTGGCATATTCTTTTGTAAGAGATAACTTTTATTGCTGATGCCTTTATTTCACTTGTTAAAAATCTCACTTCAATTTTGATACTTTCGTTACTATTTAAGCTGCTAGAGTACCAATCAGAAACAATAATCCCCCCTGAATAATTTACAGAATTTAGTGGAACAAAGTCTAACGTATTTAAAGTTGCCCTCCAAAGCGGATTTGAAGTTGAAAATTCAAAAGTAGTGTTACGGTTTGTAATATTTGCAAGAATTCCACCTCCTTTTGCGGCTCTTTCAGTGATTCTGTTATCAAGGTTTGGATCTAGCTTTTTACCCTGTGTTTTTTTTAAACTTGAACATCCATTAAATAAAATAATAATTAAAATTAGGCTAAGAGAACTTTTACAAAGGTTTTTTATCATTTTTCTTTGCTTTATAGATTAAATTCAATAATAATACCTTTAAAATTTGTAGTGTTGCAATAATATCACACTTTTTAAAAATAATTTTTATTATTAGCTTTTCAGTAAAGATACCACAAAACTTAATATATTAAACTAGCAACTTAATTAGTTAAGTTAATTTAACAATAACAAAAAGGAAATATGATGAAAAAAATCATGTTAACTACTGCTTTAGCTAGCTCAATGCTAGTTGCTGCAGCACATGCTGAAGTAAAGATGTCAGGTGCATTAGAGGCTACTTTAGGCTCTGGTGAAACTCCGGCTACTTCAACTACGCAAAATCAAGGTACAACAGTTGGTTGGGAAGCTAACTTATCATGGGACGCTACTAAAGAATTAGACAGCGGTTTAACTATGAAAGCTGGTGCTAACGTTGAATCAGGTGAATCAAAAGTTATGGACGCTCCATACATGACATTTACTTCTGGTAATGTTACTTTTGGTTTAGCTCAAGATACTGTGTTTACAATTGACGATTCAACAATCGTTCCATCTGTAGACGGAAACAATATCGAAGATGCTAACAAAGGATTAAGTATATCATTTAAACATAATGGTGTGTCAATCCATGACTCAAACTTAATCGGTCTTGCATTTAAGACTGATTACGGTTCGTTTCAAGTAGTACATTCTCCAAAAGTTGGTGATTCAACTATGGGTAATGACTCATCTCCAAAGTCAGTTGCGAACTCTGGTCAAGGTCAAGCTCTTGGTTTCAAAGGTAACTTAGGTGTTGAAGGTTTAACTGCAGTTGCATACATGAATACTAAAGATAGTGCTCATGACACAACTGAGTTATCTTCAAAGTCTTTAGGTGCTACTTATAGCTTCGGTTCAGTAAAAGTTGGTTACCAACAAACTGATTACGATGACACTTCAAAAGCTTACGCTTACTCAGCTGGAAACAGTGTGACTGCTAAGTCTTTAGGTGTATCTTTTGCAGCTACAGATCAAATCAGCTTTGGTATTAACCTTGCTGAATTAAGTGGTGATGATGTTACTACTGATGAAGATACTACGTCTTTAACTGTTGGTTATGACTTAGGTGGTGCTTTGGTATCTCTAAGAATGACAGAAGTTGAAAACAAAGGTGGTACTTCAGGTACTGATGGAGAAGCTATCGAACTAAGAATTAAACAAAAATTTTAGTTTTAGATAACAATCTATTTAAAAAAACCGCCCAATTAAATTTGGGCGGTTTTTTTTTTGAGTTCATATAATAAAATTGCTGACGTGCTTGATACGTTTAAACTATCCAGTTTTTTATTAATTGAAATTGACAATATATTGTCACATAATTTTTTAGTATTAAGTTGAATACCGTGACCTTCGTTTCCTAGAATAAATACATTTTTTTTTGATGTCATCTTAAACGTTTCCAGCCTTTCATTTGAATTTGCATCTAAACCATAGATCCAGAAGTTTTTTTTTCTTAAAATTTTAATTATATTATTAATATTACTTACCTCGTAAATCCTAAGGTGCTCTGTTGCCCCACTAGATGCTAAGTGCATTGCTATGCTATCAAAAGTATAATATTTTTTTTCGACGATTATATCTTTAATGTTGAAAGCTAGGCAATTTCTAAAAATTGCACCAAGATTTCTTGGATCATTAATGGCATCTAAGGCTAATATATTGGTATCAAGGTTAAAAATTTGATTAATATCATGACTATAATCGTAAACCTTAGCAGCGAAGCCCTGGTGAACATAATCTTGATTGATAGTAATTTTTTTAAAGAAATTTTTTTCAACAATTTCAATTTTAATATTCGATTTATCAAAATATTTAAGATTTTGTTTTTGAATATAAATTTTTATAAGTCTGATCGACTTGTTTTTAAAAATCTCTAGCACCGGATGTTTACCTAAAATGTAAAATTGTCTAGATTTATTAATGTTTATTTTCATTAAAACATAATGTAATAAATGGCCTCTAATTAATATAGTTTTTTTTGGAGGGGTACCAAAGCGGTCAAATGGGGCGGGCTGTAAACCCGTTGACTTCGGTCTTCGAAGGTTCGAATCCTTCCCCCTCCACCACAAAAAACCTCTTGAATATAAGGGTCGATTAGGTAAATACACTCTTTACGCGGGTGTAGTTCAGTGGTAGAACTCCAGCCTTCCAAGCTGGTTGCGTGAGTTCGATTCTCATCACCCGCTCCAGATTGGGAAAAATATAAATTAGGAGAGAAATAAAAAAAGATGTCAAAAGAAAAGTTTAATAGAAGTAAACCGCATTGTAACATTGGAACAATCGGGCACGTAGATCACGGTAAAACTACGTTAACTGCAGCAATCACAAAAGTAATGTCTGACAAGGGTGGAGCAAATTTTGTAGCATACGATCAAATTGATAAAGCTCCAGAAGAAAAGGCCAGAGGAATAACCATTTCAACTGCGCATGTTGAATATGAAACTGAAAAACGTCATTATGCTCACGTTGATTGTCCAGGTCATGCTGATTATGTTAAAAACATGATTACTGGTGCTGCTCAAATGGATGGTGCAATCTTAGTTGTAAACGCTGCAGATGGTCCTATGCCACAAACTAGAGAGCATATTCTATTAGCAAGACAAGTTGGAGTTCCTGCAATTGTAGTTTTTTTAAATAAAGTAGATACCGTTCAAGACAAAGAATTATTAGAATTAGTTGAAATGGAAATTAGAGAACTATTGACATCATATCAGTTTCCAGGAGATAAAATTCCAATTATCAAAGGTTCTGCACTAAAAGCTATCGAAGGTGATGCAGAACTTGGTGTTAAACCAATTGAAGAGTTGATGAAAGCTGTTGATGAAACAATACCTCAGCCTGATAGACCAAAAGATAAACCTTTTTTAATGCCTATTGAAGATGTGTTTTCAATTTCTGGAAGAGGAACCGTGGTTACAGGAAGAGTTGAACAAGGAGTAGTTAATACTAACGATGAACTTGAGATTATCGGAATTAAAGATACTCAAAAAACAGTTTGTACAGGTGTTGAAATGTTCAGAAAGCTTTTAGACACAGGAGAGGCTGGAGATAACATTGGTGCATTATTAAGAGGTATTGATAGGAACCAGGTTGAAAGAGGACAGGTTCTTGCAAAACCAGGATCAATAAAACCACATACAAAATTTGAAGCTCAGGCTTATATCTTGAAAAAAGAAGAGGGTGGAAGACATACGCCTTTCTTCTCAAAATATAGACCTCAGTTTTATTTCAGAACAACTGATGTGACTGGAGAAGTAACACTGCCAGAAGGTACAGAGATGATCATGCCGGGCGATGATGCGAAAATGACCGTTACATTAATTAATCCTATTGCAATGAATGACGGTTTAAAATTTGCGATACGTGAAGGTGGTAGAACAGTTGGAGCTGGAGTAGTAACTAAAATTATAGAGTAAGCTTCACTTTATAAACAAAGAAGGAGTGTAGCTCAATTGGTAGAGTACGGGTCTCCAAAACCCGGGGTTGAGGGTTCAAGTCCCTCCGCTCCTGCCAATAAGCTAAATTAAAATATGCAAAATCCGATTAATTTTTTGAGATCAGTAAAGCAAGAGGCATTCAAAGTTACATGGCCATCAAGAAAAGAAACCTTAATGGGCTCTATAACTGTTATATTCATTGCAATAATCGCTTCTTTATTTTTTTTACTTTTAGATCAAATATTTAAAATTGGATTAGGTTTTTTAATAGGTTAAAATATGAAGTGGTATATTGTTCAAGCACATGCTGGTGCTGAAAAAAAAGTTTCTGAGCAGATTAAAGAAGAATTAGAAAAGCTAGAATTATCTAATAAATATGGGGAAGTTTTAATCCCAACACAGGATGTTACTGAAATAAAAAAAGGAAAAAGATCTGTAATTAAAAAAAAATATTTTCCTGGATATATTTTGATAAAGTTAGATATGACAAATGATGTTTATCATACAATTAAGTCCATCAAAAAAGTTAGCGGTTTTTTAGGCCCCCAGGGTAAACCATCCCCAATTTCAGAGGAAGAGGTAAATAAAATACTGGGTAATATGGAGGAAAGTATAGCAAATCCATCTTCATCTATATCCTTTCAAATTGGAGAGCAGGTCAAGGTTTGTGATGGTCCTTTTGCATCATTTAACGGTTCTGTTGAAGAAATTGATGAAGAAAAATCTAGACTTAAGGTCTCAGTTTCTATATTTGGTAGGCCCACACCTGTAGATTTAGATTATTCTCAGGTTGAAAAGGTTTAGATTATGGCAAAAGAAATTACAGGTTATTTAAAGTTACAAATCAAAGGGGGACAGGCTAATCCAGCACCTCCCGTTGGTCCAGCTCTTGGTCAAAGAGGAATTAATATCATGGAATTTTGTAAAGCATTTAATGATAAAACAAAAGATAGGATGGGCCAGCCCGTTCCTGTTGTTATTACAGTATACAAAGATAAGAAATTTGATTTTATAATCAAAACGCCCCCAGCATCTCATTTGATAAAAGAATCTATAAAATTAAAATCAGGATCGAAAGAACCAGGCAGAGTGATCACCGGTACCATTACCAAAGATCAACTAAAGAAAATTGCAGAGATAAAAATGAAAGATCTAAATGCGTTTGACATTGAAGAGGCAATTAAGATTATTGCTGGATCAGCAAGATCGATGGGCGTTCAAGTAAAGGACTAAAACATGGGTAACGTTAATAAAAAATCAAAGCGATATAAGTCATTGTTAAAAGACTTAGACTCATCAAAACAGTATAAAATAAATGAAGCTGTAAAATTAATAAAAGAAAGATCTAAAACAAAATTCATAGAGTCAATTGATTTGAGTTTCAATTTAAATATGGATAAATCAAAATCTGACCAGACATTAAGAACTACCGTGGATCTTCCTCATGGAAATGGAAAAAAAATTAAAGTAGCTGTGATTTGTGCCAACGATAAAATTGATGAAGCTAAAAAATCTGGAGCTGATTTAGCAGGTTCAGAAGATTTAATTGAAATAATCAATAATGGAAAAATTGATTTTGATATTTTAGTTTGTACACCAGACATGATGTCAAAAGTTGGAAAACTTGGAAAAGTTTTAGGACCAAAAGGTATTATGCCAAATCCTAAATTTGGTACAGTTTCTCCTAACATCAAAAAAGCAGTGGAGGATATTAAAAAAGGAAAAGTGGAAATTAGATGTGATAAAGATGGAAATCTTTCTCTATCAGTTGGAAGAGCTAACTTTGACGATAACAAGATAATTGAAAATTACAAAAGCGTTTTAGAAGTTGTTGAAAAAGAAAAGCCGTCTGGAATTAAAGGAAATTTTATCAATTCTATTTTTTTGACCAGCTCAATGGGACCATCAACTAAAATAAGTTTAGCGAGTGATTAAATATGAATAGATCTGATAAAACGAATTACATTAGTTCTTTAAAAAAAGATCTCGAGAGCAATAACGCGATGATGGTTTACCATTATGAAGGTTTAAATGTAAACCAACTTGATGATTTAAGAGATCAAATGAGACAGGTTGGTGCATTACTCAAAGTTACAAAAAATAGAATTACAAAATTAGCTTTAAAAGACACCTCTTATTCTGAAGCCGAAAATTTATTTTCAGGACCTACAGGGGTTGCGCTGTCAAAAGATCCGATTACTTTGGCAAAGATTTTAGTAAAGTTTCAAAAATCTAACGAAAAACTAAAAATAGTCGGTGGGATAATGGATAAGAAGTTGCTCGCCCCAGCGGATGTAGCTCAAATTGCGACATTACCGACATTAGATGAGGCAAGAGGTAAAATTGTAGGTTTATTGCAGGCTCCTCAACAAAAATTATTAAGTATTTTACTTGCGCCGGGACGAAAAATAGCTAATTTAGCGCACGCAAAAAGTTTGAAAAAAGATTAACCTCAAAGGATATAAAAATGGCAGACCTAAATAAAATCGTTGATGAACTTTCAACACTATCAGTAATTGAAGCAGCTGAACTTTCTAAATTATTAGAAGAAAAATGGGGAGTAACAGCAGCAGCTCCAGTTGCAGCAGCAGCAGCTCCAGCAGCAACAGAAGCAGCAGAAGAAAAAGATGAATTCTCAGTAGTTCTTTCAGCAGCAGGTGATAATAAAATTGGAGTAATTAAAGAAGTTAGAGCTTTTACTGGACTTGGCTTAAAAGAAGCCAAAGATTTAGTTGAAGGTGCTCCAAAAGAGTTAAAAGCTGGTGTAAGCAAAAAAGATGCAGAAGAAGTAAAGAAAAAGTTCGAAGCAGCCGGCGCAAAAATAGAATTAAAATAGTTAACTAGGAATTTTTAACTGATTAAATTTTTTTTTAATCAGGATACTTATATATGGAATTATCATTTACTGATAAAAAAAAAATTAGAAAAAGTTTTGGTAAATTAGAAAATATTGTCAAAATTCCAGACCTGATTGAGGTTCAAAAAAAATCATACGATAGTTTTTTAAAGTTTAACGAAGATAACAAATCTGGGTTAGAAAAAGTTTTTCAAGAAGTTTTTCCAATAGAAGATTTTGCTGGTTTAGCTACTATTGAATACGTTAGTTATAGATTTGAAAAAGAAAAATATGACGTTGAAGAATGTAAGCAAAGAGGCTTAACATATTCCGCACCATTAAAAGCTACACTTAGACTAGTAGTTTATGATGTAAACGAAGAAGAGCAAACGAAACAAATATTATCTGCAAAAGAACAAGAAGTATACATGGGTGATTTACCTTTAATGACTCCAAGAGGAACTTTTGTAGTTAATGGTATTGAAAGAGTTGTTGTAAATCAGATGCATAGAAGTCCTGGTATTTTTTTAGATCACGATAAAGGCAAAGGACACTCAAGTGGTAAGCTTTTATTTAATTGTCGTGTAATACCATATAGAGGATCGTGGTTAGATTTTGAATATGATATCAAAGATATTTTGTATTTTAGAATTGATAGAAAGAAAAAAATTCCTTCGACAACACTATTAATGGCTTTAGGTTATCAAAGAGATGAAATCTTAAATTTATTTCATGAAAAAATTAAATTTGAATTTTTAGATAAAGATAAATTAAAAACTAAATTTATTCCCCAGAAATACAAAAATTATAAGCTTAAAAATGATTTAGTTAATTCAGATAACAATAAAAAAGTAATTAAAGAAGGAACAAAAGTTAATATAGCGTTAGCACTTAAACTTCAGAAAGAAGGTTTAAAGAATATTTATGCCTCAACTGAAGAAATACATGGCAGGTATTTTGCTGATGATATTTTTAACGAAAAAACTGGTGAAGTTTATTTTGAGTCTGGTGATGAGGTAACTGAAGAAAGTATAGAGAAATTAAAAGCTTTAAATATTAAATCTTTTTTCCTTTCAGAAATTGACGGTTTAAACATTGGTTCTTATTTAAGAAATACCCTGGTAGTAGATAAAAATAATTCATCAGACGAAGCTATAATGGATATTTATAGAATTTTAAGGCCGGGAGAACCTCCTACATTAGAAACATCTACTAATTTATTTAATAATCTTTTTTTTAATAGCACAAGATACGATTTGTCAGATGTTGGAAGAGTAAAATTAAACTCTAGACTAGATATTGATTGTGACCCGAAAATTACAGTTCTTAGAAAAGAAGATATACTTAAAATTGTTTACACAATGTTACGATTGAAAGATGGCAAAGAAGAGGTTGATGATATTGACCATCTTGGAAACAGGAGAGTGAGATCCGTAGGTGAATTAGTAGAAAATCAATTTAGAATTGGTTTAGTAAGGATGGAGAGAGCGATAAAAGAAAAAATGACTTCAGTTGAAATTGACACTGTGATGCCACAGGATCTTATCAACTCTAAGCCTATTGCTGCCTCATTAAAAGAGTTTTATGGAACATCACAACTTTCCCAATTTATGGATCAAACAAACCCACTTTCTGAGATTACTCACAAAAGAAGAGTCTCTGCCTTAGGTCCTGGAGGATTAACTAGGGAAAGAGCTGGCTTTGAAGTAAGAGATGTTCACCCAACTCATTACGGAAGAATTTGTCCGATAGAAACTCCCGAAGGACCAAACATTGGTTTAATCAATAGCTTAGCTACTTATTCAAGAGTGAATAGATATGGTTTTATTGAAAGTCCATACAGATCAGTAAAAAATGGAAAAGTGACAAAAGAAATTCATTATCTTTCTGCTATGGAAGAGGGAAGATATACTATAGCTCAAGCAAACTCTCCTCTAAATGAAGATGGAAGTTTTAAAGATGAGCTTGTTTCTTGTAGAAGGAACCTGGGTTTTGAGTTAGCAAAACCTGAAAATATAAATTTCATGGATGTGTCTCCTAAACAAGTTGTATCTGTAGCATCTGCATTAATACCGTTTTTAGAAAACGATGATGCAAATAGAGCATTAATGGGTTCAAATATGATGAGACAGGCTGTTCCATTAATAAAAAATGAATCTCCTTTAGTGGGTACTGGTATAGAAAAAGATGTAGCTTTAGATTCTGGAGCAACCATAATTGCAAAAAGAGATGGTGTTGTAGAAAAAATTGATGGAAAAAGAATTGTTGTTAAAGCAACTTCAGAAAAGGATCCAAGTAAATCTGGAGTAGATATTTATAATTTATTAAAATTTCAACGTTCTAATCAGAACACATGTATTAATCAAAGACCACTAGTTAAAGTAGGAGATGTTATTAAAAAGGGAGATGTTATAGCGGATGGCCCTTCCACTCAACTAGGTGAATTAGCGTTAGGAAAAAATGTAACCGTAGCATTTATGCCATGGCTTGGTTACAATTTTGAAGACTCAATTTTAATTTCAGAAAGATGTGTATCTGATGATGTATTTACCTCTATACATATTGAGGAATATGAAGTTATGGCAAGAGATACCAAACTTGGTCCAGAAGAAATCACAAGAGATATTCCTAACACCAGTGAGGAAGCATTGAGAAATTTAGACGAGTCAGGAATTGTTTATGTAGGTGCCGAGGTAAAACCTGGAGATATTTTAGTTGGAAAATTGACGCCTAAAGGTGATACAAAAGTTTCATCTGAAGAAAAATTATTAAGATCAATATTTGGGGAAAAAGCCTCAGACGTGAGAGATACGTCGTTAAAAATGCCATCAGGTACTGGTGGTACGATTGTTGAAGTTAGAGTTTTTAATAGACATGGTATTGAAAAAGATGAAAGAGCCTTATCAATTGAAAAATCTGAGATCGAAGCAGTTATGTCGGATAAACAGGCCGAAGAAAGTATTCTTGAATTAAATATTAAGGTCAGAGCTCAACAAATTCTATCAAGTTCTAATTTGCAGGAAGCTTATAAAGAATACTCAAAAGGTAGTAAGTTAAATGAAACTCAAATTAAAAGTTTATCGCTGAACGAAATATTCAAACTTAAATTAGATTCTGGCGAAGGAAATGAAAGTCTAATCTCACTTAAAGATCAGTATAATGAAGCAAAAAAAGATATTCAATCAAGATTTGAGGATAAGGTAGATAAAATTGAAAGAGGTGATGAATTACTTCCTGGAGTAATGAAAATGGTAAAAGTTTTTGTTGCAATGAAAAGAAAACTACAACCAGGTGATAAAATGGCAGGTAGGCATGGTAATAAGGGTGTGATTAGTAGAATAGTGCCTGTTGAAGATATGCCATACATGGCAAATGGAAAACCAGTTGACGTTTGTTTAAATCCATTAGGTGTACCTAGTCGTATGAATGTTGGCCAAATTTTAGAAACACATTTAGGCTGGGCATGTTCTGAGCTTGGAGAAAAAGTAAACAAACTTTATAATGAATATAAAGTGAAACAAAAAACATTTGAACAAGCAAAAGATGCACTTGGTAAGATTTATAATGACAAGGAAATTGAAAGGGAAATAAAAAAATTAAAAGAAGATGAAACAAAAGATTTGCTATTAAATTTATCTAGTGGAGTTCCTATTGCTACACCAGTTTTTGACGGTGCAAGCGTAGAAGACGTGACAGGTATGTTGAAATTTGCAGATTTGCCTGAAAGTGGCCAAACCACTCTTTATGATGGTAGAACTGGTGAGAAATTTGACAGAGATATAACTGTTGGAATTATTTATATGCTAAAATTATACCATATGGTTGATGACAAAATTCATGCAAGATCTACCGGACCTTATAGTTTAGTAACCCAACAACCTTTGGGAGGTAAAGCGCAATTCGGTGGACAAAGATTTGGTGAGATGGAAGTTTGGGCGCTTGAAGCCTACGGTGCGGCTTATACATTACAAGAAATTTTGACGGTAAAATCTGATGATGTCGCTGGAAGAACAAAAGTTTATGAAACTATTGTAAAAGGTGATGATGATTTTGAATCTGGTATTCCTGAGTCTTTTAATGTTTTAGTTAAGGAAATTAGATCGTTAGCACTTAACCTGGAGTTAAATTAATGAGTAAAGAATTAACAAATTTATTTTCTAAAAAAGTAAACAAACAAGATTTTTCAAAAATCAAAATATCTTTAGCCAGTCCAGATAAAATAAGATCATGGTCTTTTGGAGAGATTAAAAAGCCTGAAACAATTAATTATAGAACTTTTAAACCTGAAAAAGACGGATTGTTTTGTGCTAGAATTTTCGGACCTGTTAAAGATTATGAATGTTTATGTGGCAAATATAAAGGAATGAAGTTTAGAGGAATTATTTGTGAAAAATGTGGAACTGAAATTACAAAATCAAATGTTCGTAGAGAGAGAATGGGCCACATTGAACTTGCTACCCCAGTATCGCATATCTGGTTTCTAAAATCATTACCAAGCAGAATTGCCTTAATATTAGATTTAAAACTAAAAGATTTAGAAAAAGTTCTTTATTATGAAAACTTTATTGTAATTGAACCTGGATTAACAACATTAGAAAAAAATCAAATTATTTCTGAAGAGAATTTTCTTAAGGCTCAGGATGAGTATGGAGAAGACCAATTTTCAGCTGGTATCGGAGCAGCAGCTATTAGAGAATGTCTTTCAAGTTTAGATGTGGAAGCTGAAAGAGATAAATTAAGAGAAGATATTAAGACAATTAATTCAAAAGTTATTTTAGAAAAAACTATTAAAAGATTAAAACTACTAGAGTCTTTTGCTGATTCTGGAAACAAACCAGAGTGGATGGTTTTGACAACCTTGCCGGTTATCCCTCCAGAGTTAAGACCTTTGGTGCCATTAGATGGTGGAAGATTTGCAACATCGGATTTAAATGATTTATATCGTAGAGTAATTAATAGAAATAATCGTTTAGGTCGATTAATGGATCTCAGGGCCCCTGATATCATTGTTCGAAATGAAAAAAGAATGCTTCAAGAGTCAGTAGATGCATTGTTTGACAACGGTAGAAGAGGTAGAGTTATTACCGGTACTGGAAAACGTCCACTTAAATCGTTGGCAGAAATGTTAAAAGGTAAACAGGGAAGGTTTAGACAAAATCTTCTTGGTAAAAGAGTTGATTACTCAGGAAGATCTGTGATTGTTGCAGGACCTGAGCTTAAACTACATCAATGCGGGTTACCAAAAAAAATGGCTTTAGAATTGTTCAAACCTTTTGTTTATGCGAGATTAGATAAATTGGGTTATGCAACAACTATTAAACAAGCTAAAAAAATTGTTGAAAAAGAAAAACAAGAAGTTTGGGATATTTTAGACCACGTTATTAGACAGCATCCTGTATTACTAAATAGAGCTCCTACACTTCACAGACTAGGAGTGCAAGCATTTGAACCAATTTTAACTGAAGGCAAAGCTATTCAGTTGCACCCATTAGTTTGTGCAGCATTCAACGCTGATTTCGATGGTGACCAAATGGCAGTTCATGTACCGCTAAGTATTGAAGCTCAATTAGAAGCGAGAGTATTAATGATGTCAACTAACAATATTCTTCATCCAGCCAATGGAAAGCCTATCATAGTTCCTTCCCAAGATATGGTTTTGGGAATTTATTATTTGTCCCAAGAACCCATGGATCAAAAAGATCAAAATCCAAAGGGTTATTTTTTAAATACCGATCAAATCATGTTAGCGCTTGAAAATGGAGATATAAATATTCATACAAAAATAATATCTAGATTTGAAACTAAAGATGAGAATGGTAAAGAAAAATTTTTAAAATACACAAGCACAGTAGGAAGATTTTTATTAGCAGATATTCTTCCAAAAAATAAAAGTATTAAATTTGATTTAGTCAACAGAGTTTTAACAAAAAAACAAATTTCAGAAGTTATAGATGTAGTATTTAGATTTTGTGGCCAAAAAGAAACGGTCATCTTTTGTGATAAAATTATGTCCTTAGGATTTAAAAATGCTTTCAAGGCAGGAATTTCTTTTGGTAAAGATGATCTGATTATACCAGATAGTAAAGTGAAAATTATTTCTGACGCAAAAAAAATGGTTGAAGAATATGAAAATCAATATTCAGAGGGTTTGATAACAAGAGGAGAAAAATACAACAAAGTAATTGATCAATGGTCAAAGTGTACCGACAAAATTGCTTCTGAAATGATGGAGATTATTTCTAGTCCCCAGCAAGATAAAGATGGAAGAGTTAAGTCAAACTCAGTGTTTATGATGGCAGACTCAGGCGCAAGAGGTTCTCCAGCTCAAATGAAACAATTAGCTGGTATGAGGGGTTTAATGGCAAAACCATCTGGTGAAATTATAGAGACGCCTATTATCTCTAACTTTAAGGAAGGTCTTACAATTCTTGAATATTTTACTTCAACCCACGGAGCTAGAAAAGGTTTAGCAGACACTGCACTTAAGACTGCAAATTCTGGTTATCTAACAAGAAGATTGTGTGATGTTTCTCAAGATGTAATAATTACACAAAAAGACTGCGGATCAAAAAAACATATTACAATATCCGAAATAATAGAAGGTGGTAACATTGTAGTCAGCTTATCTGAAAGAGCTCTAGGAAGAAATGCTGCCGAAGATATTAAAAATGCTTTAACTGGTGAAGTTATAGTTAAAAAAAATGAAATGATCGATGAATTTAAATGCGAAGATATAGAATCTGCCGGTGTCAAAACTTGCAATGTTTATTCTGTAATGACTTGCGAAAGTGATCTTGGCGTATGTTCAAAATGTTACGGTAGAGATCTGGCGAGAGGTATACCAGTTTCGATTGGTGAATGCGTAGGAATGATAGCGGCTCAGTCTATTGGCGAACCGGGAACTCAGCTTACAATGAGAACATTTCACGTTGGAGGTACTGCTCAAATTAAAGATGACTCATCTGTTAGCGCACCTGATCAAGGAGTGCTGAAAATTTCTAATAAAAACTTAGTTGAGGACTCAAGCAAGAACTTAATAGTAATGGGAAGAAACATTGAACTGACATTGGAAAAAGATGGTGTAGTTTTTGCTTCATTCAAAGTTCCTTATGGTTCAAAACTTTATGTTAAACCTGATGAACAAGTTAAGAAAGGTCAAAAAATATGTGACTGGGATCCTTATACTGTTCCAGTAATTGCAGAAACATCTGGAATAGCAAATTATGTCGATTTAGTAGATGGTGTATCAATTGCAGACAAAACGGATGAAGCGACAGGGATTTCTTCTAAAATAGTTCTAGATTGGAGATCGCAGTCTAAGAATTTAGATTTAAAACCAAGAGTTACACTTAGAGATAGTAAAGAAAATGTAGTTTTAAAAGCTGATGGAAACGAAGCTAGATACTATCTTTCGCCTGAAACTATTTTATCAATAGCTGATGGAGACAAAGTTAATGCTGGTGACGTTTTAGCTAGATTGCCTAAAGCAACTTCAAAAACAAAAGATATCACTGGCGGTTTACCAAGAGTAGCAGAATTATTTGAAGCAAGAAAACCAAAAGATGGAGCGATAATTGCTGAAAGTGATGGAGAGATTATTTTTGGAAAAGAAATAAGAGGCAAACAAAAAATCACGATTAGAGGTCAAGATGGAATTGAAACTAATTACTTAATTCCAAAAGGAAAACAGATAAATTATAATCCTGGTGAAAAGATTACAAAAGGAGAGTATTTATTAGATGGAAGCCCAGCGCCCCATGACATCCTAAGAATATTAGGAGTAGAGTTGTTGACTGATTATTTTGTTAATGAAGTTCAAGATGTTTATAGATTACAAGGTGTGGTGATAAATGATAAACATATAGAAGTTATTTTAAGACAAATGTTGAGAAAATTAGAAGTTAGAGATCCTGGAGAAAGTAGTCTCTTGGCAGGTGAAATTATGGATAAAATTGATGCGAAGCATTTGAATGCAAAATTAAAAAGTGAAGGAAAAAAACAAATTGTATTTGACCCAGTTATGTTAGGTATAACTAAAGCCTCACTTCAAACTAAATCATTTATTTCAGCTGCATCATTTCAAGAGACAACTAGAGTTTTAACAGATGCTTCAATTAAAGGTAAGGCTGATGATTTAATGGGTTTAAAAGAAAATGTGATTGTTGGAAGATTAATCCCAGCAGGTAGTGGAAAAAGTAGAAAAAAATACAATAAAATCGCTAAAGATAGAGATACTGAACTTCAAGAAAAATTAGACAAAGAAAATGTAAGCCCAGAGCTTGAAGAGCAGACTAGTCAAGTATAATAAGGCAAATCTTTAATCATATATCTAAAGGAATTGTTGACGTTTCCTAAATAATCAGTATTAATAGCCCACTTTTTAAGGTAGCACGTAAAGCTAGGTTGGCTTTAAACTACTACCAACTGCTTACCAAATTGTTCCTTGAAAAGATTATAATTATGCCAACAATAAACCAGTTGTTAAAAAAGAAAAGAGTGAAACAAGTTGTGAGGAATAAAGTTCCCGCACTTGAAGCGTGCGCTTTAAAAAGAGGTGTTTGCACAAGAGTTTATACAACCACTCCAAAAAAACCAAACTCAGCATTAAGAAAAGTTGCAAGAGTTCGTTTATCTAATGGTTTTGAAGTTACAGCATATATTCCTGGCGAAGGTCATAACTTACAAGAACATTCTGTTGTAATGATAAGAGGAGGTAGAGTAAAAGATTTACCGGGCGTTAGGTACCATATTGTAAGAGGTCTACTAGATACCCAAGGTGTTGCGAATAGAAAACAACAAAGATCAAAGTACGGAGCTAAGAGGCCTAAATAATGTCTAGACGTAGAAAACAAGCCAAAAGACAAATTGTTGATGATCCAATTTATGGTTTGAAATCAGTTTCAAAATTTATCAATGCACTTATGATTGGTGGAAAAAAAACAACTGCGGAAAAAATATTTTATAATTCATTTAGTCTAATTAAAGAAAAAGCAAAAGAAGATCCTGTAAAAGTATTTAACGAAGCGATTAAAAACGTTAAACCAAATTTAGAAGTTAAATCTAGAAGAGTTGGTGGAGCAACCTATCAAGTTCCAGTAGAAGTTAGGGCTGACAGAGGTCAAGCGCTAGCGATACGCTGGTTATTAGATGCCGCTCAAAAAAGGGGAGACAAGACTATGCAAGAAAGATTAATGAAAGAGTTTCTTGATGCATCAACAAATAAAGGATCAGCAATAAAAAAAAGAGAGGATACACATAAAATGGCAGAGTCAAATAAAGCTTTTGCACATTTTAGATGGTAAAAATTTATGAGTTTAAAATATCCTAAAGACAAATATAGAAATATTGGCATCATGGCACACATTGATGCGGGTAAAACTACAACGACTGAAAGAGTTTTATATTATACAGGAAAGTCCCATAAGATTGGTGAAGTTCACGATGGTGCCGCTACAATGGATTGGATGGAACAAGAGCAAGAAAGAGGAATAACAATTACTTCAGCTGCAACAACATGCTTTTGGAAAGACCACAGGATAAATATCATAGATACCCCAGGTCACGTTGATTTTACAATTGAAGTTGAAAGGTCTTTAAAAGTTTTAGATGGAGCTGTTGCTGTATTTGATGGCGTTGCAGGCGTTGAACCACAGTCAGAAACAGTATGGAGACAAGCTGATAAATATAAAGTTCCAAGAATGTGTTTTGTAAATAAATTAGATAGAACAGGTGCAGATTTTTACCGTTGCGTAGATATGATAAAAGAAAGATTAGGTGCAAACCCACTTGTATTACAATTGCCAATCGGAGCGGAAGCTGATTTACAAGGAGTTATCGATCTTGTTAAAATGAAAGGGATCGTTTGGGAAGCTGAAGATTTAGGAGCTAAATTTAACGAAATTGATATTCCGGCAGATTTAAAAGATAAGGCAGAAAAATATAGAAAAGATCTTGTTGAGAGTGCTGTAGAACAAGATGAAAAACTAATGGAAGCTTACTTGGAAGGTAAGGAAATAAGTGAGAATGATTTAAAAAAATGCATAAGAAAAGGAACATTGAATTTTAGTTTTGTCCCAGTTTTAACGGGATCGGCTTTTAAAAACAAAGGAGTCCAACCTTTGCTGGATGCTGTTGTTGATTTTTTACCTAGTCCACTAGATCTTAAAGAAATTAAAGGAACAAAACCTGGTACCGAAGATGAGGTTGTTAGAAAATTTGATGATGAAGAACCTTTTTCAGCCTTAGCATTTAAGGTAGCAAACGATCCTTTTGTTGGAACGATTACATTTATTAGAATTTATTCTGGTAGACTGGTTTCAGGAACTGGAGTTTTAAATTCATCAATGGATAAAGAAGAAAGAATTGGAAGAATGCTATTAATGCATGCAAATGATAGAGAGGATATAAAAGAAGCTGGTACAGGTGATATTGTAGCTTTAGCTGGATTAAAATATACTATTACTGGACACACATTGTGCGCTAAAAATAATCCTGTAATTTTAGAACCAATGGAATTCCCAGATCCCGTAATTGAAATTGCCGTAGAACCTAAAACAAAAGGTGACCAAGAAAAAATGGGAGAAGCATTACAAAGACTTGCCAAAGAAGATCCTTCTTTTAGAGTTTCATCTGATAATGAGTCTGGTCAAACTATCATCAAAGGAATGGGTGAATTACATCTAGATATAATCGTTGATAGGATGAAAAGAGAGTTTAAAGTAGATGCAAATATTGGTGCTCCACAAGTTGCTTACCGAGAAACAATCGAAAGATCAGCTGAAGTTGATTATACTCATAAAAAACAATCAGGTGGTTCTGGTCAATTTGCAAGAGTTAAGTTAGTTGTTGAGCCACAAGAACCGGGCAAAGGAAGAGAAGTAGAGAGCAAGATTAAAGGTGGAGCTATACCAAAAGAATTTATTCCGGGAGTTGAAAAAGGTATTCAAGGAGTTGCTGACTCTGGAATTTTAGCTGGTTTTCCAGTTATAGATTATAAAGTACAAATTATAGATGGTTTACATCACGATGTTGACTCAAGTGTTTTAGCTTTTGAAATTGCAGCTAGAGCTTGTTTTAAAGAAGCTTGTCAAAAAGGTGGTTTAAAGCTTCTAGAGCCTATTATGAAAGTAGAGGTCGTTACTCCGGAAGATTATATGGGCGATGTAATTGGTGACCTTAACAGTAGAAGAGGTCAAGTTGGTTCAACTGACAAAAGAGGAAACGCAACGGTTATAAATGCAAATGTGCCATTAGCAAATATGTTTGGTTATGTGAATAATCTGAGATCAATGTCTCAAGGAAGAGCCCAATATACTATGCAGTTTTCACATTATGAAAAAGTACCACAAAACGTACAAGATGAAGTAACAAAGAAATTGGCAGGATAATAAATGGAACAACAACATATTAGAATTAGATTACAAGCTTACGATCATAAAATTCTAGATCAATCTACAGAAGAAATAGTCAATACTGCTAAAAGAACTGGAGCGGTTATAAAAGGACCGATTCCATTACCAACTAAAAAAGAAATTTTTACAGTTTTAAGGTCTCCACATATTGATAAAAAAAGTAGAGAGCAATTTGAAACAAGAACTCATAAGAGATTAATAGATATTATGGAACCAACACCAGCAACTATCGAAGCTTTAATGAAACTGGATTTGGCAGCGGGTGTAGATGTGGAGATAAAAATATAATTATGACAATAGGATTAGTTGGTAAAAAATTAGGGATGACACAAAGATTTTTTGAAAACGGTGAGTCTTTGCCAGTTACAGTTTTAAAGATAGAAAAAGCCAAAGTAGTGGACGTTATTGAAAAAGATAAAAGAGGATATTCAGCTGTGTTAGTAGGTTACGGTCATGTAAAAAGCTCAAAATTAACAAAACAAATGAAGGGTTTTTACGCAAAAAAATCACAAGAGCCGAAAAAAATTCTTAAAGAATTTAGATCAGAAAATAACAATGAGTTGAAACCTGGAACAGAAATTGATCTTGGTGTCTTAAAAGATAAAAAATATGTTGATGTTAGAGCTAAAACTATAGGAAAAGGTTTTGCTGGTTCAATGAAAAGACACAATTTTGGAGGTATGAGAGCTACACACGGTGTATCTATATCTCATAGAGCTCACGGTTCAACTGGACAATGCCAAGACCCAGGTAAAGTATTTAAGGGTAAAAAAATGGCTGGACATATGGGGGCTAAATATAGAACAACATTAGGTCTAGAAATAGTAGAAGCTGATATTCAGAATGGTTTGTTGTACCTAAAAGGTGCAGTTCCTGGAAGCAAAAATACATACGTTGAGATTCAAGAGGCGATTAAGAAAAAGAATAAATCCAGTATATCTGAAAGGGTTGAGCAGTACAAAGCTTCACTTTTAGAGATGCAATCAACAAAAAAAGATAAAAAGAAAAAAGATAGTAAAAAAGAAGATGCTAAAACAAATGCAAATGAAGAAAAAAAATAATGAAAATAGAAGAAATTAATATTGAAGGTAAAAATATTGGATCAGTAGAAGGTTCTGATAAGATTTTTAAAATTAAGCCTAGAAAAGATATTATTCAACAGGTTGTTGATTGGCAGCAAAACAGAATGTTTAAAAAAACTGGTAACACTAAAAGTAGGGGTGAAGTTAGAGGCTCTAGAAGAAAAATTGTTCAACAAAAGGGCTCTGGTGGTGCAAGACACGGAAATATTACAGCTCCAATATTTGTCGGTGGAGGTATTGCTCATGGACCGAGGCACAAAGGAAAATACGCAGTTAAAAAGTTAAATAAAAAAGTTAGGAAACTAGGATTAGTTCATGCGCTTTCATCTAAAGCGAACATGAAGCAAGTTGCAATTTTTACTGAACCAAAAATAAGTTCTTTAAAAACCAAGCATTTTAAAAACTTTTTAAAGAATATAAATTCAAAAAGTGCATTATTTATTCATCATAAAGATGCGCCAGTCGAATTTGTTAGAAGTATTAAAAATGTTCCAAATTCAAAAAAATTAGATGTGGTTGGAACAAATGTGTATGACTTAATAAAGTATGAAAAAGTTATTTTTACAAAAGAGTCTTTTAAAGCAATAGAGGAAAGGTTAATTAAGTAATGAAAAATGATAACGCAGCTTTTGACGTAATACTTTCTCCAGTTATTACCGAAAAATCTACTAATCTAAATGTTTTAAATAAACTGACATTTAAAGTTGCTAAAAGTGCAGATAAATTATCAATTAAGAAAAGTATTGAAAAAATTTATAAAGTGAATGTCATAAAAGTAAATACAATTTTATCTAAGCCTAGGACTAAAACAGTAAGAGGAAAAATAGGCTCAACTACAGGTTATAAAAAAGCAATAGTTACTTTAAAAGAAGGTCAAACTATTGATTTGGCTACGGGAGTTTAATTAAATGGCATTAAAAAGTTTTAAACCATATACCAAATCAACGAGATCAACAATTTTAGTTGATAGAAGTGATTTATGGAAAGGTAAACCGGAAAAAAGTTTAACAAAATTTAAGAAAAGAGCTGTTGGTAGAAATAACCAAGGACGCATTACTACAAGACATAAAATGATGGGTCATAAGAAAAAATATAGATTGATTGATTTCAAAAGAGATAAAGTTGATGTTTCCGCTGAAATTAAAAGATTTGAATACGATCCTTATAGGAGCGCAAATATTATGCTAGTTGAATATCCTGATAAAACATTAAGTTATGTATTAGGAGTAAATGGTTTAAAAATTGGTGATAAAATTATCTCAGCTGAAAAAAGTGATATTCAAAAAGGAAATACAATGCTTTTAAAGCATATTCCAGCAGGAACCTCCGTTCATAATATTGAATTAACTCCGGGCAAAGGTGGAATTTTAGTTAGATCAGCAGGATCTTCCGCTACGGTAATGGGGCAGGATAATGATTATACTTTGATAAAACTTTCATCAGGTGAGACTAGAAAAGTATTATCAAAATGCAAAGCAACAATTGGACAGGTATCAAACGTTGATAATAAAAATAAAAAAATTGGTAAAGCCGGTAGAAATAGATGGCTAGGAAAAAGACCTTCAGTTAGAGGTGTTGTTATGAATCCAGTTGATCACCCACATGGTGGTGGTGAGGGTAAAACTTCAGGTGGAAGAAATCCAGTTACTCCTTGGGGTCAAGGAACTAGAGGTTTAAAAACAAGAAATAATAAAAAAACTGACCAATTTATTATTTCAAGAAAGAAGAAGAGAAAATAAATTATGGCTAGATCAGTTTGGAAAGGTCCCTTTGTTCACCCTAGTTTGCTTAAAAAGGTGGAAAAAGGTGGTGAGGCACTTAAAAGACCAATTAAGACTTGGTCTAGAGGCTCTACAATTGTTCCAGAATTTGTTGGCTTGAAATTTGAGATACACAATGGAAAAAAATTTATACCAATTACTATTTCTGATGAAATGGTTGGACACAAACTTGGTGAATTTGCTCCAACAAGACAATTTTTAGGTCATACACCTGCAGATAAAAAAGCAGGTGCAGCAGCACCGAAGAAAGATAGTAAATAATGGATAAAAATAAAAAAAAGATAGTTAAAGACCCAAATACTGTAAAAGCTGTATACAGAAATCTCAGATCTAGTCCTAGAAAAATAAATGATATTTTAAGGTCTATTAGAGGAAAAAAAGCTGATGTAGCATTAAGGGATTTACAATTTTCAGAGAAAAGAATTTCTAAAGAAATATCTAAAACAATAAAGTCTGCAGTTTCTAACGCCGAAAATAATAATCAGTTAGATATAGACAATTTATTTATTAAAGAAGCTTATGTAGGAAAAGGCATGGTAATGAAGAGGTACAGACCAAGAGCAAGGGGTAGAGCTGGTGAAATAAAAAAACCATTTTCAAATTTAACAATAATAGTAAGTGAAAAAAAAGAAACTGAAAGTAAGAGAGTTTAATTATGGGTCAAAAAGTAAATCCAATTGGTATTAGATTAAAAATTAACAGAACATGGGATTCTGTGTGGTTTGCAAAGAAAAAAAATTATGGAACTTATTTGATTGAAGATTTTAAAATTAGAAAATATATAAATAAAACAATCAAGAATTCTGGTGTATCAAAAATTTTAATTGAAAGACCTTCAAAAAAATGTGCCGTAACAATTTATACATCTAGACCAGGTTTCGTAATTGGTAAAAAAGGATCTGATATTGAAAAAATTAAACTAAATATTTCAAAAATTACTAATGATGAAGTAAGTGTAAATATTAAGGAGATTAGGAAGCCAGAACTAGATTCTTATTTAGTTGCTGAAAACATTGCACAACAATTAGAAAAACGTGTTGCTTATAGAAAAGCTATGAAAAGAGCAATGTCTTCAGCGCTAAGATTAGGCGCTAAAGGAATTAAGGTCACAGTTAGTGGTAGATTAGGTGGAAATGAAATTGCAAGAACAGAATGGTTAAGAGAAGGTAGTATACCTCTTCACACTTTAAGAGCAGATGTTGACTATGCTGAAGCTGAAGCTTCGACTACTTACGGAATTATAGGAGTAAAAGTTTGGATTTACAAAGGAATAGTTTTCCAAAAAGATTTACAAAAAAAGATTGAATCTGAAAAGAAAGAGGATTTAAACTAATGCTACAACCTTCAAGAACGAAATTTAGAAAAGCTCACAAAGGTAGAATTAAAGGAAAGGCAACAAGGGGTGCTGCCTTAAATTTTGGGTCCCATGGATTGCAAGCTGTAGAGCCTGAGAGAATAACTTCTAGACAGATCGAGGCAGCTAGAGTTGCTTTAACTAGACACATGCAAAGAAAGGGCAGAGTGTGGTTAAGAATATTCCCCAATATACCTGTTTCTAAAAAACCAATAGAGGTAAGAATGGGAAAAGGAAAAGGATCGCCAGAATTTTGGGTTTGCAGAGTAAAACCTGGGAGGATAATTTTTGAAATAGATGGTGTCAGCGATAATGTTGCTAAAGAGTCATTTGATAGGGCTGCATCTAAACTGCCAATAAAAACAAAAGTTATTAAAAGGAATTTAAATTTATAAAATGAAAACTTCTGAAATAAAAAAGTTAACAGTTACACAGCTTCAAAAAGAACTTACAAGTTTCAAAAAAGAGCAATTTAATTTGAGGTTTCAAAAGGTTAATTCTCAAATTCAAAATACAGCTAGGGTTAAAATTGTTAGAAGATCTATAGCTAAAATTTTAACATTTTTAAATCAAAAGAAGAAAGATAACTAATGCCTAAAAGAATTTTAACAGGAAAAATTGTTAGTACTAAGAATAAAAATACAGTTGTGATTCAGGTTGAACGTAAGTTTAGACACCCTGTTTTGAAAAAAGTATTAAAGAGATCAAAAAAATATCATGCACATTATGAAAATGGCACTTTTCAAGATGGCCAAATTATAAAAATTATAGAATCTAAGCCAATATCAAAGTTAAAAAAATGGAAAGTTTTGGAGAATTAAAATGATTCAAGTGCAAACAGAAATGGAAGTAGCGGATAATACTGGAGCTAAAAGAATAGAGTGTATTAAGGTTCTTGGAGGATCTAAAAGAAGATACGCTAGTATCGGTGATATCGTTGTTGTGAGTATTAAAGATGCGATGCCAAAAGGAAAAGTAAAAAAAGGTGATGTTCATAAAGCTGTAATAGTAAGAACAAAAAAACAAATTCAAAGAAACGATGGTTCATCAATCAAATTCGATAAAAACGCAGCAGTTTTAATTGCAGCAAATGGAGAACCTATTGGTACAAGAATTTTTGGACCAGTTACAAGAGAGTTACGAGATAAAAAACATATGAAGATTATCTCATTAGCTCCAGAGGTACTTTAATGAAAACAAAATTAAAAAAGGGACAAACAGTACAATTGATTGTTGGAGCAGATAAAGGAAAGTCTGGCGAGATAATCAAATTATTTCCTAGAGAATATAAGGCTCTCGTAAAAGGTATTAATGTTAAGAAAAAACATCAAAAACCGACAAAAGAACAAAAAGGCGGAATAATTAATATCGAAAAACCTGTTCATTTATCAAATTTAAAACTATTTGATCAAAAAAAATCTTTAAAAAAAGAAAAAGAAGAAAAAAAAGATTCAGTAAAGGAAAAAGCTAAAACAAAAAAACCGGCTGGAGAAACAAAAGCAAAAGTTAAAAAAAAGGTAGCTAAATAAAAATGGAACCAAGATTAAAATCAATTTATAAGACAGAAATTTTACCTCAACTAAAAGACTCGTTGGGCGTTCAAAATGTAATGGAAGTTCCAAAACTTGTGAAAATAGTTATCAATATGGGTCTTGGACTAGATGCAAATGATAACAAAATTTTAAAAATTATAGAGACAGACCTTGCTAATATTGCAGGTCAAAAACCAGTTGTAACTAAAGCTAAAAAAGCAATTTCAAATTTTAAAACTAGGGCAAAGATACCATTAGGATTGAAAGTAACTTTAAGAAAAAATAACATGTATTATTTTTTAGATAGGTTAATCAATATTGCCTTACCAAGAATTAAAGACTTTAGAGGTTTAAATCCAAAAAGCTTTGATCAAAATGCAAATTATAGTTTTGGTGTAAAAGAACATGTCATTTTTCCAGAAGTAAATTTTGATAAGGTCGATAAGATGAGAGGTATGGATATAACAGTAGTGACATCTACGACTGATAAAGTTAGGGCTAAAGCTTTATTAGATAAGTTTAATTTTCCATTTGTAAAGAAAGGAGCAAATTAATGGCTAAAACTTCGGCAATAGAAAAAAATAAAAAAAGAATAAAACTGGCAAAAAAATATGAAGCTAAGAGAAAAAAATTAAAAAAAATATTAATGGATAAAAAAGTTAATTTGAATGAAAGATTTGAAGCAGCTCAGAAATTGGCAAAATTACCTAAAAACTCTGCTAAAATTAGAATTAGAAATAGATGCGAAATAACAGGTAGACCTCATGGGTATTACCGTAAACTTAAAATGTCTAGAATAGCCCTTAGAGAACTTTCTTCAATGGGCAAAATTCCAGGCATGACAAAATCGAGTTGGTAGGAGATAGAATATGACAATTAGTGATCCAGTTGGAGATATGTTTGCAAGAATTAAAAACGCTCAACAGAGAAACCATGCTTATGTTATGGTGCCTTCATCTAAATTTAAAAAATTTGTTTTAGATGCTATGGAAAGAGAAGGTTTTATTGCAGGTTATGAAGTTGTTAAAAATGATAACGACTCTTTTGATAGCCTTAAAGTAGCTTTAAAATATGTTCAGGGAAGTCCCGTTATTAACGAGATTAGCAGAATATCTAAACCTGGAAGAAGAATTTATACAAGATTTGATAGTTTGCCTAGAGTTCAAAATGGATTAGGAGTTGCGATTATATCAACCTCTTTTGGAATTTTAACTGATAATGAAGCAAGAGAGAAAAAAGTTGGAGGAGAAATAATCTGTAATATTTCATAAGCTATGTCTAAAATTGGAAAAAAACATATATCTGTACCAAATGACGTAAAAGTCCAAATTAATGAAAATATAATTAATTTTGAAGGACCGAAGGGTAAAAAATCTTTAAAAATTAATATAGAATTTTTAAATACGATTTTTGAAGATGGTAAAATTTTAGTTACTCCAAAAGATCCTAAAAAACAAAATAAGGTTTTGTGGGGACTTCAAAGAAGCCTGATAAACAATGCAGTCATAGGCGTTGGCAAGGGTTATGAGCAAACATTGAAATTAAATGGAGTAGGTTTTAGAGCTAATTTAAAAGGTAAACAATTGCAACTACAGCTAGGTTTTAGTCATGATATTTTATACGATATTCCTGAAGGTATTGAGTTAAAAGTTGATAAACAAACAACTATTATTATAAGCGGTGTTGATAAAGAGTTAGTCGGAAAAACAGTTGCGGATATTAAGGAATATAAACCTGTGGAGCCCTACAAGCAAAAAGGTATTACGTCTGAAGGTCAATTTATATTAAAAAAAGAAGGTAAAAAGAAATAATGATTTCAAGAAGTAACAAAAGAAAGAATAGAGTTAGGTCTAAAGTAAAAAGAGTTAATAAGGGTAGACCAAGACTAACTGTATTCAGATCTGCTAAAAATATCTATGCTCAAGTTATTGATGATAACAAAAGAGTAACATTAGCTAGCGCTTCATCTGTTGAAAAAAATATAGAAAAAAAACCTAAAAAAGAGTTATCAATGATAGTTGGAAAACTAATTGCTGAAAGAAGTATTGAAAAAGGTTGTAAAGAAGTATTCTTTGATCGTGGCAAATATAAATACCATGGAAGAATTAAGGAATTAGCTGAAAGTGCTAAAAATGGAGGTTTAAAGTTTTAATTTATGAGTCAAGCAAATGAGTTCAAAGAAAAATTAGTTGCGATTAACAGAATAACCAAAGTTGTTAAAGGGGGAAGAAGGTTTGGTTTTGCCGCTCTTGTTGTTACAGGAAATCAAAAAGG
Organism: Candidatus Pelagibacteraceae bacterium; assembly: GCA_965655895.1. GTDB lineage: Bacteria > Pseudomonadota > Alphaproteobacteria > Pelagibacterales > Pelagibacteraceae > HIMB114. The sequence goes on along the minus strand of CBFHID010000001.1, from coordinate 188,376 downwards.
TCAAGTAGGCTTTGGTCAAGGTAAGGCAAAACAAGTGCCTGATGCTATTAAGAAGGCTTCTGAGGCCGCAAGGAAATCACTTATTAAGGTTGCATTAAGAGAGGGTAGAACATTACATCATGATGTTAGAGGAAGAAATGGTGCTGGTAAAGTTTTGCTTAGAAGCGCACCAGCAGGAACGGGAATAATTGCTGGAGGACCTGTAAGAGCAATTTGCGAAATGTCAGGGATACAAGACGTAGTTGGTAAATCAATTGGATCGTCAAATCCTTATAATTTAGTAAGAGCTTCGTTTGATGCGTTAATTAAACAAAAATCACCCAAGGAAATATCTTTGATTAGAGGTAAAAAAATTAAAGAAATTGTTTCAAGGAGATAATTTATGCAACTAAATACTTTTAATAAAAAAATACATAAAGCAAAAAAAAGAGTTGGAAGAGGTATTGGATCAGGTTTGGGAAAAACATCTGGACGTGGTGTAAAGGGACAAAAGTCAAGATCTGGTGTTTCTATAAAAGCATACGAGGGTGGCCAAATGCCATTATACCGAAGGTTACCTAAAAGAGGTTTCAATTCACTCTATAAGAAAGAAAAAAACATAGCGATAAATTTAGATAAAATTTCAAAATTAATTGATAATAAAAAAATAGATTCTACTAAATCTATAGATTTAAGAAAATTTTTATTAAAACCTAAAACACCAAAAAAAATTAAGGTAAAAGTGTTAGGTACAGGAGAAATTTCTACCAAGGTAACAATCCTAGCTGACTATTTTAGCAAATCTGCTCAAGCAAAAATAGAAAAAGCTGGTGGAAAAATAGAAAAAATTAATTAGGTTTAAATGTCAGGCTTCGCTCAAAATGCAGAAAATAGTTTTGGAGCTTTTTCTAAAGCTAGTGATTTAAAAAAAAGAATTTTATATACTTTATTAATCTTGATCATTTATCGTTTTGGAACCTATGTTCCACTACCTGGTATTGACCCAACCTCTTTAAAAGAAATACTAGGCGGAAATCAAAGAAGTTTATTGGGCATGTTCAATGTTTTTGCTGGTGGAGCAGTTCAAAGAATGGCTATATTTGCATTGGGCATTATGCCATATATTTCTGCTTCAATTATCATTCAGTTATTAACTGGCGTAACTGAATATTTCAAAAATCTAAAATCTCAAGGTGAAGCTGGAAGGCAAAAAATAACTCAGTATACAAGATATGGAACTGTTGTTTTAGCTTTAATCCAAGGCTATGGAGTTGCTGTGAGTTTAGAAAATTCTCAAGGAGTCGTTCAAGATCCAGGCTTTTATTTTAGATTTATTACAACAACAACTCTTTTAACAGGAACAGTATTATTAATGTGGTTAGGTGAGCAAATAACCGCAAGAGGAATTGGAAATGGAATATCTTTAATAATATTTTCAGGTATAGTAGCTGAAATACCAGGCGCATTGGCGTCAACTTTTGAACTTGGAAGAACAGGGGCTATTTCAAGTGGAATTATTATTTTAATTTTATTATTACTTTTATCTGCAATATACTTCATCGTTTTTGTTGAGAGAGCTCAAAGAAGAATTTTAATACAATATCCAAAAAGACAACAAGGAAATAAAATGTATGGCGGTGAGTCTTCGTACTTACCTCTTAAGGTAAATACTGCAGGAGTTATTCCAGCTATTTTTGCGTCAGCATTGTTGTTATTACCTATTACCTTATCAAACTTTTCATCAACATCAGAAAATTCTATTTTATTATCAATTACATCTATGCTTGGACAGGGAAAACCTCTTTATATGATTTTCTTTGCAGCCGGAATTGTTTTCTTTTCTTTTTTTTACACTTCAATAGTTTTTAACCCTACTGAAACTGCCGATAATTTAAAAAAACATGGTGGTTTTGTTCCAGGTATTAGGCCAGGCGAGAGGACCGCTATATTTATAGAAGGGTTGTTAACAAAATTAACAGTAATTGGTTCTGCGTATTTAGTTATTATTTGTTTATTGCCTGAGTTTTTAATCGCAAATTACCCAGTGCCATTTTATTTAGGTGGCACATCATTGCTAATTGTTGTTGTCGTTGGAATGGATACGATTACACAAGTGCAAACTAGATTAATGAGTGTTCAGTATGAGTCATTAATTAAAAAAACTAAATTTAATAGATAGTTATTAATGAACCTTGTTATTTTTGGACCACCTGGAGCTGGAAAAGGTACTCAATCTTCACACCTTGTAGAAAATGAAGGAATGTTTCAGCTTTCAACAGGTGATCTTTTAAGAGCAGAATTAAACAGTGGTTCAGATCTTTCTAAAGAATTAAAAAAAACAATGGATGCAGGAAAGTTAGTATCAGATGAAATTATTAGAAATTTAATAGAAAAAAAAATTTCAGATCCTTTGATTAAAAACAAAATTATTTTTGATGGATTTCCTAGAAATATTGAACAAGCTAAGTCATTAGATCAAATGTTAAAAAAATATGATCAAGAAATTTCGTTAATAATAAATTTAAAAGTTGATTATTCAATCTTAGTAAAGAGAATTTCTGGCAGGTTATCTTGTTCTATTTGCAAGAAACCCTTTAACGAATATTTTGATCCACCAATTGATACAAATGCTTGTACTGATAAAAATTGTAATAAAAGAGAACTAATAAAAAGATCCGATGACAATGAGAGCACTGTAACGAGTAGACTGAAAACCTACGAAGAACAAACACTTCCAATATTAAATTATTACAAGGAAAAAGGAATCATTAGAGATATAGATGCAATGATGACAATAAATGAGGTAACCAGTCAAATAAAAGGGATTATCAATGACTTATAAAGTTGACTTTGCAAGGTTGATTACTATAATCCAGCGATTTTATAAAATAAGGCAATCATAACTATGGCGCGTATATCAGGTGTAAATCTACCATTAAATAAACAGGTGCATATTGCACTTCAATATATTTATGGAATTGGCGATCATTATGCTGAAAAAATTTGTACAGAATTAAAAATAGAAAAATCTAAAAGAGTAAATAGTTTAACAGACGATGAAGTATTAAAGATTAGAGAATTAATAGATGGAAAGTATAAAGTTGAAGGTGATCTCAGAAGAGAAATTTCTTTAAACATAAAGAGGTTGAGAGATTTAGGAACTTACAGAGGAACTAGGCATAGAAAAAAACTTCCAGTAAGAGGACAAAGAACTTCATCAAACGCAAGAACCCGAAAAGGAAAAGCTATTGCTATTGCAGGAAAAAAATTAACTATGGCTAAGAAATAATGAGTAAAGAAGAAATTAAGAAAAAAAGTAAATTCAAAACAAAAAAAAAAGATAAGAAAGTTGTAACTTCTGGTAAAGCTTTTGTTAATGCAACTTTTAATAACACTATAATCTCAATAACTGATAAAAGTGGTAATGTACTCTCTTGGTCCTCAGCTGGTTCAAAGGGTTTCAAGGGTTCACGAAAATCAACACCATACGCTGCTCAAGTTGCAGCTGACGATGCTGCCATCAAGGCTACAGAATATGGAATCAAATCTTTAGATGTAGAAGTAAAGGGGCCGGGTTCAGGTAGAGAGACAGCTCTTAGAGCTCTTCAAGCAAGAGGCTTTAAAATACTTTCAATTAAAGATACTAGTCCAATGCCACATAACGGTTGTAGACCGCCAAAAAAGCGAAGAGTTTAAAAAAATAAATTAAAGGAGAAGAACATTGATAGAAAAAAATTGGAAAGAATTAGTTAAGCCATCAAAATTAGACATCCAATCTAGTGATGATAAAAGTTTTGCAAAAATTACAGTTGAGCCTTTAGAAAAAGGTTTTGCATTAACATTAGGTAATGCGTTAAGGAGAATATTATTATCATCTATTCAAGGAACTGCTGTAACAGCTATTCAGATTGACGGTGTTCTTCATGAATTTTCATCAATTAATGGTGTTAGGGAAGATGTTACAGACATTGTTCTTAACATTAAAGCATTATCGTTAAAATTGAAAAATCCTGGACCTAAAAAGTTAATTCTTGATGCTCAAGGACCTGGTGAGATTAAAGCAAAAAATTTAAACGAAAGTGCCGATATAGAAATTTTAAATCCAGATCAGGTAATTTGTAATCTTGATGATAATACCAAAATTTACATGGAATTAACTGTCAACACTGGAAAAGGTTACGTATCAGCAGAAAAAAATAGAGATAAAGACTCTCCATTAGGATTAATACCAATAGATTCAGTTTATAGTCCTGTTAAAAGAGTATCGTATAATATTTCTGAAACTAGAGAAGGTTTATCAATTGACTATGATAAACTTACAATGGAAGTTGAAACAAATGGATCAGTTGAGGCCGAAGATTGCGTTGCATATGCAGCTAGAATTTTACAAGATCAGCTTGCAATGTTTATTAATTTTGAAGAGCCTAAAGAGGTTGTTGCACAACAAACATCTTCAGAGCCAGAGTTTAATAAGAATTTACTAAGGCGTGTAGACGAACTTGAGCTATCTGTAAGATCAATGAATTGTCTTAAAAATGATAATATTATCTACATTGGTGATTTAGTTCAAAAGACTGAAGGTGAAATGCTCAGAACACCAAATTTCGGAAGAAAATCTTTAAATGAAATTAAAGAAGTTTTATCAGGGATGTCATTGTATTTAGGTATTGAAATACCAAATTGGCCACCAGAAAATATAGCTGAGTTATCAAAAAAATTAGAGGAAGAATACAAATAGATGAGACATAAGGTAGCCCACAGAAAGCTTAATAGAACAGCTGAGCATAGAAAAGCTTTAATTAAAAATATGCTAAATGCTCTAATTAAGCACGAACAAATTGAAACTACCTTACCCAAAGCAAAAGAGTTAAAAGTTGCCATTGATAAAATTATTACATTGGGAAAAAAGAATACTCTTGCCTCTAAAAGAATATTGATTTCAAAATTACAAGACCAGGAAATGGTAAAAAAAATTACTACAACTTTGATTAAAAGATATGAAAAAAGAAACGGAGGTTATTCTAGAGTAATAAGATCCGGCTATAGATATGGAGATAATGCTCCCAAAGCATATATTGAATTAGTTGATAAAGATTTTAATGCGAAGGGCCAAAACTCAGGTCCATCGCAAAAAAAAATTGAAAACAAAGAGATAGAAAAAAAAGAAGTAGTAAAAAAATAAGTTATACCAAAACAATGTCTTTTAAAAATTTTTCTTTAAATATATCAAATACTATTTCAGAATTAAAAAATAAAAATTATAGTTTTTCAGCATACAAAAAATTTTCACTATCTTATTTATTAATTTTAATTTTGGCACTTTCATTCTTATTACCCAATGGAAATAATAAAATTATTACAAATAAAACAAATACATCTAAACCAGCACAAAAAGTTATTGTGAAAAAAACTTTACAAGATAAAGCAATTGACACATTAAGATTAGCTAGAAAATGTAAAAATTTAGTACCTAAACATTACCAAAGCGCTACCAATAGCGCATATTATAATAATGTTGAATTTGCAGATAATCTAAAAAAATTCTCAATTAAGGGGCCAAATGACAGTGGCTGGAATACAATAAGTGATAGAACCTATAATATAATAAATATTATGCGTAATGCAGGAGCTGATTGCTAGTCCTTTAGATGAGTAATTTGGCTTTAGTTGCTTTATTTGGAGCAATTGGCAGTTTAAGCAGATATAGCTTAATTCAATATTCACCCAAGATTATATTTTTAAATTTTCCAATTGGAACTTTACTCGTTAATCTTATTGGATCATTTTTAATTGGAGTTGTTTCTTCAATATTTGATAAAAACTTAATTACAAATGAAATTAGAACTTATTTAGTCTTTGGTTTTTTAGGTGGTTTCACAACGTTTTCAGCTTTCACATATGAGTTTTTTAATTTTTTAAAAAATTCTGAATATTTGAATGCTTTTTTGTATATATTTTTATCTGTTTTTTTAGGATTAGCCTTATTTATCCTAGGATATAAAGTTATTAAAATTTTTTAATGAATAAAGTAGTTAAATCTTACAAGATAGATAGAGATTTTATAGATACAAGACTTGATCGTTTTATTAAAATTAAAATATCTAAACTCCCCCAATCTTTAATCGAAAAAAATTTAAGAAAAAAAAATATACTGGTTAACAAAAAAAAATCCAAGAGTTCATATAAGTTATTAGAAAATGACATTGTGGATTTTTTATTTGAACCTGAATTAAGCGAAGTTAAAAAGAAGAAAATAAAAAAAATTAATAATTCAGATCTTGATCAATTAAAAAAAAATATAGTTTTTGAATGTAATGATTATATTATTTTGAACAAACCTTATGGCATTGCATCTCAAGATGGATTGAAAGTTAAAAAAAATCTAATTGATATTCTTAATTTAGATAAAGAAAAATATTATATTGTTCATAGATTGGATATTGAAACTATTGGGTTGATGATATTTGCTAAAAATAGGGAATATGCGAAAAAATTTTCTGATTTATTTTATTCGAGAACGATAAAAAAAAAATATTATGCAATTATTAATGGACAAATTAGGAAAAATAAAGGTGAGCTAATCACGACTGAATTACAAGGAAACAAAGAGGTTACTTCTTCAACTTTATTTGAAGTTAAGTCAAAAAATAAAAATTTCTCATTTTTGGATGTTGAAATATTAACTGGTAGAAAACATCAAATTAGAAAACAATTTTCAGATTTAGATCATCCGCTAGTAGGAGACCAAAAGTACGGAGATAAGAAAAATAAAATTAATTTATGTCTATGCAGCTATTATTTAGAATTTGAGTACAAAGGTAAAATTAAAAGCTATTCAATTGATCTTCCAGATTTTATGCAAAATTTTATTCAAAAATCTTTTTATAATTTTTAATTATATTTTCATCTAGATTTTTAATTTCAGAATTTTCCAAAAAATCACTTATATTTGCAATTCCTTTATCTTTAATGCCACAAGGAATGATCCCATCGTAATTTTTTTTATTCACATTTATATTTAAGGAAAATCCATGGAAAGCAATCCATTTTTTTACTCGAATGCCAATAGCTGCAATTTTATAAATTTTGTTATTTTTATTTACCCATATACCGACATTTTTTGGGTCATTAAATCCAGTTACATTATATTCATCTAAAATCTTAATTATCCAATTTTCTACATTTCTTACAAATTTTTTTATATTTTTATCTTTCAACATATGAACAAAATAAACTACTTTTTGTCCATTGCCATGAAATGTCCACTGGCCACCTCTTGAAGTTTTATAAATTGGAAATTTACTTGGATCTAGTAAATCATGATCTTTTGCCGATGTTCCCCCGGTATATAAATTAGGGTGCTGCAATATCCATAAAAGATTATTTTCTTTATTAGCTTGTGTTTTAATCACTCTTTTTTCTAACAATTCAATAGCCTCATCATAGGGGACTGGTTTTTTACTGATTTTTATTTCTAGTTTCATTATAAGAGATAGTTAAAAGAGTTAAATACTATGTCAAGCAATCAACAAATTTCTGAGAATAAATCTTTTGAGGTTACTCAAGATATAATTGAAAAATTAGAAAAGTTAATTGAAAATAAGAATGTTAAAGAAGTAAATGATTATTTTCATTCATTGCATCCCGCAGATGCTGCAGAAGTTCTTTCAAATTTATCTGAAAAATCAAGGTTTAACTTATTGTTACTCGAGACTCTAGAGTTAAAAGCCGATACCATTATTGAGTTAAATAATACACTACAAAAAGATATTCTTAATAAGCTTCCAGCTGAGGAAGTTGCAAATATAGTTAACGATCTTGAGTCTGACAATGCATTACAAGTTGTTTCAAATTTAAATGAAGAAAAGAAAATCGAAGTTTATGAAAAGATACCAACAAAAGATAAGCAGTTAATTGAAGAAGTTTTAAACATTTACCCTGAAGACTCAGCTGCAAGATTAATGCAAACAGAGTATTGTTCAGTATCACCTGATTGGACTGTTGGTGAAACTATAGATTATTTAAGAGAAAATGAAGATCTTCCCAAGGAGTTTTTGCAAATATTTATTGTAGATGTAGCTGGCAAGTTGATTGGGTCGGTTCCCTCTTCAAGAGTTTTAAGGAATCCAAGGAATACAAAAATGTCTCATATAATGGTCGAGTCTTCATTTTCCATTAACGGCAATATGGATAAAGAAGAGGTTGGAAATTTATTTGAACAGTACAATTTAATTTCAGCTGGTGTAGTCGATAAAAATAATAAACTTATTGGGATGATCACAGCTGATGATATTTTAACTGTTGTTAAAGAAGAGGCGGAGGAAGATACATTAAAACTTGCAGGTGTTCAGGACGAGGAAATTTCAGATAATGCGTTTAAAATTACAAAAAAAAGATTTGTTTGGTTATTAATAAATTTATTTACTGCGATAATAGCTTCTCGAATAATTGGTTTATTTGACGACAGTATCGAAAAAGTAGTTGCTTTAGCTGTATTAATGCCAATTGTAGCGTCAATGGGTGGAAATGCTGCTACACAAACCTTGGCTGTTACTATAAGATTATTAGCAACAAAAGAACTAACCTCAGACAATTTATCTAAGATCATTAATAAAGAATTTTATGTTGGTTTTTTAAATGGATTAATATTTTCGATTATATCAGCAGCATTTGTATATTTTTGGTTTTATGATTTTAAACTTTCAATTTTAATAGGCATTTCAATGATCATTAATATGATATCAGCAGGATTGTCAGGAATAATAATTCCAACTGTATTAGACAAATGCAAAATAGACCCTGCGATTGCTTCTACAGTTTTTGTAACAACAGTAACAGACGTTATTGGTTTTTTATCTTTTTTAGGATTAGCAAGTTTTATTCTTGGATTTTAAAAATTATCAATAAGTCTAATATTTTTTATATAGAAGGCAATAAAAATTCTTGTTTTGTTTGTTATTTTATTCTGAATTTTAAATTTATCTAAATTAATATTTTCTATATAATCATATTTGATCTCATTATCTTTAAGATATTTTTTGGTACTTTTAATTATTATATCTAAATTATGTTTTTTCTTTTTGAGGTATCTTATGAATTTTATTACATTACTTGCTTTATCTAAAGTTTCAGAACTTAACAATTTATTTCTAGAAGATAATGCTAATCCATTTTTATCCCTAATAGTTTTACATTTTATAACTTTACAGTTAATTTTATTTAAATTTATATAATTTTTTATAATCATTAATTGTTGGTAGTCTTTTTCTCCTAAGTAAATCTTCCTCGCGGGCAATATATCTATTAACTTTTCTATTACTTGTAAAACTCCCCTAAAGTGACCTTTTCTAAATTTTTGCTCCATAAGATTATTAATTTTTGGATATTTTTTATTTTTTGTTTTCCAAGTAAAAACCTCTTTAAATGAAGGTAAAAACAAATAATCTACTTTAAGGTTTTTGCAAATTTTAATATCATTTCGAATTTTTTTAGGATATTTTTTTAAATCTTTTTTATTATTAAATTGCTTTGGATTTAAAAATATACTCACAAAAGTAAATTTATTCTCAGATTTACTCTTTTTTATTAAAGATTCATGACCTTTGTGCAAGGAACCCAAGGTAGGAACAAATCCTGTATTTTTAAAATTCTTGATAATTAAGTTTATTTCTTTAGATTTTTTTATAATTTTCATTTATTGATTAGCCTATATGATTAAACAAGCAATTATACCACTTGCAGGATTAGGTACAAGGATGCTTCCATTGTCCAAGTCTTTTCCAAAAGAGCTTTGGCCATTAGGAGAAAAATCAATTTTAGAATATATTTTAGATGAGTGTTTTGAAGCTGGAATTAAAGAAATCATATTTATAGTATCAAAAAAAAAAGAAATAATCAAAAAATATTTTTCAAGAGATATATCTTTGGAAAAAAAAGTTGCAAGTAAACCTGAACTGTTAAAATATTTAAAAAATTTAAACAAGGTATCTGGTAAAATCAAATTTGCATATCAGGAAAATCCCAAAGGTCTAGGTCATGCTGTTTTATGTGCAAAAAAATATATAAAATCTAAGCATTTTTTATTGTTACTACCGGATGATATTATTAAAGGTAAAAATTGCTCAAAGGAATTGATAAAAATAAATAATAAAACAAAATCATCTGTTGTTGCATTAAGAAAAGTTATAAAAACTGATGTTAAACGATATGGCATTGTTGGTTTTAAAGATATAAAAAAACTTATGATAAACAAAATGGTTGAAAAACCATCTGTGAAAAGTTCGCCATCACAATATGCGATTATAGGAAGATATATATTGAATAAATCAATATTTAGTTTTTTAACTAATCAGAAAAGTGGAAAATTAGGAGAAATTCAAATTACAGACGCAATGAACTCAATGTTAATAAAAGAAAAATTTTATGGATGTAAATTTTCAGGAAAATATTTAGATTGCGGCACCAAAGAGGGTTATATAAATTCATTTATTGACATTAATAAAAAATGAAAATTTGCTTCATAGGTACAGGGTATGTTGGGTTAGTTTCAGGAGTTCTTTTTTCTGATTTTGGTAACAACGTAGTTTGTGTTGATAACGATCAAAAAAAAATTGAGAATTTAAAAAAAGGAATTATTCCTATTTTTGAACCTGGCTTGGATGAGCTTGTAATTAAAAATTATAATGCAAAAAGACTTTTTTTTACAACTGATATAAATAAAGCTATTAAAGAATCAGATATTATTTTTATTGCAGTAGGAACACCTACAGCAAAAGATGGAGTATCAGCTGATCTTAAAAATGTATACGCTGTCGCAAAGATTATATCGAAAAATATTAATAAATATAAAATTATTATCACTAAATCTACAGTTCCAGTCTGCACAGGTGATGAGGTTGAAAAAATAATTAAATCAAAAAATTCATCTGCTAAGTTTGATGTAGTTTCAAATCCTGAGTTTTTGAGAGAGGGGGAAGCAATAAGAGATTTTAGATATCCGGATAGAGTCGTTATTGGATCAAACAACTTAAAAAAAACTAAGCCAATTTTAAAGAAACTTTACGAACCAATCATCAAGAAAGGTAGTAAGTTTATTTCAACAACAAGAAGAAGCGCTGAATTAATTAAGTATGCCGCCAATGCTTTTTTAGCAACCAAGATTACTTTTATAAATGAAATTGCCAACTTATGTGAACAGGTTGGATCAAATGTTGAAGATATTGCAATTGGAATAGGTACTGATGAAAGAATAGGTTCCAGGTTTTTGAGAGCTGGACCTGCATATGGTGGTTCATGTTTCCCAAAAGATACAAAAGCTTTAACAAAAATTGGCGATAAATTTAAAACTGATATGTCAGTTGTTAAATCTGTTATTAAAAGTAATGAAAAAAGAAAATCAAAATTAGCAAATCAAATTATTGAAATTTTAGGTAACCCAAAGGGTAAAAAAGTTGGATTTTTAGGAGTAACATTTAAAGCTAACACTGATGATATGAGAGATACTCAATGTCTAAAAATTTTTCCTCAATTATTGAGAAAGGGTGTAAAAATTTCATATTATGATCCCACTGGAAAAAAAGATGAGTTGAAGAATATAGAATTTAAAAAAAGTTCATTAGAAATTTTGAAAAATAATGATCTTATTGTTATTCATACAGAGTGGGACGAATTTAGATCACTAAATTTTAAAAAAGTAAAAAAAAGAAATGTTAAAATTTTTGACATGAGGAATTTATATCAACCTAATAGTTTTTCAAATCAAAATGTAGCTTATTATTCTATAGGAAGGCCTGCAAATGGAAAAAAAGCTTGATAAAATTGAAGAAATTGAACTTCAACAAAAAAATACAAAACCAATTTTTTATAAAATAATTCTTCTTAACGATGATTTTACAACAATGGATTTTGTTGTTAAAATTTTAATTATGTTTTTAAATAAAACTACATATCAAGCAAATGATTTGATGCTAAAGGTTCATCATGATGGTTCAGCGGTATGTGGAATTTATCCAAAAGATATTGCGTTCACCATTCAAAATAAAATTTTTAATTATTCAAGATTAAATAAACAGCCTTTAAAGTGTATTGTTAGACAATAATGGCAACATTTACAAAATCTTTGGAAAAATCAATCTCTAATGCTTTTGCATTAGCTACTGAGAAAAATCATCAATATGTAACTTTAGAACACTTACTTTTTTCGTTAATGGATGAAGAAGATGCTGTTAATGTTATGAAAGCTTGCAGTGTTGATATTGGTTTATTAAGAGAAAACTTAGAACATTATATAGATCATGAGCTTGATAATATTATAAACTCTGAGAAATTATCTGACCCACAACCTACAGCTGGTTTTCAAAGAGTCATTCAAAGATCAATTGTACATGTTCAGTCTTCAGGAAAGTCAGAAGTTACGGGTGCTAACATATTAGTCTCTCTTTTTGCTGAGAGAGAAAGTCATGCAACTTATTTTTTACAAGAACAAGAGGTAACTAGATACGATGTTGTTAATTTTATATCTCATGGTATTACAAAAATAGAAAATTTTTCTTACACTGAAAATTTAGATCCAAATCAAAAAATTGGTAGCAAAACAAATGAGAAAACAGCACTTGATAATTTTTGTGTAAACTTAAACCTTAAAGCATCGGCAAATAAGATTGATACATTGATTGGCAGGGATGAAGAAGTTAATCGAATGGCTCAAATACTTTGTCGTAGAACCAAAAATAATCCATTGTTAGTAGGTGATCCTGGTGTTGGTAAAACTGCAATTGTAGAAGGATTAGCTAAAAGAATATTTAATAATAATGTTCCAGAACCATTAAAAGATTCTACAATTTTTTCTTTGGATCTTGGTTCGTTACTGGCTGGAACAAGATATAGGGGTGATTTTGAAGAAAGGTTAAAAACAATTATTAATGAGATAGAGGGCAACGAGAATTACATACTTTTTATAGATGAAATTCATACTTTGGTAGGTGCGGGAACAACAACTGGAAATTCAATGGATGCTGCAAATATGCTAAAACCTGCTCTACAATCAGGCAAGATCAAATGTATCGGATCTACAACATTTAATGAATATCGTTCTAACTTTGAAAAGGATAGAGCCCTTCAAAGAAGATTTCAAAAAATTGACGTTCCAGAACCATCTGTGGAAGAGGCTTATAAGATTATGTTTGGGCTAAGAGAAAAATATGAAGAGTATCATAGTGTCAAATATAGTGACGAAGCAGTTAGAGCATCTGTTGATTTGTCTACTAAATACATCGGTAATAAGAGACTACCTGACAAATCTATCGATATCTTAGATGAATTAGGAGCCTTTGAAAATTTAAAATCAAAAAAAGATAGAAAGCAATTACTGGATGAAAATGACATCGAACATATCGTATCAAAAATTACAAAAATACCAGAAAAAAGTATTACGGCCAATGACAGGTATTATTTAAAAGATTTAGATAAAAATTTAAAAAGATTAATATACGGGCAGGATCATGCGGTAGATGCATTATGTTCTTCAATCAAATTATCCAGATCGGGTTTGCGCAACCCTGAAAAAACAATTGGAAATTATCTATTTAATGGCCCAACAGGTGTTGGCAAAACTGAACTTGCTAAGCAATTATCCAAAACTTTAGGAGTTGAACTTGTAAGGTTTGATATGTCTGAATTTAGTGAGAAGCATACTATTTCAAAATTAATTGGATCACCCCCTGGCTATGTTGGTTTTGATCAAGGTGGACAGTTATCTGAATCGATAGAGAAGACTCCTTACTGTGTTTTATTAATCGATGAAATTGAAAAAGCACATCCTGATATTTTTAACATTCTCCTTCAAATAATGGATTATGGAAAATTAAAAGATCAGAATGGAAAAAATGTAGATTTTAGAAATGTTATTTTAATATTAACAAGTAATATTGGCGCTTCCCAACTTGAAAAAGATCAAATTGGATTTTCTACGAAAAAAAATGATACAATAGATCAAGAGACTATCAATAAAGTCTTTAGCCCCGAATTTAGAAATAGATTAGATTCTATCATAAGTTTTAATCGATTGGATAAGACTATTATTAAGCAGATTGTAAGTAAATTTATTCTAGAATTAGAAACTCAGCTTAATGCAAGGGATGTAGTAATCGAATTATCCAATTCAGCAAATGATTTAATTTGTGAGAAAGGATATTCTCTTACAATGGGTGCTAGACCAATCTCTAGATATATAGATGAGTATATAAAAAAAATATTAGCTGACGAAATTATTCACGGTAAACTTATTGATGGTGGACATGTTAAGGTAGATGTTAAAGATGAAAAAATAGTTTTTAACTATAAAAAATTTTCTAAATCTGAAAAACCAGAAAAAGTTTTAGGTAAAAATTAAATTTCAAATATTGTTTCGATTTCAACTGCCGCATTTAAAGGTAGACTGTTAACGCCAACCACTACTCTAGTATGTTTTCCCTTTTCACCAAGTAATTCAACAATTAAATTAGAGGCAGTATTTAAAATTTTTGGATGATCTTTGAAGTCTTTGGCGCAGTTATAGTATCCAGTTATTTTTATACATTTTTTTATCAAATTTAAATTGCCCAAAGCTTTTTTAAGCTGCCCCAAGACATTCAGGGTAGCAATCTTTGTTGCAATTTCAGCACTTTTAACATCCAAATCCAAGCCTATTTTACCTTCAATAATTTTACCGTTTGTATCAATAGGAAGTTGACCTGAAATAAAAATTAAGTTTCCACTTTTCACAAAGGGTAAGTAATTTCCTACAGGATCTGGAGCATTTGGTATCTCAATATTTAATTTTTTAATATTGTCTTCTACTGACATTAATTCTTCTTTTTTATTTTTTTAACTTTTTTTGTTTTTTTTACTTTTTTCCCTTTTTTTTGCGCGTCGTATTCGAGACGTTTATCGATATAAACTAAAGCCTCTTCCATTGTAATGTCATTTGGATCTTTATCATCGGGTATGGTAGCATTAATTGTTTTATATTTAATATAAGGACCAAATTGTCCTTTCATAACTTTTACTGGCTTTTTATCTTCTGGATGTTCTCCTAAGTTTTTAATTTCGTTAGATGTTCTTCTCCCTGGTTTTGCTTCAGCAATTAACGTTATAGCTTTATTTAATCCAATGGAGAAAATATCCTCAGGGGCTTCTAATGTTGCGGATTTATTTGAACACTTAACATATGGACCAAATCTTCCATTGTTAAGTGTGATATCTTCATTATTTTCAGGATATTTACCCAGTATTTTTGGCAAACCTGATAAAAATTTTGCTTTATCGAGATCTATATCATTTGGTGAAATTCCTTTTGGTATAGAAAAGTTTTTCATTTCTTTTTCTTCATTGCCAACTTGTAAATAGGGTCCAAATCTTCCTTTTTTTAATATTATTTTCTTATCATCATCAGTTACTCCAATATCCTTGGGTTCAGACATAAAGTCTTCTTGTGCCGCTTTTATTTTTGATAACGGTCTTGTAAATTTACATTCTGGATAACTTGAGCAACCTATAAAGGCACCAAATCTTCCAACCTTTAAACTTAATTCACCTCCACACTGACATTTTCTTAAAACATTATTATCTTGATCCTTATCAAATATAATGTCTGCTAAACTTTCATTTAACATATCTAAAATTGTTCTTGTTCTTAACTCTTTAACTTCATTAACATTGGAGTTAAACTGGTTCCAAAATTGGCTCAATACATCAATCCATTTTATTTTACCTGATGTGATATCGTCTAAGCTATCCTCTAATTTTGCAGTAAAATTGTAATCAACATATTTATTAAAAAGCTTATCTAAAAATGCAGTAATTAACTTTCCTCTATCTGTTGGGATAAATTTTTTATTTATAAGCTCTACATAATTTCTGGTTGATAAGACTGAAATAATACTTGCGTAGGTCGAAGGTCTTCCAATGCCTAATTCTTCTAGCCTTTTTACAAGACTAGCCTCTGAATATCTTGGTGGTGGATTAGTGAAGTGCTGTTCATCTATTATTTGTTTTAAACTTAATTCATCGCCATTATTTACATCTGGCAGAATATTATCCTCATCTTCATTATCTTCTTTTTTTTCATCATCTTCCTTTGTTTCTTGATAAAGTTTAAGATAGCCATCAAATTTTTGAATGGATCCATTAGCTCTAAACGTAATAGATTTTTCTACATTGCTTATATCGATTGATGTTCTTTCAAATTCAGCCGATTCCATTTGAGAGGATACAGTTCTATTCCATATTAATTCATAAAGTCTCATTTGGTCACGATCTAAAATAGACTTTAGAGAGCTTGGTTCTCTATGAATGTCAGTAGGCCTAATGGCTTCATGGGCTTCTTGAGCATTTTTTGCTTTTTTTCCACTATAATTTCTTGGTTGATCCGGTAGATAATTTTTTCCAATTTTATTTTCTATATAACTCCTGCATGTTTGTAAGGCTTCATTTGATATTTGAGTCCCATCAGTCCTCATATAGGTAATCAGCCCGACTGTTTCTCCATCAATTTCAAAACCTTGATATAATCTTTGGGCAACTTGCATTGTTCTAGATGCTCCAAAACCAAGTTTTTTTGATGCTTCTTGCTGCATTGTAGATGTCGTGAATGGTGCATATGGATTTCTTTTATAAGGTTTTTTTTCTATTTGAATTATTTTAAAACTGTGTTTTTTTATTTCTTCAACAGCTAATTTTGTCTGCTCTTCATTTTTAAAATAAAATTTATCTACTTTTTCTGAATTAAAAATAGTAATTTTTGTTTTTAAATCTTTGTTATCTTTATTTTTAAAAAAAGATTGTATGGTCCAGTATTCTTCTGGTTTGAAGAGTTCAATTTCATTTTCCCTTTGAACTATTAATTTGAGTGCAACCGATTGTACTCTTCCAGCTGATTTTGAACCGGGTAATTTTGTCCATAAAATAGGAGATATGTTAAATCCTACTAAATAATCAAGAGCTCTTCTAGCCATGTAAGCATCGACTAATTCTGTATTAATTTCTCTTGGATTATCAATTCCATTTTGCACAGCTCTTTTTGTGATCTCATTAAACACTACTCTTTCAACTTTTTTGTCTTTAAGTAATTTTTTATCATCAAGTATATTTTTTACATGCCAAGCAATTGCTTCACCTTCACGGTCAGGATCTGTAGCTAAAATTATTTTCTCACAATCTTTTGCTGCATCATATATTTCTTTTAGAGGCTTTTTTGAACCTGGATCTATTTCCCATGTCATATTAAAATTATTTTCAGTATCAACCGAACCATTTTTAGATGGCAGGTCTCTCACATGACCATAACTTGCTAAAACAATATAGTTTTCACCAAGGTATTTGTTTATCGTTTTGGCTTTAGCGGGACTTTCTACAATCACTAAATTCATAGTGAAAATTTACTCTCAAATATTATGGGAATTGTCAATTTAATGTTTTTTAAAAGTTATAAAATGGTGTTTTTATTTAGTTTTTATTTTACTTTCTTCGCCAGAAACAATTCGTCTTATATTGTCTCTATGAGTATAGACACTAAAAATGGTAAAGAAAAATATTAATAAAGTTAAATTTAAATTGTAGAAAATAAGCGTTGTAAGTAAAGTTACAACAAATGCAATAATTGCCGATAGAGATGAGATTTTAAAAACTTTAGCTACTATCAACCAAGTTATTAAAAAAACTAAACCTAAAATATAATTTACAACTAATATCCCGCCAATAAAAGTAGCTACACCTTTCCCACCTTTAAATTTTAACCAGACTGGAAATATATGACCTAAATATACAATTAAAAAAGATAACAAATTGTATTCTTGATAAAATTTATTTGTAATAAGAACAGCCATGCTTCCTTTGGTAATATCAGACAATAGTGTATATGCCGCTACTTGTTTATTTCCTGTTCTCAAAACATTGGTTGCCCCAATATTACCAGATCCAATTTTTCTAATGTCTTCTATGCCTGCAATTTTAGTATAGATAAGACCAAAAGGAATACTGCCTAACAAGTACGAATAAAAAATAACTATAAATAAATCCATTAAATTTCAAAAACTAATTTTCCATTTAAAAAAGTTTTTTCTACCTTTCCCTGCAATTTTTTGTTTTCAATAGCTGTATTTTTTGATTTAGATTTCATATTTTCTCTTTTTACAACCCAAGGTTTTTCCAAATCTAGAATTACAATATCTGCAGGTTTGCCCGGCTCAAGAGAACCTCCATTAATCCCGAAAATCTTTGCAGGATTTTCAGTCAGACATTTAATTATAGTTTTGAGTTCTAAATTTCCATTATGATACTGTTCAAGAGTTAGTGAAAGAAATGTTTCTATGCCAGAAGCTCCACTAGCACATTTTTGAAATGTTAATCTTTTTGACTCTTCATCTTCGGGTTTGTGGTCTGAGACAATAATATCTATTATCCCTTCTTTAATTCCATCAATAAGTTTAAGCCTATCATCTTCTTTTCTAAGGGGAGGGGAAAGTTTTAGAAATGTTTTAAATTCTCCGATATCATTTTCATTGAGTGACAAATGGTTAATAGAAACACCACTTGTAAATGTTAAATCTCTTTTTTTCCAATCTTTTATTATTTCAAGAGATTTTCCAGATGAAAGTAAAGAAATATGGTATTTAGATTGGTACTGACTTAATAATCTTAAATCTCTTTCTATGATAATGTGCTCAGCATATTCTGGTATCCCTTTTAAACCTAATTTAGTTGCTATTAACCCATCATTAATAACTCCATTTTTAGATAATTCATTGTCTTGAGGAAACTGAACAATTAAAGCATCTTGGTTTTTTGCGTAATTAAAAATTTTATCCATTACATCATTATTTTGAACACTTTTAATACCATCGGTAAAACCTAAGGCCCCACTAAGTTTTAAAAGTCCAAATTCGCTTATTTCTGTACCTTCAATATTTTTTGTTAATGATGCTAGAGAATAAATTTTTATTAAAGATTTATCTCTAGCTCTTCTTTTAATAAAATCAAAGGTAGAAACATCGTCGATTATAGGATCGGTATTTGGCATTGTAACAACCGAAGTAACTCCACCTGATATGGCAGCTTGACTTAATGTTCTATAATTTTCTTTGTATTCATATCCTGGCTCACCCACAAAAACTCTTGCGTCGATGATTCCAGGTATTGCTAATTTATTTTTACAATCATAAATTTTGGACTCACCAACTGTATCTTTGGTTACGTTTTTTCCACAAGCTTCGATTAGTCCTTTTTCGTTTATTAAAATTCCTCCAACTTCATCTAGATTGTTTTTTGTATCAATTATTCGAGCATTAAGAATAGCTAATTTCATATTTGATTTTCCATCAGAATTTTAAGACAAGCCATTCTAACCGCAACTCCCATTTCGACTTGTTGGACAATGATACTTCTATTAATATCATCAGCAAGAGAGGCATCAATTTCAATACCTCTGTTCATTGGTCCAGGGTGCATGATTAATGCATTTTCTTTTGCATGCTTGATTTTTTTGTAATCTAGAGCAAAAAATTCATAGTATTCTCTCGTTGAAGGGATATAAGATCCATCCATTCTTTCTAGTTGCATCCTTAACATCATAATTATATCGACATCTTTAAGACCGTCTTCCATATTTGTAAAAACTTTCACTCCAAATTGACTAATTTCTTTTGGCATAAGTGTACTTGGAGCAATTACTCTTACTTCTGCTCCCATCATGGTAAGAAGATAAATATTTGATCTAGCGACCCTTGAGTGCATAATATCTCCACAAATTGCAATCCTTAGACCTTCAATTTTTCCTATTTTCATTTTTATAGTCATTGCATCAAGCAAAGCCTGTGTGGGGTGCTCTCTCCAACCATCCCCAGCATTAATTACTGAGCAGTTTACTTTTCTAGAAAGTAAATTTGCAGCACCTGAATCTCCATGCCTTATAACAAGGATATCTGGGTGCATCGCATTTAATGTCATTGCAGTATCAATTAAAGTTTCACCTTTTTTAATTGCTGAATTAGATACATTCATATTCATAACATCAGCTCCCAGCCTTTTTCCTGCTAATTCAAAAGATGACAATGTTCTAGTAGAACTTTCAAAAAATAAATTAATTTGCGTTTTACCTTTTAATAAATTTAATTTTTTATTTTCTTTTCTATTGAGTTCTACAAAAGATTGACTTTCGTTAAGTATATGAACAATTTCTGGAATAGATAAATCTTGAATACCTAGAAGGTGCTTTTTTTCATATTTAACAGCTTGTTTAGTTTTGAATAAAGCCATTAAAACCAGTCTAATAGGCTTATTTTATAAAAAGGGCAAGCTATTTATTTAAATAATCCAAATAACCTTGGAGAATAAAGGCAGCAGCATGCTGGTCTAGTTTGGCTGTTTTTTTGGAAGAGTTAATCTCTAATTCTTCCATCATGGTAAAAGCTCCTTCGCTTGATAGCCTTTCGTCCCACAAAGTAATTGGTAATTTTGTAACCATTGAAAGGTTATGTGCAAAATCTCTAGCAGATTGTGATCTTGGCCCATTGGTCCCATCCATATTGATCGGATTACCAATCACTATTCCTTTGATATCATAGTCCATTATAATTTTGTTAAGATCTTGTATGAATTTTTTAAATTTTTTCATTACTATAATAGTTAGTGGTGTTGCAATTTTTTGATTTGGATCACTTATAGACAGACCTATATTTTTTTTACCAGGATCTATTCCTAGTATTCTAGAATTTTTTCCAACTTTGACAGGAAAGTTTGCGTTATCGCAAAGGTTGATAGTTTCCATTAAAGTGCTATTTTACCGCAAATTTTATCAAAGTCTAATGGCAATTACCAAAGATACAGTAAAAAAGATTTCAAAACTATCAAGAATAGCTTCAAACGATCAATTTGAAGAGAATATGATAAAAGACTTAAATTCAATCTTAAAATTCGTTGAACAACTTAATGAAGTTAAAATTGATTCAATAGAGCCATTAGCATCAACTGTGGATCAAGAAATCATTAAAAGAGAAGATGCTGTTAAAAAAATGAACGACAAAAATCAAATATTATCGAATTCTCCAACTGATAATAAAGATTTTTATGTAGTTCCAAAGGTTATTGAGTAATGAGCGAAATATATCAACTCAGCCTTTCTGAACTTGTAGATAAAATAAAATCAAAAGAGATTTCATGCGAAGATGCAGCTAAATCATATATAGATAGGGCATCAAAATCAAAAAAATTAAATTGTTATATAGTAGATACTTTTGAAAACGCCTTAAGTAAAGCGAAAGAGCAGGATCAAAATTTTAATGATAAACAAAAACTTTTTGGGGCTCCAATTGCTGTTAAAGATTTATTTTGTACCAAAGGAGTTCAGACTAGCGCTTCTAGCAAAATGTTGGAAGGTTTTAAGCCCGAATATGAATCAACTGTAACAAGTAAGCTATGGGAACATGGTGCAAATTTATTGGGTAAATTAAATTGTGATGAATATGCAATGGGTTCGTCAAATGAAACAAGTTATTTTGGAAATGTAATTAACCCGTATAGAAATGATAAAGATTTAGTTCCAGGTGGATCCTCTGGAGGATCTGCATCTGCTGTTGCCGCAAACTTAACTGCAGCCACAGTTGGTACGGATACGGGCGGTTCTATTAGGCAGCCAGCATCATTTACTGGAATAGTTGGTTTAAAACCAACATACGGAAGATGTTCTAGATGGGGGATTGTTGCTTTTGCTTCATCTCTTGATCAAGCAGGACCCATGAGCAAAACCGTTAAGGACTCAGCTTTAATGTTGGAAGTTATTTCAGGTCATGATGAAAAAGACTCAACCTCAGCAAAAAAAGAAACAGAGCCTTTTAGTCAAAAATTAACTTCAAATATAAAGGGATTAAAAATTGGAATACCTAAGGAATATAAAGTTGAAGGTATGCCTAAGCAAATTACAGATTTGTGGAACAAGGGTATAGAAATTTTTAAATCACTGGGTTGTGAAATTAAAGAAATATCTTTGCCACATACAAAGTATGCTCTTCCAACATATTATATTATTGCACCAGCAGAAGCCTCATCCAATCTGGCTAGATATGATGGTGTTAGATATGGTTTTAGAGCAGAGGGAAAAGACTTGATTGAAATGTACGAAAATACAAGGGCAATGGGCTTTGGTGACGAAGTTAAAAGAAGAATATTAATAGGAACTTATGTGTTATCTTCTGGGTATTACGATGCATATTATTTAAAAGCCCAAAGAGTAAGAAGATTGATTAAAAATGATTTTGATGAAGCTTTTAAAGATGTTGATACAATCTTGACACCAACCGCTCCATCATCAGCTTTTGCAATAGGTCAAAATGTAGATGATCCAATATCCATGTATTTAAACGATGTATTTACAGTGCCAACTAATTTAGCGGGACTACCAGCTATATCAATTCCAGCTGGATACGATGAAAAAAACCTTCCGCTTGGTCTACAATTAATTGGAAAATCTTTTGATGAACAAACGATATTAAATAATGCATACGCTATAGAGCAAAATATAAATTTCAAATCACAAGTAAAGGATTGGTGGATTTTATGAGTGATAAACAATTTGATTACTATTTAAAGGGCGAGAAAGGTGATTATGAAGTTGTTATCGGATTAGAAGTTCATGCACAAGTTTTGTCAGAGGCAAAATTATTTTCATCATCATCTACAAAATTTGGATCAGAACCTAATTCCCAAGTAAGTTTAGTAGATGCGGCAATGCCTGGGATGTTGCCAGTGATAAATAAATTTTGTATTGAGCAAGCAGTTAAAACAGGACTTGGCTTAAATGCTAAAATTAATAATTTGTCAAAGTTCGATAGAAAAAATTATTTTTATGCAGATTTACCCCAAGGTTATCAAATCTCTCAATTTAAATATCCAATTGTTGGCGAAGGAAAAGTAATCTTAGACATGCCCTATGGTACAAAACAAGTCGGTATTGAAAGACTTCATCTAGAACAAGACGCCGGTAAAAGTATGCATGATCAGGATCCACAGCATTCTTTTGTAGATTTGAATAGGTCTGGTATTGCTTTAATGGAAATAGTTAGTAAGCCAGATTTAAGATCACCAAGTGAGGTTGGAGAATATATTAAAAAGCTAAGATCTATTATGAGATATTTAAATACTTGTGATGGTAATATGGAGCAAGGTTCTTTGAGAGCTGATGTTAATGTTTCAGTTAGAATAAAAGGCTCAAAAGAGCTTGGAACACGATGTGAGATTAAAAATGTAAACTCAATTAAATTCATGCAACAAGCCATTGAATATGAGGCAAGAAGACAAATAGAGCTTATTGAAGAGGGTAAGGTAGTTGATCAGGAAACAAGATTGTTTGATACAAAAAAACAAGAAACAAGATCAATGAGAAGCAAAGAAGATGCGCATGACTACAGATATTTCCCTGATCCTGATTTATTACCTTTAAATCTTGAAGATAAATATATTGAAAGTTTAAAAAAAGACTTACCGGAACTTCCAGATGAAAAGAAACAAAGATTAATATCTCAATTTAATTTATCAAACTATGAAGCAAGTGTAATTATTTCTGATCAAGCGGTTTCATCTTACTATGAAGAAGCAGCAAAGGCATCAGATTATAAATTAGCCGCTACATGGTTAATGGGAGATTTATTTGCAACACTTAATAAAGAAGGAAAAGAAATTACTGAAAGTCCAGTAAGTGCAAAAAATTTAGCCAAAATGATTAATTTAATAAAGGATGGAACAATTTCAGGAAAAATTGCAAAAACAGTTTTTGAAGAAATGATAAAAAATGATGAGGATCCATCAAAAATTGTTGAGGATAAAGGTTTAAAACAAACTTCTGATCCTAAAGAAATTGAAAATGTTATCGATAAAGTCATAACAGCAAACCAGGATAAGGTTGAACAATATAGATCAGGTAAAGATAAGTTGTTTGGATTTTTTGTTGGTCAAGTTATGAAGGAAATGAAGGGTAAAGGTAACCCGCAGATGATTAACGATATATTAAAAGATAAATTAAAATAATTTAAAATGTCCGGAAGTTTTTTGCTCAATGAAAACCTTGAGAAGTATATTAATGAATTTGGTGTAAATGAAACTGATGTTGAAAAAGAATTAAGAGAATATACTTTAAAAAAACATGCTAATTCAGCACATTTGCAAATATCACCCGATCAATCAGAATTTTTAAAATTAATAATTAAAATTGGTAATTATACGAATATTTTGGAACTGGGCACGTATCTTGGATACAGCACATTAGGAATGGCCCTTTCTACTATAGGGAAAGTTAAAACAATTGATCGCGATGATAGGTTTATTGAAACAGCCAAAGATTACTGGAAGAAAGCAAAGGTTATTCAAAAAATTAGCTTTATCAATGGTATTGCGCTTGATGAAATGGATAAATTGGAAAAAGGAAGTTTTGATTTAATTTTTATCGACGCTGATAAAACTAATAATATCCAGTATTATGAAAAGTGTAAAAGTTTAGTTACCAAAAATGGCATCTTAATTTTTGATAATGTTTTGTGGAAAGGTAAAGTATGTGATGATCTTGAAGATCCAAAAGTTTTAAAAATTAAAGAGTTTAATACTTACGTTAAAAATGATAATTATTTTGAAATTTCATTAATTTCCATAGGCGATGGAATGATGTTATGCAAAAAAAAGAATACGATATAATTAGTTTTTATAAATTTTGTCCTATTGAAACGATAGAAGACTTAAGAATACAGTTCAAAAAAAATTTAATAGATCACTCAATAAAAGGAACCATTATTCTTTCACCAGAAGGAATCAATGGTACTATTGCAGGATCAAATGGATTCTTTAAGAGTTTTTCTAATTTTGTATTTAAAAAACTAAAAATAGAAAACTTTGATATTATTAATGCTTCAAGAGCTAGTTTTATTCCATTTAATAAACCAAAAGTAAAAATAAAAAAAGAAGTTGTACCCATAGAAATTAATACGCAAAGTCGTGAAGGAAAACATTTAAGTCCGGAACAATGGGATGAATTTATTTCCAAAGAAGATGTTATGGTAATTGATATTAGAAAACCTTTTGAGTATGAAATGGGAACTTTTAATAAAGCGATAAATCCAAATGTAAATAACTTTAGAGAGTTTAAGAATTATTTTTCTAAAGATTTTCTTAGAAAAAATAATAAAAAATTTGCTATATTTTGTACAGGTGGAATTAGGTGCGAAAAAGCTGCTGATCATTTAAAAAGTATAGGTATGGATGAAGTTTATCAATTGGAAGGTGGAATATTGAATTATTTAAATAATATTAAAGAAGAAAATTCTCAATGGAATGGAGAATGTTATGTTTTTGATCAAAGAGTTTCAGTGAAACATCAATCTATCCAAGGTTCATATTCAACTTGCCATGCATGCAGAATGCCTATTAGTCAAAAAGATAAAGATTCAAAACATTTTATAGAAGGGGTGAGTTGTCCAAAATGTTTTGATAAATTAACAGAAGATCAAAAAAAAAGATTTGCAATGAGACAATTTAATATTAAACATGCTAGAAAAAATGATTAATAATATTCCAAATTCAAAAGTAGTAATTCGTGAAGATCAAAAATTTGTCGAAAAGGATATAACGGAATTTTTTAAAGGAAAAAAAGTTGTAGCCTTTGCCTTACCAGGAGCTTTCACTCCAACATGTTCAAATTATCATGTTCCTGCATATGAAGATGAATATGATAATTTAAAAAAATTAGGTATTGATGAGGTCTACTGTATCTGTATGAATGATCCTTTTGTAATTGCGAAGTGGAAGGAGATTTCTAAGGCTAATAAAATTAAATTCATTCCAGATGGCAATGGAAATTTTACAAAGGATATGAATATGATCTCTGACAGAAGTGCATCTGGTATGGGACCGCGTTCATTTAGGTATTCTATGTATGTAGAAGATGGAAAGATTATTAAAATTTTTAAAGATCAGGATGGAAAATTTGATGTAAGTGATCCTAAAACAATGATCAAATTCTTAAAAGAAACAAGTTAGTGGCCGCAAGAAAGTCATTTACAAGACCTGTTACCAAAAGTTCAAACCCTCAACCTAAAGATAAACAGTCCAAAGATTGGCTCATATGGGCGGCTTGGGCAGATAGAATAACATTTGAGGATATAAAAAGAGAGACAGGTAAAAGCGAATCTGAAGTGATTAAAACAATGCGAGCCTCATTAAAACCAGGGTCGTTTAGACTATGGAGGAAAAGAGTTCACACCAAATCTATTAAAAATTTAAAAAAATTTAGAGAAGATAGAAAAAAAATAAGAGATAAATCCTACAAAAACCACCTATAGTTGTGTTAAATGATCGAATCTGCTACATGTTGACATATTATTAAGAATTATTCTTAACAGTATTGACACTGAGAATCATTCTCATTAATAAAGTTAAAATTAAAAATTAAAAAATTAAAAATTATATGACAGAATTTATGACACCTTTCGCAAGTTCATTTTTTATCATCCTAAGAGAAGGATTTGAAGCAATGTTAATAGCAATGCTAGTATTTATGTTTTTGGACAAAATGAATGCTAGACACCAAAGACCAGCTGTCTTTTGGGGAATGGGTGCTGGAGTTTTAGTTTCTTTATTACTAGCAGTTGGCTTTAGACAAATTCACGGCATGACAGGAGCTCATGAAGAAATTTTTGAGGGATCCGTAATGTTGATTGCTTCAGGAATGCTAGCTTATTGTGCATTATTTTGTCATAATGCAAAAGAGCATGTAGAGGGCAAAGTTGATAAAGCCATAGATTCAGGAAAAACTTGGTTGCTATCTTTTACAGTATTCTTAGCCATTATTAGAGAGGGCTTTGAGGTAGTTTTATTTTACGCAGCATTATTTGCGACCGGTGTTCAAAGCGTTAATGCGGTAGTTTTTGGTGCAGTGATTGGATTGGTAGCCTTAATTGCTTCATACTATGGTTTAAGACGTTTAACGAAAATTATACCAATTGGCATGTTCTTTAGAGCTTCAGCAGTGTTTTTATTAATTATGTCTGCATACTTTGGTTATGAAGGTGTACACGAATTAGTTGAAGGTCTTGAAGATCTTAAAGTTTTATAAAAATTTAACTTTAAATTTACTTAATCATAGTTAAATAAATTTTAATTATTTTTTAAGAATTTTATTTAATAACAAGGAGAAAAAATGAGTACAGAGTATAAAAAATCAAATGAAAATGGAAAATGCCCAGTTATGCATGGAGCATTAACAGAAACCGGAGACACTCCAACAGCATGGTGGCCTAACAGTTTAAACTTAGACATTCTTCATCAGCATGACACAAAAACTAACCCAATGGATCAAGGTTACGATTATAAAAAAGAAGTTAAGAAACTAGATTTTAAAGCATTAGAAAAAGATTTACATGCATTAATGACTGATAGCCAAGAATGGTGGCCAGCAGATCTTGGTCATTACGGTGGATTAATGATTAGAATGGCTTGGCATTCTGCGGGAACTTATAGAATTTCAGATGGTCGTGGTGGTAGCGCTACTGGTAATCATAGATTTGCACCACTTAATTCTTGGCCGGATAATACAAACTTAGATAAAGCAAGAAGACTACTTTGGCCGATCAAAAAGAAATATGGAAATAAAATTAGTTGGGCCGATCTTATGATTTTAGCGGGTAATATTGCCTATGAATCAATGGGTCTCAAAATGTATGGTTTTAGTTATGGCCGTGAAGATATTTGGCATCCAGAAAAAGATATTTACTGGGGTTCTGAAAAAGAATGGTTAGGTGAAGAAAGATATGACAAAGATGGAATTAACAGATCATCTTTAGAAAATCCTCTTGCAGCTGTTCAAATGGGATTAATTTATGTTAATCCAGAAGGAGTAGGAGGAAATCCAGATCCTTTAAGAACAGCAATGGATGTTAGAGAAACTTTTGCAAGGATGGCCATGAATGATGAGGAAACTTGCGCCTTAACTGCTGGCGGACATTCTGTTGGAAGAGCTCATGGAAACGGTGATGCAGCCAAATTAGGTGCGGAACCAGAAGCTGCTAGCATTGATCAGCAAGGTTTAGGTTGGAATAGAGCTGATGGGGGTGGATTAGGTGTTGAACAAGTTACAAGTGGTATCGAAGGTGCTTGGACAACTCATCCAGACAAATGGGATAACTCGTATTTTAAATTACTTTTAGAATATGATTGGGAACTTAAAAAAAGTCCAGCGGGAGCTAATCAATGGGAGCCTATAAATATTAAAGAAGAGGACAAACCTGTTGATTTAGCAGATCCATCCAAAAGACATAATCCAATCATGACAGACGCGGATATGGCTATGAAAATGGATCCCGAGTACAGAAAGATCTCAGAAAAATTCTACAAAGACCATAAATACTTTGAAGAAACTTTCGCTAGAGCTTGGTTCAAGTTAACTCATAGAGATATGGGAAAAAGAGTAAACTATATTGGACCAAATTCTCCAAAAGAAGATTTGATTTGGCATGATCCAGTACAACCTGGAAAATCAGATTATGATGTTGAAGCTGCTAAGAAATTAATTAAAGAAAGCGGTTTAACAACTAGCCAAATGGTTACAACTGCATGGGATAGTGCAAGAACTTACAGAAGAACCGATCTTAGAGGTGGTGCAAATGGTTCAAGAATTCGTTTAGCTCCTCAAAAAGATTGGGACGGTAATGAACCTGCTAAACTAGCAAAAGTATTACCTGTACTAGAAGGTATTGCATCAAAAACTGGAGCAAGTGTTGCTGATATTATTGTTTTAGCTGGAAACGTTGGTATTGAAGAAGCGGCAAAAGAAGCTGGAGTAGATATCAAAGTGCCATTTAAAACTGGTAGAGGGGATGCATCAGACGATCAAACGGATGCAGCATCTTTTTCGGTATTAGAGCCTATTCATGATGCTTTTAGAAACTATGTAAAACAAGATTATGCAGTTTCACCTGAAGAGTTAATGCTTGATAGATCTTCTTTGATGGACTTATCTGCAAAAGAAATGACAGTGCTATTAGGCGGTATGAGAGTTCTAGGAACTAATTATGGAGGAT
This sequence comes from Candidatus Pelagibacteraceae bacterium, assembly GCA_965655895.1. GTDB lineage: Bacteria > Pseudomonadota > Alphaproteobacteria > Pelagibacterales > Pelagibacteraceae > HIMB114. The sequence goes on along the minus strand of CBFHID010000001.1, from coordinate 159,310 downwards.
CTCAGCATGGGGTGTTCACAGAAAAAGTTGGAGCTTTAACAACTGACTTTTTTGTAAACTTAACTGACATGAAGTTTAAATGGGTTCCAACTGGAAAGAACTCATATGATATCGTTGATAGAAAATCTAATGATAAAAAATTTACTGCAACAAGAGTTGATTTAGTATTTGGTTCAAACTCAATCTTACGTTCATATGCCGAAGTTTATGCTCAAGACGATAACAAAGAAAAATTTGTTAAAGACTTTGTAAAAGCATGGACGAAAGTTATGAATGCAGATTTACCATCTGTAAATTAATATTATAAAAATTAAATTTAGCCCCGTGTTTTAGAAAATATGGGGCTATTTTTTTGCTTGAATATTAGATGATATAAATTGCTCATGTTTGGGCATAAATTTGACCCAGGCTTGCGTAAGAGCGTTTACAAACTTTTTTATATCTTCTTTTGAATGACTTGGAGTTGGAGTAATTCTAATTCTTTCTGTACCTTTAGGAACAGTTGGAAAATTAATTGGTTGCACATAAACTTGATGTTCGTCTAGCAAATAATCGCTGATCTTTTTACATAGTTTGCTTTCTCCAATAATAACTGGAATAATGTGAGATCCAGAGTCTAGAAAAGGAATACCTGCTTTTTCTAATTCAGATTTTACTAATTTAACATTATCAAAAAACTTTGATCTAATTTCTGGTTTGCTTTGTACTGTTTCAACACTTTTTAAAGTTCCAGCTGCAACAGCAGGACACATAGATGTTGTAAATATAAAACCTTTTGAAAAACTTCTCACAAAATCAATTATGGAATGTGTAGAGGCAATATAGCCACCAGCTAAACCAAAAGCTTTTGCTAATGTGCCATTAATAATATCAATTTGGTCAGACACTCCTTCTTGTTCAGCTACACCAGCAGCAGTTGCTCCATAAAGACCAACAGCATGAACTTCATCTAAATAAATTAATGCTCCACTTTCATGCGCAATATCTACTATATCTTGCAACGGTGCAAAATCTGCTTCCATTGAGTAAACTGACTCTAAAACTATCATTTTAGGACGATTAAATGGTATTCCTTTTAAAACACCTCTTAAGTGATCAACGTCATTATGTTTATAAATAACTTTCTCTCTTTTGCTTGCTCGAATTCCTTCAATCAGTGAAGCGTGATTTAATTCATCACTTAGAACTAAACAATTATCAATTGCAGATAAAATAGATGTTAATGCCGAGTCATTTGCGCTGTAACCAGAGTTAAAGGCTAAAGCCCTTTCTTTGTTATGTAATTTTGCGATTTTTTCCTCAAGATCAACATGAAATCTTGTCGTGCCTGAAATATTTCTGGTTCCACCAGAACCAGCTCCCAATTGATCAACCGCACTTTTCATTGCAGTCATCACCTCAGTATTTTGACTCATGCTTAAATAGTCATTTGAACACCAAACATCTATTTCTTTTGTCTTCCCATCTTTATGATGCAATGCCTTGGGATATTGACCCGCCTTTCTTTCTATTTCATTAAAGTATCTATAGTGACCTTCATTTTTTATCTCTTGTAAACGTTGATCAAAAATAGAATGGTACGTGGATTTCCAGTTATGAGCTTTATTGCTAGACATTTTCGAATTATAGCCAAAACATAACCTAATAAAATACCTAAATAGACGCACTTATCATACACGTAAAGAACGATATAATTACAACATGGCATTTTCTTTAATAATTGGATCCAGGGCTAGTTTTTTAGCAAAAATACAAACATTTATTGTTAAGCAAGAATTAAGAAAAAAAATTAAAAATATCAATTTTATAACTAAATTTCATAAAACTTTAGGGGATAAGAATCAGGGTGGTGCACCTTGGAAACAGCTTGGCTATGGAATTTTTACGGGTTCTTTGACAGATCAATTAATAAAAAAAAATTACGATTGTGTTGTTCACTCTTTTAAAGATTTACCTGTTGTAAGCCATAAAACAGATTTTTTTACCATTAAAAGATCGGACCCAAGAGATGTTTTGTTAGTAAAAAAAACATCAATGAATAAAAATAATTTAATCATAGGCACATCATCTCCAAGACGAAAATCATCAGTAAACGATATCAAAAGTTTATTAAATATTAGAAATATAAATACAAAAGTAATACGTGGAAATGTTACTACGAGATTATCAAAAGTAAGTAGTGGAAAAGACTATGATGCATTATTTATGGCAAAAGCTGCAATCGATAGAATTTTTCAATATGGCAACAAAGTGGATAGAAAAGAAACAAAAAAATTTATTAAACTTTTTAAAAAATTTAAACCATTTATTTTACCCCTGTCAATTTTTCCCACTGCAGCAAGTCAAGGCGCTATTGCAATTGAATATTTAAAAAATGACAAAAAAACAAAATCAATTTTGAGAAAAATAAATTGCAAAGAAACGTTAGATGTTACTTTAAAGGAAAGAAGATTATTAAAAAAATATGGCGGCGGGTGTGGTTTAGATCTAGGAATAACTATTGAAAACATTAAAGATAATTATTTTCTCTTTAGCAAGGGTATAGATGCAAAAAGTAAAAAAAAATTCCATATTAATAAAATTATTAATCAATTAAAAATAAAAAAAACAAATTTAATATTTCCAAAATCATTAAAAAACTACCAGATGTTTACTCGTAGCATTTGTAAATTACCTAAAATTAAAAATTGTACCGTCATTTTGACGAGGCCTGATTTTTCGTTGAAAAGTTTAAACAAAAATAATTTTTTTGTATCTAGCGGGGTTCAGACGTGGAAAAATGTTTCAAAAAGTGGATCAATAGTTCAAGCAACTTTTGACGGTTTGGGCGAGGATTATAGATTTCCAGAATTATATTACAGAAATTTTAAACCTATTAAAAAAATTACATATAAGAATAGCTTGTCATTATACAAAACTAAACAAATTAGTGGTTATGAGTTAATCCCGCAAATTAACTTCGAAACTATTCAAAACTTATTTAATGCAAAAATATTTTTCTGGATGAGTTATTCAGCATTTCAATTAGCAAAATCGATTAGACCGGAAATATTAAAACTACAGCATTGCAGCGGTCCAGGATCAACTTTTGATCAATTAAAAAAGGAAATTTCACCAAAAAGACTTAGCCTTTTTTTTAATTATAAAGACTTTAAAGAAAGTATATACAAACCTAGATGATAAAATTTAAACACAAAAATAAATTAACTGCATCTAATCTTATTCAACCTATTTTTATTGATGAAGCATTAAAAAAACCTCAATTAATTAAAGGTTTGGGAAAAAATTTTAGTCATACTGTTAAAAGTGCGCAAAGTACTATTTCAATGGATATTAATAAAGGTGTAAAGAATTTTATTTTTTTTATTGTTCCAAAAAAAAAACAAAAAAAACCTGAAGATTTTAATTTTCATTATCAATCTCTATCAAAAATAAAAAAAAAATTTGGCAATCGAATAGTTATGATTGTCGATACATGCTTGTGTTCAGTTACAATTGACGGTCACTGCGGAATTACTCATAAAAATAAAATAAATTTAAAAGAAACTCATAAATCATTAGGAATTGCGGCTGATACTTTTATTCAAGCAGGTGCAGATATTATTGCACCAAGTGATATGATGAAAGGTACAACTAAATATTTAAAATCGCTGTTTAAAAAGAAAAAATTTAAAACTCCAATTATGAGTTATTCATCAAAATTTTTTAGTAGCTTTTATGGTCCATTTAGGAATGCTGCAAAATCTTCACCAAAAAAATTTGATCGATCTTCTTATCAACTGCCAGTTCATGATCGTAAAAAAGCAATACAAAGTTCTATAATGAATGCTAATCAAGGAGCCTCTTGTTTAATGGTTAAACCTGGTATCACATCTATTGATTTAATTAGAGAAATAAAAAATAAAACTAAATTACCAACAGGGGCATATCAAGTCAGCGGAGAGTATGCATCTTTACAATATTTATCAAAAAACAAACTGGGTGATTTTGAAAAACTTTATAAAGAAAGCTTATCAGCAATTCATAGAGCAGGAGCTGATTTTATAATAACATATGGAGCAAGAGACATTGTCAAACATTTATAATCAAAAATTTTATAATGCATTAAATCGCATAGAACAAAAAGTTCCTCCTATTTGGCTAATGAGACAGGCAGGTCGATATCATTCACATTATCAAAATTTGAAAACAAAACATACTTTTGAAGAGCTTTGTAAAACACCAGAGCTTATTTGTGAAACAACTATGGGGCCAATTCGAGATTTTGATTTCGATGCTGCAATTCTTTTTAGTGATATTTTGTTTCCATTAGATTATCTTGGGATGGGTTTAGCTTTTAACCCAGGTCCACAATTTTCCAATCCTTTAACTGAAAAAACTCTGAATCAAGAAAAAGAACAAAGTTTTTCTGATTATATAAAATTTCAAATTGATGGTTTGACCATGATTAGAGATACTCTACCAAAAAACAAGTCTTTGATAGGTTTTGTGGGCGCACCATACACTCTATTTCAATTTGCACAAAGACACCCTCAATCAAACCCAAGTTTATTAAATAATTTTTTGCCTGTTATAGAAAAAATTCTCGAAGAGAATATTGATTTACAGTTTAGCATTGATTTGGATATACTTATGATCTTTGATACCGAAGCTGAACATCTAAGCCTTGATGAGTTTAATAAGAACGTAAAACCATTTATAGAAAAAATTGCGTGTAAATATCCTGGTAAAATTGGATATTTTACAAAAAACATTGATGATGAAAAATTTGAAAGCTTGAAAACCATTAATGGTTTAAAATTGACTGTGGTAGGCTCTAACCAAGATATTTTTTCTAAATTAAAGGCTACAGATTTATCTCTTCAAGGAAATTTTTATAATGAGTATCTAGCCTTAGAGAGTGTCAATGAATTCAAAAAACATTTAACAAATTTTATTAAATACATAAAAGATCAAGATTTATCTAAAAGAACAGGCTGGATTTGCAGTTTGGACCATGGTGTTTTAAAAACAACTCCAGAACAAAACGTTAAACTATTTATAGAGAAAATTAGAACAGAATTATAATGGCAAAATTTATTGGAAATCCTGATTTTAAACATGGTACTAAATTAAGAATTGGTATTTTATTATCCAATCTTGGTACGCCTGATAAACCTCAAAGAAAAGAATTAAGGGTTTATTTAAAAGAATTTTTATCTGACTCGAGAGTCATTGAAACGCCAAAGTTAATTTGGCAAATTATATTGAATGGCATTATTCTTAATACCAGACCCCAAAAGTCTGCAAAAAACTATCAAAAAGTTTGGACAGATGAAGGTTCGCCTCTTTTAGTTATTTTAAAAAAACAAAAAAACCTTGCGCAAGATTTATTAAAAAAAGAGAATCTGGAATTAGAGTTTGCGATTGGTATGCGTTATGGAAACCCAAGTATTGAAAAAGGTTTAGAAGAGTTAAGAGAAAAACATTGTAATAAAATTATTATTTTACCAATGTACCCTCATTATTGTGCAGCTACGACTGGCTCAACTTTTGATGCGGTTACTAATACAATGCAAAAATGGAGATGGGTACCTTCATTGAGATTTATTTCAACTTATCATGATCATCCCCATTATATCAAAGCATTAGCAAACAGTATCCAAAAGCATTGGGATGAACATGGTAAACCAGATAAAATTTTGTTTAGCTATCATGGTATTCCAAAAAAATATTTTACCAAGGGTGATCCTTATCATTGTTTATGTAGCAAAACGACAAGACTGGTTAGAGAAGAAATGAATCTCACCGAAGAGTTTGCAATGACAACTTTTCAATCTCGTTTTGGGCCTGAAGAATGGTTACAGCCTTATACAGACAAGACAGTAGAAAAATTGGCTAAAGAAAAAATAGAACATCTCCAAATTATTGCACCAGGATTTTCTGCAGACTGTTTAGAAACTATTGAAGAACTGGATGGTGAAAACAGAGAAATTTTTGAAGAACACGGTGGAAAAAAATTTAGCTATATCCCTTGTTTAAATGATCAGCCTGATCACATAAATCTTATTGGAGCTTTAATTAAAAATGAACTCCAAGGTTGGATATGAGCAAAAGCATCGAAGATAAAAAAAAACTAACCTCGGATTGGTTTCAAGAGTTGCAAAATCAAATGATAAGTTCATTTGAATCTTTAGATACAAAAAAATTTCAAAAAAAAATGTGGGATAGGCCCGGTGGTGGCGGTGGAACTATGGCGGTTATGAAAGGTGAAGTATTTGAAAAGGTTGGTGTTAATATTTCAGTTGTACACGGAAAATTTAGCGATGAGTTTAGAAAAAAAATACCAGGCACTGAAAATAGTGCAAATTTTTGGGCAGCTGGTATTTCAATTGTGGCTCATATGAAAAATCCAAAAATTGCTGCAGCTCATTTTAATACAAGATTTATAACAACTGAAAAGTCTTGGTTTGGTGGAGGTTGCGATTTAACTCCAGCCGTACCAGAAGATCACGAGACACAATCTTTTCATCAAGGATTAGAAAACTTATGTAAAAAAAGTTCTTACGATTATCCTAAATGGAAAAAAGAATGCGATGAATACTTTTATTTAAAACATCGAAAAGAGCCAAGGGGAGTGGGTGGTATTTTTTTTGATTATCTTAATGAAGATAATTTTGATGATGAATTTAATTTTATAAAGAGTTTAGGCGTTTATTTTAAAGATTTTGTACATGATAATGCTGCAAGAAAAAAAGATTCATCTTATAATGATGAGGATATGAAAAAATTAATGCATAAAAGATCAAGATATGTTGAATTTAATTTACTATATGACAGAGGAACTTTGTTTGGTTTGAAGACAGAGGGGAATGTCGAGGCTATTTTGATGTCTATGCCTCCAAAAGCGGAGTGGAATTGATGTACGAGTGGATTAAAGTTTTGCATATTATTTCTTTTGTAGCTTGGTTTGCAGGGCTTTTTTATTTACCAAGACTTTATGTTTATCATGCAGAAAATGCAGATCACGATCATACAAGAAAAACTTTAGAAACAATGGAATATAAATTGCTTAAATTTATCATGAACCCAGCGATGATTGCGACTTGGATTTTTGGAGTTGGATTAATCCATTATGTTGGTTCAGCGGGGTGGCTACATGCTAAAATTACCTTAGTTGTAATTTTGTCTGCATTTCATATGTATTTAGGAGTTATTAGAAAGAAATTAATCAACGAACCATCAAAATATTCTTCTAAATATTTTCGATATATTAATGAAGTTCCAACCATACTTTTAATTTTAATTGTAATTCTAGTTGTGCTAAAACCTTTTTAGAATATGAGATTATATTTTATATTATTTATTTTTTTTCTTTTGGTATCTTTTTCTTTTCAGAAAACTGTACTTGCCGCAAACCATGTTAAAGAAAATACCGGAAAATGTATCAAGGGTGATTGCATTAATGGCAATGGAACTTTTGACGATGGTGTGAGAATATATACCGGTCAATTTAAGGATGGTAAATACAACGGGCAAGGAAGTTCAGTAAAACATGATAATGGAGTTAAGTATGAAGGAGAGTGGAGTAACGGTTTACCCAACGGTCAAGGCACTTTAACAACCAAAGATGGAAAAAAATATGTTGGTGAATGGAAAAATAATAAACATCACGGCCAAGGTACATTTACACTTCCAGATGGAAGAAAATATGTAGGTGAATGGAAAGATGGTAAACGTAATGGCCAGGGAACTTTTACGTTTCCAAATGGAAGAAAATTTGTAGGTGAATGGAAAGATGGTAAACGTAATGGCCAGGGCACTTCCACGTTTGCAGACGGAAATAAATTTGTAGGTGAATATAAAGACAATTATCGTAATGGCCAAGGCACCGTAACGTATGCAAATGGAGATAAATATGTAGGTGAATGGAAAGATGGTAAAAATAATGGCCAGGGCACCTACACGTTTGCAGACGGAGATAAATATGTAGGTGAATGGAAAGATGGTGAACGTAATGGCCAGGGCACCTTAACGTATGCAGACGGAGATAAATTTGTAGGTGAATGGAAAGATGGTAAACGTAATGGCCAGGGCACCGTAACGTATGCAAATGGAGATAAATATGTAGGTGAATACAAGGATGGTAAACGAAATGGCCAGGGCACCTACACGTATGCAAATGGAAATAAAGAAGTAGGTGAGTGGAAAGATGGTAAAGAGGTTCCTGGTAAAAAAATATTTATAGAAACTAAAAAAGCTCAACAAGATGGACAACAAACTAGGCAAAAAGCTATTT
>CBFHID010000001.1:102213-150933 GCA_965655895.1 Candidatus Pelagibacteraceae bacterium | reverse complement strand
TAATGTATAACAAAGCCGTACAGTGTTACAATTCAAGCGCAAGAGCTAGACAATTTAGCGATTACTTTAGGTTTATAAAATTGCTCAAAGAACAAGTTCAGAATGGGCAAAAACCCTATAAAGATCTTTTATATCATAGTGAGGAATTTTTAACACACCCTGCTTATATAAGAGATTGTGAAGCTATAAGACTTGGATAGAAATTAAGCCTATATATAAAAATCTAGTTTGAACAATAAGCTATTGTGAATAATTATTTTGAAATTTTTGCAACATTAACTCTTTTATTGCATTTTTTATTTATATTGTTCGTTATATTTGGAGCATTATTAATATTGAAATTTAAGAAAATAATTTATTTTCACATCCCAGCAGTTATTTGGGGAGTTTACATAGAATTAAATCATTCCATTTGCCCCTTAACTTATCTAGAAAACTATTTTTTAAAAAAAGCTGGAAAAGATCAATATTCAGTCGATTTTATAGAAAATTATGTTTTTAAAATTATTTATCCACCAGCACTTAATTATGAGATACAAACTTATTTAGGTTTTTTTTTAATTTTTGTAAATTTAGTCATTTACTATTATATAGTTAAAAAAAAATGGACAGGTGGGTGAGAGGCTGAAACCAGCTGGTTGCTAACTAGCCTTACGAGTAACATCGTAACGAGGGTTCGAATCCCTCCCTGTCCGCCATAATATGAAAAATAATATCTCTATAGGAAAAACATTAGCAAACTCTTTTCAATTTTTAATTGATAATTTTGATCAAAAATTCAAAGAAGGGCTTCCTGCAGTTCTAATTTTTACAATAATATTTTATGCAAGGTCCTATTTGATATCAAATGGTATTGCTACTAATTTTACTATAATAATTTTTTTTATCATCACATTATTAGTTGCCAGCACAATAGGAATTTGCGTTCACGAAGAAATATTAAACAAAAGAAAGTTTTATTTCTTTAAAGAATTCATGAGTTTTAAAAGTTTAAAGTATACTTTTAATTTTTTAAATATTTCTTTAATAGCTTTTATTCCTTTGATTTTATTTTTTGTTAAATCATCTTCTTTACAGCCTGAATCAATTTTGATTTTTTTAATAGGTACAATTTTTACAATGATTTTTTCTTTAAAATTAATTTTTATATTACCAAAATTAACTTTGGGTCTGGATTACAAATATAATATTAAAGAATTAAACTCGGTTGGTGCTCAATTATTTTTTTTATTTACAATTATTACATTAATTTTTGCTGTACCAACTTTGATTTATTTTACAATTCAAATACAGCTTATGAGTTTTTTTAAAGATAATTATTATTTTTTTAAACCTTTAATGGATATAGTTTTCTTTTATATTTATTATTTTAATTACATTGTTTTTTTTGCTGTAATATCTTACGCATATAAAGAGTATTCATTAAAATAAAATTTTTTCAATATCATTTGTAACATTTGATTTATTAATGACGTATTTATAAACTTGAATATTCTCAATAACTCGCTGAACATAATTCCTTGTTTCATTGAATGGAATATGCTCAATCCAATCTATAGGATCAATCTCACCTTTTCTAGGATCGCCAAATCTTTTCACCCAACGTCTTACTCTGTGGGGTCCTGCGTTGTAAGCGGCAAATGCCATATATAATGAACTAAATTCTTCATTTAAATCAGAGATATAATAAGATCCTATTTGCAAATTAAAAAACTCATCCTCAATAAGCCTGGTTCGACTATAATTTAATCTAGCTTGTTTACTTACAACTCTTCCGGTAGCTGGCATTATTTGCATCAAACCTTTTGCTCCGACCCAACTATTTGCATCTCTGTCAAATTCACTTTCTTGTCTAATGAGTGATAAGATTACTTCTTGAGGTAGGATATTTTTTTTAGAAACAATTTTAGGTGTTTCAATAATTGGATAATTAAGCTCAAGTAAATTTTTATTTTCATATGATGTTTGTTTTGCAATTTGAATTGCAAAATCTAACCGACCCACCTCTTGAGCAAGCGCTCCTGCTAACACCTGTTCTTTAATTGACCTTTCTTCTGAACCAAGATGTCTTAAAATATCTTTGCTTTTAAGAGACTCATTGAGCTCATCTAACAAGATTACTGCCTTTGCTAAATCAGATTTAAGAAATTTTTCATACTCTACACTTGAGAGGGAATAATTATTTTTAACACTGAAGTTTTTCTTATTGATTTTTTTAGCTGCAAGCTGACCATAAAAAGTCGTATTAAATTTAGATGCATTTTGATACCACTCTTTTGCTTTCGCTTTTTTGCCAGATTTTTCATAAGCTCTACCTAACCAATAAGCAGCCCTAGATTTACTGATTGGATAATTAACTCCATCGTACATTATTTGAAAATGTTTGATTGCGTCATTTGGTTTATTTAAAAACCTCAAAGCTAGCCAACCAGAATGCCATTCAGCTTCTGCTAAATTTCCACTATCTATTACACCATGGTTAATTAAAAGTTCGTAAGCGCCTCGATAATCTTTTTTATTAATTTTATTACGTGCTATTATATATTTTTCTTTGAACCAAAGATCTGGTTTAACTAAAAATTTAGGATCTTGTGGCAATTTATTTATAATCTCTAAAGCACTATCATACCTACCTCTTTTTCTTCTCCATTTAGCTCTATCAAATTGCAAACCAATATCATTTTTAAATTGAGGAGGGACTTTAGCAATTGCGCTATCGACTCCATATGACCTTGTCATAAGTGCAAATCTAGCAAAATATAGTTCTTTATAACCCTTGGGCAAATATCTTAATGTTCTTCTTAATTCATAAAAATCCTGTTCCCATGCAAGATACCTTGCTCTTTCTATATAATCATCATTGGTTAATAAATTTTTGTATTTTTTATTTAAATACCTGTGATCTTCAGTACTTAAATTTGCAGTTTTAAAACCATCTGAAATTAAATCATGAGCTTTTAGTTTTTCACCTTTTGTGAGAAAAGCCTCACCAAGCATGATTTTTCCATACCCACTTAAAGGTTCTACCTTTTCAAAAAATTTAATGACATCTTTGGTTTTTACATCTTTAGAATTTATTTTGTGCTCGGCTAAGTATCTAAGACGATTTATTCTTGGCCATTCAGGATTTTTTTCGATAAATTTTTTATAATCATAAAAATTTAATCTGTTAATTGGTTCTTTTAAATACATCCAAAATACAAGGTTATTTAACAAAGCAGATCTAGATTTTCTAACTTCTTGAAGAGCGGTATTCCATCTTTTTCTTTTTATTAAATTAAAAGTTTTTTGAGCAATTAAAAAATCTTTAGTAGATAAAACAGAAGAATTTTTATTTGCCATTCCAAGATCCAAAGGTTTTTTTAAAGGTATAATTGTATTTGTGACCGAATAACCTTCGCCTTTGCCGATAACATTTTTTTTTTCGACTTTCTTTTCTTCAATAGGCTTTTTTGTAACTTTTGGTTTTATTGCAGAATTTGATATTTTTTCTTGATACTCTTTTTTTAATTCTATTTTTTTTGGAATTACCTTGTCGTTTATTGATTTTAGTTTTTTTTCAGACTGTTTATTTTGCGATGTTTTTAATTTATATTCGCTTGGTTTGGGTTCTGGCGCAATTAAGCGAGCATAGGAAGCATTAACTACAAAAAATGTAACTATCAGGTAAAAAAATAACTTTAATAAAGTTTTCACTTTAATCATACAATAATTCTATATATATATATTTTTAATTTACTAATTATGTTTAAAGGATCAATAACAGCTTTGGTGACACCTTTTAAGGGTGAAAATATTGACCGATTAGCTTATGAAAAATTTATAGAGTTTCAAATTTTAAATGGTACCAATGGTATTGTACCATGTGGTACAACAGGTGAGTCGCCAACTATAAGCCATTCAGAACATAAAGAATTAATACAAATAGCAATTAATTCTTCAGGGGGCAGAATACCTGTGATTGCTGGAACTGGATCAAACTCAACAGAAGAAGCGGTTGAAATGACAAAGTTTGCTGAAAAAGTAAAAGCTGATGCTGCATTAGTTGTGACACCATATTATAATAAACCCACCCAAGAAGGTTTATTTCAACATTATAAAAAAATAAATGATAGTGTTGGGATGCCAGTAATAATTTATAATATTCCTAGCAGATCAGTCGTTGATATGAGCGTAGATACCATGGCTCGTTTGTACGAGTTAAAAAATATTATTGGAGTAAAAGATGCAACAGGTGATCTTGATAGAGTAACATTGCAAAAAAACAAAATGGGAAATGATTTTTTAATGCTTTCTGGAAATGATGAAAATACTTATGAATTTAATAAGCTGGGTGGATCTGGATGTATTTCGGTATCTGCAAATGTTGCACCAAAAATGTGCTCTGATTTCCATAAATTGTGCAATTCAAATTCTTACGATGAAGCTAAAAAAATTTTCGATAAACTGCTCCCTTTGCATGATATAATGTTTGTTGAAAGCAACCCAGTTCCTGCAAAATATAGTCTGAGCTTAATGCAAATGATGTCAGAACATGTTAGATTGCCATTAGTGACTGCTGAAAACTCATCTAAAGAAAAAATAAAAAAAGTTTTAAAAAATTTATCTTTAATATAATGAATAAAAAAAACGTCTCTAGCAACGTAGTTGCGCAGAATCGTAAAGCAAGTTTTAATTATTTTTTTGAAGATACTCTTGAAGCTGGCATTGAACTGTTTGGTTCGGAGGTTAAATCATTAAGAGCTGGCAAAGGTAGTATTGCAGATTCTTATGCCTTAGATAGTCAAGGTGAAATTTTTTTACACAATTCATATATTCCAGAGTATAAACAAAGCAGTTACAATAATCATGATCCTCGAAGGTTAAGAAAACTTTTATTAAAAAAAAAAGAAATTAATAAAATAATTGGAAAAATAAATAGAGATGGTTTCACAGTCGTACCAACAAGGATTTATTTTAATTCAAAAGGTATAGCAAAAGTAAATATAGCGATAGCAAAAGGTAAAAAGCAACACGATAAAAGACAAACAAAAAAACAAAGAGATTGGAACAGGGAAAAGTCCAGAGTATTTAGAAAATTAAGTTAATGAAGATTTTAGCATTAGGTTCAAACTTATCTTTTAATAACAATACTCCTGAAGAAAATATTAATTCTGCTTATCAGTTCATCACTAATAATGATATCAAAATACTAAAAAGGTCTCATATTTATAAATCTGAAGCTTATCCCAATAAATCCGATCCTCTATTCTGTAATTCAGCAATATCAATTGAAACCGATCTAAAGCCAGAAGAATTATTAAATGTTATTTTAGATATAGAAAAGAAATTTGGAAGGGAGAGAAAAAAAAAAAATAATCCAAGAACTTTAGATATTGATATTATTAGCTATGATAATTTAATCTTAAATGAAAATGATAAACTGGTAATACCTCATCCACATCTCCATAAAAGATTATTTGTGCTATTACCACTCAAAGATATATCCCAGGAATGGAAACACCCTGTTTTTTTAAAAACTACTCAAGAATTTATAGAAGAATTTGATGCAGTAGAGCTAAATAAAGTTAAAAAAATAAAATAAGCTGTTATAATTAACTTATGCTTGATGATGCACAGCTAATAGAAAAAATTAAATCTTACAACGCATACGTGGATGAAAATGTAATTAAAAATGCTTATAAGTATGCATCAGAGGCTCACAAATTACAAAAAAGACATTCTGGCGACCCTTACATCAGTCACCCTTTGGCTGTAGCAAACATCTTAGCCGAATTAAAATTAGATGGACCGACTATTACTACAGCTTTATTGCATGATACAATCGAAGATACCCAAGCTACTTATGACGATGTAAAAAAAATTTTTGGTAATGAGATAGCTGAATTAGTTGATGGTGTAACAAAAATATCAAAGCTTGAAACTGAAAAAAAAAATTTAACGGCTGGAGATAATTTTAGAAAGTTAATTTTAGCAACCTCAAAAGATATCAGAGTTTTGTTAGTAAAACTTGCAGATAGACTACATAATATAAGAACCATAGACTCAATTGATAACAAAGATAAGAGAGAAAGAATCGCAAAAGAAACAATGGAAATTTATTCTCCTTTAGCTGAACGAATGGGAATGCATAAGGTACGTGATGAACTGGAAGATAGATCATTTGCTGTTTTAAATGATGAGGCTAGATTATTAATCGTCAATAGAGTTAAAGAAATTGCACCCAGTAGAATAAAAATATTTAATGAAGTTATTAAAGAAATTAAAAGCTTGTTAAAAGCCAATGATATTAATGCAGAAGTTACTGGAAGAGAAAAAACACCTTTTTCAATTTGGAGAAAAGTTAATGAAAAAAGAGTTTCATTAGAGCAAATTACGGATTTAATTGGTTTTAGAATTATTACAAAAAATACAATGGATTGTTACAAGTCACTTGGTGCATTTCATAAAAAATGGAGTGCTGTACCTGGTAGATTTAAAGATTATATTTCCACTCCAAAGTCTAATAAATATCAGTCAATACATACAACTATTATAGGACCTAAAAAACAAAGAGTTGAGATACAAATTAGAACCCAAGAAATGAACGATTATGCCGAAAGAGGTGTTGCCGCCCACTGGCTGTATAAAAAAAATGAAAATATAGATAAAAAAAATAGTTATGAATACTCATGGCTAAGCGATCTCGTAGAACTTTTGGAGTCGGGAGAAAATCCGGAGCATTATTATGAGTACACGAAATTACAACTTTATTCAGATCAAGTTTTTTGTTTTACACCTAACGGTGCAGTAATTAGATTGCCAAAAAAAGCAACCCCAATTGATTTCGCTTATGCGGTCCATACCGACTTGGGTGACACTTGTACAGGATGCAAAATTAACGGAAAGAATTCACCGTTGCAAACAGAGCTTCGAAATGGTGACCATGTAGAGATATTAAGCTCAACTAAAAAATCACCATCATATCATTGGTTGTCTTATGCCAAAACTGGCAAAGCGCGAAGTGCAATTAGAAGATATTGGCACGATAAACTCCCAACTCAAAATGAAACAAGAATACACAAATCAAGTATTTGGGTGCTACTAAGTCACAAAGCTGGAACTCTTGGAGAAATTTGTACTTTAATAGGAAAACATAAGTGTAATATTTTTAATGTTGAATTAGTAGATAAAAAAGAGGATTTTTTAAGTTTCATCTTTGATATTGAGATTAAAAATCTTAAAGATTTTACAAATTTAATATCTGAATTAAAAGTAAGATCTATAAATTTTAAAATTATAAGACATAGAAAACCAAATTAATGCTAAGCGAAGATAAGACACTCGAAATTTTAAAAAAAACGAATTCTTTATTAGAAGGTCATTTTATTTTATCTTCAGGATTGAGAAGTGAAAAGTATCTCCAGTGTGCTCAATTAATGATGCATGCCGATTATGCTAAAATTATCTGCGAGTCTTTAGCCAGCAAAATAAAGAAGGAAAAAATTAATTTTGATTTAGTTGCATCTCCAGCCATTGGTGGAATTTTGGTTGGTTATGAAGTTTCAAAGTTTTTAAATGTTCCTAATATTTTTGTAGAAAGGGTGGATAATAAATTCAGTCTAAGAAGAGGCTTTGATTGTAAAGATAAAAATATTTTAATAGTTGAAGATGTTATTACAACTGGAAAATCTAGCATTGAGTGTGCTGAATGTTTAAAGGGTTTAGGAGGAATTATCTCGGGTTATGCATGTATAGTTGATCGTTCAGGAGGAAATTCTAAGATAAACAATATTATTTCACAAATTTCTTTTAATTTCCCAACCTATGAAAAAGATAATTTACCCGAACATCTAAAAAATATTACTCCAATAAAACCCGGTAGTAGAAAAGTTTAAGCTAATGAAGTCAAAACTGGGCATTAATATTGATCATATCGCTACATTAAGGAATGCCAGAGGGGAGGATCATCCCAACTTATTAAAAGCAGCTAACATTGCTATAAAAAATGGGGCAGATTCTATTACAATACATGTAAGGGAAGACCAGAGGCATGTAAAAAAAAAAGATGCAATAATATTAAAAAAAAGAATTTCAAAACCAATCAATTTAGAAATGGCACCAACAAGTGATATGACAAACTTTGCAATTAAATTGAAACCTAAGTATGTTTGTATTGTTCCCGAAAAAAGAAAAGAAATAACTACTGAAGGTGGTTTAAATTTAAAACAAAAAAATCTTCAAAGTATTATTAAAAAATTAAAAAAAAATAAAATTGAAGTATCTTTGTTTGTAAACCCCAAGGTAAAAGATGTTATATCTGCGAACAAAATGGGAGTCGATGCCGTTGAGTTACATACTGGATCTTTTGCCAACGCAGTGAAGTCTCAACAACTTCAAAAAATAAATTTTGAATTAAAAAAAATTATAAATTGCAAGCTTGCTTGTGATAAAACTAAAATGAAATTTAATCTTGGTCATGGGTTAAACTACAAATGTATTAGTTACCTTAAAAATATAAAAAATATTAACGAATATAATATTGGTCATTTTATTATTGGCGAAAGTATTTTTGATAGTTTTAGTAAAGTTATTAAAAAAATAAAAAAAATGATTAATTAGAGATGTCAATTATTGGGCTAGGTAACGACATAGTTAATATTAAGAGAGTGGAAAAAATATTATTAAAGAATAAAAAAAATTTTATTAAAAAAATTTTTAATTCTAAGGAAATTGTTTCAAGTAAAATATCAGCGGAATACGTATCAAAAAGATTTGCTGCAAAAGAGGCTTTCGCAAAAGCTATTGGAACTGGCATTGGTAAAACTATTAAATTTAATGAAATTATTATTACAAATAACAAATATGGTGCACCGGGTATTTCACTAGAAAAAAATGTTGAAAAGCGAGTTTTGAAAAAACTTAAAGTTAAAAGAATTAAGTATTTTTTGTCACTGAGTGACGATTATCCTTTTGCTTTAGCTACCGTTATTATATCGACATAAACAATTAATGAAAAAAATTATAATTGAAAATATTAAAACTTTAGTCATAGCACTATTCCTTGCTTTGATTATAAGATCGTTATTGCTTCAACCTTTTTATATACCCTCATCTTCAATGGAAAGTACCTTGTTGGTAGGTGATAGATTATTTGTTACAAAGTATTCATATGGTTACAGCAGACACTCTTTTCCTTTCAGTATTAAGCTCTTTGATAAAAGAGTATTCTACACCGAACCTGAAGCAGGAGATGTTGTAGTTTTTAAAACACCCTCAGACAATAGAACAGATTATATAAAACGTTTAATAGGAAGAGGAGGTGATGAGATTCAATTTATTGATGGAGACTTATATATTAACAAAATAAAAATTGAGAAAAAATTTATAAAAAAGGATAAAGTTTTTTGTGGACCACAAGTTATAAGTGTCAATGTTTATAAAGAAATACTACCTAATAAAAAAAGTTATAACGTTTCTTATTTTCAAGAAGAATCTTTAAAAAATACTGACCCTTATATAGTTCCTAATAATCACTTTTTCTTTTTAGGCGATAACAGGGACTGCTCAAAAGATAGTAGGTTTTTAATGAGCGTTGGATATGTTGAAAAAGATAACCTAGTCGGAAAAGCAAGGTTTTTATTTTTTTCTAATGATGGATATATAGGAAATATATTTACTTTTTGGAAATGGCATAAATCAATCAGATTTAATAGAATTATGAAAAAAATTATTTAATGAAACCTAGTGACATTGATCAAATTGAAAAAATTCTTGGAATTAAATTTTCTGACAGGTCATTGATAGAGCAAGCTTTTACCCACAAAAGTAAATCAATGAGTATTAGTAAAAATAACGAGAGATTAGAGTTTTTGGGGGATAGGGTACTTGGTTTAGTTATTGCTGGTTTTTTAAGCAATGAATATCCAAAAGATGCCGAAGGTGTATTGGATAAAAAATTAGCTTCTTTAGTAAATAAAGAAACTTGTTCAAAAATTATTTCTTCCCTTAAAATTGATCAATTTTTAAGTCTTAGTAAAGCTCAAAAACAAAATAAAGCTGGAAATAGAAAAATACTTGGTGATTTATGCGAGTCAATTATTGGCGCTGTGTTTCTTGATAAGGGGTTTGAGCATGCAAGAAAATTCGTTTTAAAAATATGGAAAGATAATTTAAAGAATACCTTGAACGTAATAATTGACCCTAAAACAAAGTTGCAGGAATATTCTTTAAAGCTTTATAAAAAACTTCCTATATATAAATACATTTCTAACTCTGGCCCTTCTCATAAGCCAAATTTTAAAGTTTCTGTTTCAATCGAAAAATCAAAGAGCTTTAGTGCGATAGGAAGTTCAAAGAAAATCGCAGAAACAAATGCTGCTAAAAAATTGATTGAATATCTTAATATCAAATAATGAAAACTTCATATATTGCTTTATCCGGTCCTACAAATTCAGGTAAATCAACATTATTAAATTGTTTTGCGAATAAAAAAGTATCTATTGTTTCAAAAAAAATTCAAACAACAAATTTCAATATTGAATTTTCTATTAATTATCATGATACACAAATGATTTTTATAGATACTCCTGGATTTTACAAAGATAACATTAATGATAATTATCTTAGAGAGGCATTGCAAGGTTTAGAAAGGGCGGATATCGTAATATTTATTTTAGATATAAATAATAAATTTCGACATCTAGATAAAATAAAAGATAATTTAGATAAAATTAATAAAAAAGTTCTTGTTTTTAATAAAATAGATCAATTGGACAATCAAGAAATATTAGAAAAAATTAAATCAATAGATTTTTTAAATAAATTTGATCAGATATTTTATATTTCAGCACTTAAAAAAAAAAATACTGATAAAATTCTTAAATATATTGAAAAAAATACAACAAAAGAGACACAGAAAATTACAAAGAAAATAACTAAAGAAAAATTTTTTTCGGAAATAACTAGGGAAGCGCTATTATATTATATTCATAAAGAAATTCCCTATAAAACACTTATTGTTACTGATAAAATTAAGAGTGGAAAATTTATTACAATTGAACAAACTATAGTCACAAAAACAGAAGCTCACAAAAAAATTATTTTAGGAAAAAATGGAAATATGATTAAAAATATAGGTATTTATTCCAGATCCCAATTAGAGAAAATTATGAAAAAAAAAGTGAACCTTTTTTTGAAAGTTAAATTATCCAAAGTTAAGTAAATGCGCTGGAATGATGTAGGTTACCTTGTCTCACGGTCTTCTGAAAAAGAAAACACAACTATAGTGAAAGTTTTTTCAAGAAATTATGGATGCTATTCAGGAATTGTTTATGGAAGTTCCTCAAAAAAAAAGAAACCTGATCTCCAACTTGGGAATAAATTAAAAATTAATTATAATTCTAAAAGTGAAGATTCAATAGGTTATTTTTCTTTTGAATTAATTGAAAATGTATCTATTAAATTTTTTAATGATCAGACGAAATTAAACTTACTATTATCTTCAATTGAAGTTATCTCAAAAATTGCTCCAGAGAGACAAGAGTTTAAAGACTCTTTTGATGATTTTGATTTATTTCTTAAAGAGTTAGAAAATGATAGTTTAAAATCATATCTCATTTGGGAATTTCATTTTTTAAAAAATTTAGGCTATGGCATTGATTTAGATGAGTCAAATATCACACCTAAGATAAAAAAACTTCTAACTGAAGAAAATATTGACTTTTTATTCGACGATTTAAAAGTAATTTTTAATTTAAATACTGAAATAATAAATAATAGATTAGTAGATGTAATTAATATATCTAATTTTAAAAACAGACATAAGATTCTAAAGTATATAAATGAATAAAAATATTATTAATGACGAGTTAAAAAATCAATTTGCAAAAAAATATCTTGCCTACGCTTTATCTACGATTACTCAAAGAGCATTACCAGATGTAAGGGATGGTTTAAAACCAGTTCATAGACGCCTAATATATGCTATGTACTTATTAAATTTAAATCCAAAATCTCAATTCAAAAAATCGGCAAGAGTAGTGGGTGATGTAATCGGAAAATTTCATCCCCATGGAGATCAATCTGTATATGATGCGCTAGTAAGATTAGCACAAGATTTTTCCACAAGGTACCCGCTAGTAAATGGACAAGGTAACTTTGGTAATGTTGATGGAGATAACGCCGCAGCAATGCGTTACACAGAAACAAAGTTAACCAAAACTTCAGAATATTTACTTAATAGTATTGAAGAAGATACAGTTAAATTTAAGAAAACATATGATGGTGAGCTTGATGAGCCAGAAATTTTACCTTCGCAGTTTCCAAATATTTTAGCAAATGGTTCTTCTGGAATAGCAGTTGGAATGGCAACATCGATACCGCCACATAATGTTCATGAAATTTGTGAAGCCTTAATCTATTTAAATAACAATCCCAACTCTACAACTCGTGATTTACTAAAAATAATAAAAGGCCCAGATTTTCCTACTGGAGGAATTTTAAATGATGATAAAAAACAAATTTATCAAGCTTATAATACTGGAAGAGGTTTTTTCGAAATAAAGTCAAAATATAAAATAGAAGATTTGGGCAGAGGTTCTTACCAAATTATAATTACAGAAATTCCATATTTAGTAAATAAATCAAAACTCATTGAAAAAATTGCTGCAATCATAATCAATAAAAAAAACAAATTATTAGACCATGTTAGCGATGAATCAGATGAAAAAATTAGAATAGTTCTTCGACCAAAAAATCGAAATGTGAATCCGGAAGATTTAATGAATTCATTATTTGAACAGTCGGAACTTAAAAATAAATTCTTTTTAAATATGAATGTTTTGAATGAAAAAAATGAACCTAGGGTAATGAATCTTAAAGATGTTCTTAAATCTTTATTGAAACATCGTTATGTTATTTTAAATAATAAAATTATTTTTCAATTAAATAAAATAAAAAAAAGATTAGAAATTTTAAAAGGATTTCTAATTGTTTATAAAAATTTAAATAAAGTGATTCAAATTATTAGAAATTCTAATGATCCAAAAAAAGATCTAATTAAAAAATTTAAGTTTACGAATATTCAGGTCGAAGCTGTTCTTGAAATGCGTTTACGTAATTTAAAGAAAATTGAAGAATTTGATATAAAAAAAGAGTTTACAAAACTAGAAAGTGAAAAAAAGAGATTAACAAAAATAATAAACTCTAAGATTTTACAAAGAAAAGAAATTAATTGCGAGTACCAAGAAATTATAAATGAATTTGGAAATAATTCTATTTATGGCTCTAGAAGGTCTATATTAGATAAGTTTACCGAGTTTTCTGAGGAGGAATTAGAATCTAAGTTAGAAGTTATAGAGAATATCAATATATCATTGGTAAATAATCAATTTTTAAAAGCTAAGAAAGGTCACAACAAAGATGCATATATAAAATCTGAAGAAAACAAAGACATAAACCTTATTATTAATTGTAAAACTTCCGATCAAATATGTTTACTGTCAAATATTGGAAAGTCATATATTTTAAATTCCTCAGATTTAAAATTTGGTTCCATTAAAGGAATATCAATTTCATCTTATTTAACACTAAAGGATGGTGAGCAAATTATTGATGCCTTTGTTTATAGTCAAAACAAAAAAGTTATTCTAGCTTCTAAAAATGGTAATGCATTTATAATTAATTCCGATGAACTATTTACAAACAAAAGATCTGGAAAAAAAATATTTAATATTAAAAAGAACGACCAATTTCTTACTTCCTGCCAATTAAATGAAATCAAAAAATCTCACTTGGCTATATTTTTGGAAAATAATTCACAATATAAACTTCTTATAATTTCAACAGATGATATTCCAACCTTAAACAAGGGTTCGGGTGTAGCTTTATATAAATCAAAAGGATTTAATTTGGGTTCGATTTACTGTTTAAATGAAGATTTAACATTATTAGATTATAGTAATAAATCAGTGCAAATATCAAAAAATATCAAAAGTTATATTTGTAAGAGAGGAAAATCTGGAAAAAATATTAATATTAAAGAAATTAAAAACTTTTATAGGAATTTTGTAAACAATTTTATTATTCGATGATTAAAAAATTCAAATCAGCACTTTCTAGGTATCCCACAGGTATTGTATGCGTATTTTCAAAAAACAAAAAAGGTTTTTATAATGCAATTATAGTTAATTCATTCGCATCTGTTTCCTTAAATCCATTGATAGTTTTATGGAGTTTAGACATTGCTTCGAGTAAATTTAAATACTTTAAAAGTGCAAAAGAACAGTCAATCGTTGTTTTAAGCAATCTTCAAAAAAAAATTATTAATGATATTGCATATAAAAAAGATTTAATAAGCAGTCTTGAATTTAAAAAAATTTTAAGTCACTCTGTTTTTAGTTTTTCGTGTTCAAAATATAAAGAATTAAAGGTTGGCGACCATTTCACTTTCTTTTTAAAGGTAAAGAATATATCAAAAGTTAAAAGATTTAAGCCTATCATCTATTGTAATAAAAAATTTTTTTCAAATTAAGACGTATTATTTTTATTATTTGAATTGATCTATTGAGATTTTTTTACTTTTATATAAAAAGGGATTACATTGTCTAAAAATTTTATTACCCAAACTATATTAATAGCCTCAGATCACGCTGGATATAATTTAAAAGAAAAAATTATTAATCACTTTAAAAATAAAAATGTTAAAGTTATAGACTTGGGTCCAAAAACCTTGAAATCTGTAGATTACCCTGATTATGCAAAAAAATTATCACGTAAAATAAATAATAAAAACTATGGTATTTTAATATGTGGAACTGGTATTGGCATGTCAATAATGGCGAATCGTTATAAAAAAGTAAGAGCATCCCTAGTTTTTAGTACTAAGACAGCTAAATTAGCAAGAGAACATAATAATTCTAACGTTTTAGTTTTAGGTTCGAGGGTGACAAATAATATTAATGCTTTAAAAATATTGAAAGTATTTTTTTCAACTTTTTTTTTAAAAGGTAGGCACTTAAGAAGGGTAAAAAAATTTAACAATGTCTAAGGAATTTAAAATTATTACAAATTTTTTTGAACAATCTTTAAAAGATAGTGATCCAGAAGTTTTTTCTTCTATAGAAGAAGAGTTAACCAGGCAAAAAAATCATTTGGAGCTTATTGCATCAGAAAACATTGCGTCCAAAGCAGTAATCGAGGCTCAAGGTTCAGTACTGACAAATAAATACGCAGAAGGTTATCCAGGCAAAAGATACTACGGTGGTTGTGAGTTTGTCGATAAATCTGAAAATTTAGCTATAGATAGAGTTACTCAGCTTTTTAATTGTAAATATGCGAACGTACAACCGCATTCAGGAGCTCAAGCTAACGGTGCTGTCTTTCTAGCTCTTTTAAATCCTGGGGATACAATACTTGGCATGGGCATCGATCAAGGAGGCCACCTTACTCACGGAGCACCTCCGGCACAATCTGGAAAATGGTTTAATGCCATTGCATATGGAGTTGATAAAAAAACAGGTCTTCTGGATTATGAACAAGTTGAAAAATTAGCAAATGAACATAAACCTAAAATGATTATTGCTGGGGGAAGCGCATATTCAAGAATTATAGATTTTAAAAAATTCAGAGAAATAGCAGATAGCGTTGGTGCATATCTGCTAGTTGATATGGCACACTTTTCAGGACTCGTTGCGGGAAAAGTTTATCCAAACCCTTGTGATTTTGCTGATGTTGTGACTTCAACAACACATAAAGTTTTAAGAGGCCCAAGAGGAGGAATAATTCTAACAAACAATGAGGATCTAGCAAAAAAATTTAATTCTGCTGTTTTTCCAGGATTGCAAGGTGGACCTTTGATGCATGTAATTGCAGCAAAAGCCGTATGTTTTAAAGAAGCTCTTCAAGATGATTTCAAAGTTTATGCACAAAATGTTATTGATAATGCGAAAATTTTATCTGAAACATTAAAAAATCTTGGGTATGAAATATTTTCAGGGGGCACAGATACTCACCTAGTTTTAATTGATTTAAGACCTCTTGGTTTAACAGGTAAAGAAGCAGAAAAATCTTTAGTAAATGCAAACCTTACATGTAACAAAAATGGAATTCCATACGATGAAGCTAAGCCCTGGGTAACGTCAGGCATCAGGCTTGGTACACCTGCTTGTACAACAAGAGGTTTTGGTTTAGCTGAATTTAAAAAAGTTGCTGAACTAGTTGATGAAGTTTTAAAAGGTTTAAAAGATAACAAAGAAGATAATTCAAAAGCAGAAATATCCGTAAGAGAAAAGGTTATCGAACTTTGTAAAAAGTTTCCGATTTATTAAATTTATGCTTTGCCCATTTTGTAAAGAAAAAGATACATCTGTAATTGACTCAAGATCAACGGAAGATGGTACAGCGATCAGACGAAGAAGATTGTGTGGATGTGGCAAACAAAGATTTACAACTTTCGAAAGAGTACAATTTAGAGAGCTAACCGTTATAAAAAAAAACGGTAGAAAATCACCGTTTGATAGAGAAAAATTAACCAGATCTGTAATGACAGCATTAAGAAAAAGACCAATAGACAATGATACTATAGAGAAATTTGTTTCAAAAATTTATAGAAGTCTTGAGGATCTTGGTCAAAATGAAATTATGTCCTCTACAATAGGAAAGTTTGTAATGGATGGCTTAAAAGAGATTGATCACGTTGGCTATGTAAGATTTGCTTCAGTTTACACAGATTTTAAAGAAGCAAAAGATTTTGAGCAGTTTGTAGATAATATTAATGCCCAAAATAAAAAATAGAATTTTAAATTCTTATTTCATAGAGCTTTGTAATAAATTATCAAAAATTAATCAGTATATCACATACCCCAATCCATGCGTGGGCGCTGTATTAGCTGGAAAAAATAACTATCGAGTAGCCTTCACTGGAAAAAATGGCTCTCCTCATGCTGAAAATAAGTTATTACAAAAAATTAATATTGGCACTTATGATACCCTTTTTACTTCTCTAGAGCCGTGTTGTCACAAAGGTAAAAATCCACCGTGTACAGATATGATTATAAAGAAAAAAATAAAACTAATCTACACTAGCAGCCAAGATCAGGACGTTAGAGTAAAAAATATTACAAAAAATATTCTTAAGAAAAATAAAATAAAAATAAAATACACAAACAAATCATCAAAGGCATCTTTGGAGCATAACTATTCATCTAAATCTAACATGCCCTTTGTTCATGCTAAAATAGCTGTTAGTCGCGATTATTATACTAAACATAAACAGAAACGATTGTTTACTAGCCTTGAAGCTTTAAAATTTGCTCACTTAAAAAGATATCAGTCTGACTCTATTTTAATTGGAAGAAAAACATTAAATGATGATAATCCTAAATTGACAGCCAGACTAAAAGGATTGGAAAAAAATATAAAAAAATTTGTAATTAATCCAAATTTAATATTTAAAAAAAATATTCTTAAAAACAAATTTATGCTTAACTCATATGTTTTTCATGAATGTCGAGATGTTAAATTGGTAAAAAAATATAAAAAAATTTTTAAATTAATTTTTGTTAATTTTAATAATAAAAAAAGCTGTGAAATAATTTTAAAAAAAATATATAAACTGGGTTTTAGAAAAATTTTAATAGAAGGTGGCGTAAGTACTTTAAAACATTTCTTGGATGCAAATTTAGTAAATGAACTTGCAGTAGTCAAAAACAAAGAAAATTTTAAAAAATTTGGCCTGCTTAACGCGAAGCAGATTTTGCATTTTCATAAAAAATCTCCATATGAAATAATTTCACTAGAAGATGATACCATAATGAATTACAAACTATGATATGTTTACAGGCATAATACAAAATCAAGCAAAATTAATTAAAATTGATAATGTTTCAAAGAATTATACATTAATAGTTGAGAGCGATATTGAATTAAAAAAAAGAGATATTGGAACATCAATTGCTATAGATGGAGTTTGTTTAACTTTAATAAAATATAAAATTATAAAAAAAAAAAAGAATCAATTGTTTTTTAATATTTCACCTGAAACTCTTAAGATATCAAATTTAGATAAAAAAGAATTAGGGTATATTTTTAATTTAGAAAAATCACTGAAGTATGGAGATGAAATTGCGGGTCATTTTGTACAAGGCCATGTAGACGATACTGGGAAAATTTACTCAATTTCAAAAATTCGAAACTCATGGAAGTTTTGGATAATAATAAATAATAAATTCAGAAAATATCTAATTAAGAAAGGCTCTGTAGCAATAAATGGGGTTTCTTTAACAATTAATGATATTAAAAAAAATTTACTACGTATTGATATAATACCTCATACTTTTAAAAAAACTAATTTTGCACACCTCAGCAAGGGATCCCGTGTAAATTTAGAATATGATTTATTGATAAAGTATTTAAAAAAATGAAAAAAAAATTTTGTTCAATAGAAAAGATATTAAGAATAGCCAAAAAGGGAAAGATATTCATTTTAGTTGATGATGAAAGTCGGGAGAATGAAGGGGATCTAGTTTTTGTTGCAAGCAAATGTACTCCACAAAAAATAAATTTTATGGCCAAACACGGAAGAGGATTAATTTGTTTAGCCCTAAACAAAATTCAATCTGATAAACTGGGTTTGAAATTGATGTCAAACTCTAACGGTACAAGATTTAGTACAGCCTTTACTGTTAGTATCGAGGCTAAAACTGGAGTAACGACCGGCATTTCAGCTTTTGACAGGTCAAAGACTATAATTACTGCAATAAAAAAAACAGCGTGTAAAAATGATATTGTTTCTCCAGGACATGTATTTCCTTTGGTTGCTAAACAAGGTGGCGTTTTAATTAGAGCTGGACATACTGAAGCCTCGGTTGATGTAGCTAAGATGGCATTAAAATCAAATGGCGCTGTTATCTGTGAAATTATGAATGATGACGGTTCAATGGCAAAAAGAGATCAGCTTTTCAAATTTGCAAAAAAACACAATTTAGAAATAGGCAAAATAGAAGATCTTATAGAATATAGATTGAAAAAAGAAAATTTTATTAAATTAAATAAAAAAATAAAAACAAAGTATCAGAATATTAAGTTAGAAAAACAAATCTTTATTAATTCAATTGATAAGCAAAGCCATCTAGTCATATCGAGTGAAAATTTAAAAAAAGATAAATGTAAAGTGAGAGTACTTTCTTTAAAATCGGTTAACAAATCTAAAAATATTTTAAATTTAATTGAAGTTAAAAAATCTTTAAATTATTTAGTCAAATCAGAAAACTTTGCTTTAGTTATAATTCAGGATTTAGTTGTTGAAGAGAATAATAATACGATGAACTTTTTGAATAGAAAAAAAGATTTATCGTCAAATTTAATTAGGAATTATGGTGTTGGTGCGCAAATAATCAAAAAATTAGGTTTAAATGATATTATTTTAGTAACTAAGTCAAAAAAAAGAATAGTAGGATTAGATGGTTTTGGTATTAAAATAACAAAACAAGAAATTTTTAAATGAAAAAAACACTTATTGTATATTCGGATTATTATAGCAATATATCTTCTTCATTATTATTTGGTGCAAAAAAAATTTTAAAAAAAAATAATATACAATATGATATTTATCGTGTTGATGGTTCATTTGAAGTACCTCAACTTTTAAATATAAAACTTAAAACAAAGAAATATCATTCAGCTTTAGCATTAGGTTGTATAATAAAGGGTCAAACACCGCACTTTGATTTCATATCGTCTGCAATTACAAATTCAATTATGGAATTGTCTTTGAAATATGTATTGCCAATTTCTAATGGAATTTTAACATGCCGTACGAAATCTCAGGCATTGATTAGAAGTTCTACAAATAAAAATAAAGGAATTGAAGCTGCCAATGCAGTTATCTCAGTTATCAAAAACTTAAAATGAAATCTGGCACTAGAGTTAAATTAATACAAAAAATTTACGAAAAAACTAGCAATCCTGATGGTATAATTGAATTTGGAAAAGATCCCTACTTGAGACATATTAAAAAAGTATTTAAAGGTTATTTTGAATGCAGTGATGAATTAGAGGCATGCCTACTGAACAATCTTTCCAAAGAGCTTAATGTGAAAAACTTAGATTTATTATTAAAGATAATTATTAAATCTTCTATTTATGAGCTTAAATATTGTACAAAAATTCCATTTAAAGTTGTTATTGATCAATATTTGGATGTAACGGATAAATTTTACGGAAATGATCAAAAAAGACTGGTAAATGGGGTATTAGATAGTGTGGCTAAATCGTTACATTGAGTCTATTTAGGTTGATTTTCTTAGCAATTTTTGGCAATTAGCGTCTTTTTAACCATACATACAAAAGAAAGATATATAATGAACCTATCAGATATAATTATTCTAGATTATGTTATTCTCTGCGGTGTCGCAGCCGTTGCATACGGTTGGATTGCAAGTGGACAAATTTTAGAAGCTAGCCCAGGTAATAACAAAATGCAGGAAATTGCAGGTGCAATTCAAGAGGGCGCGCAAGCTTATCTAAACAGGCAGTATAAGACTATTACAATAGTTGGAGTAATTGTTTTAGTTGTAATTGGAATTTTATTTAGTCCTTTAGTAGCAGCTGGTTATTTAATCGGTGCAACATTGTCTGGAGCAGCTGGTTATGTTGGAATGGTTATTTCTGTAAGAGCCAATGTAAGAACTGCTGAAGCTAGTAGATCAAGCCTTGCTAAAGGTTTAAACATAGCTTTTAAATCTGGTGCAGTAACTGGAATGTTAGTTGCTGGTTTAGCATTATTATCTATTACTGTTTATTACAAATTTTTATTATCGGTTGGTTCATCTAGCAGGCAAATTATTGATGCATTAGTTGCTTTGGGGTTCGGAGCATCTCTAATATCAATATTTGCTAGATTAGGTGGAGGAATTTTTACAAAAGGTGCTGACGTTGGAGCAGATTTAGTTGGAAAAGTTGAAGCTGGTATTCCGGAAGACGATCCAAGAAACCCAGCTGTTATTGCTGACAATGTTGGAGATAACGTTGGAGATTGTGCTGGTATGGCAGCAGATTTATTTGAGACATACGCTGTAACAATTGTTGCAACGATGGTTTTGGCTTCAATATTTTTTCCAGGTAATCCTAGCATGATGGTTTATCCCTTGGCTATTGGTGGAGTTTGTATTTTGACATCTATTATAGGAACTTTTTTTGTAAGACTTGGAAAAAAAAGTAAAAATATAATGGGGGCTCTTTATAAAGGTTTTGTTGCTACATCAATTTTATCATTATTAGCAATGTATCCGGTTACAGATAGTGTGATTGGATTAGAGAAAACCTTAAACGTTGGAAAAATTTCTTTTCAAGGTATCGACCTTTTTTATTGTGCAGTGATTGGATTAATCATTACGGGTTTAATTATTTGGGTTACTGAATATTATACTGGTACGGATTACAGACCAGTTAGATCAGTTGCTCAAGCATCAACTACAGGTCATGGTACAAACGTAATACAAGGTTTAGCTATATCAATGGAAGCGACAGCTTTACCAGCATTAATTATTGTTGTTGGTATTATTTCAACTTACTCATTAGCTGGACTTTTTGGTATTGCCATTGCAGTTACGAGTATGCTTGCATTGACTGGCATGGTTGTTGCATTAGATGCATATGGTCCAGTAACAGATAATGCAGGTGGTATAGCAGAAATGTCTAAGTTGCCACCAAATGTGAGAAAAACAACGGATGCTTTAGATGCAGTAGGAAACACAACAAAAGCTGTAACAAAAGGTTATGCTATTGGTTCTGCTGGTTTAGGTGCATTAGTTTTATTTGCTGCATATACAGAGGATATTAAATATTTTTCTGCACAAAGCGATTCTTTACTAAGCGGTATTCAAGTCAGTTTTGATCTTTCAAATCCATATGTGGTTGTTGGATTATTAATTGGTGGATTGTTACCTTACTTATTTGGTTCAATGGGAATGCAAGCTGTTGGAAGAGCAGGCGGCGCCGTTGTGAATGAAGTTAGAAGACAATTTAAAAAAATGCCAGGAATAATGAAAAGAAAACAAAAACCTGATTATGCAAGAGCAGTTGATTTATTAACTAAAGCTGCAATTAAAGAGATGATCATCCCTTCATTGTTACCGGTCCTTTCACCAATAGTTGTTTATTTAATTGTTTTAAACATTGCTGATCAATCTTCAGCATTATCAGCTTTGGGTGCTATGTTACTAGGAGTAATCGTTACCGGTCTATTTGTAGCTATATCTATGACCGCAGGTGGCGGAGCTTGGGATAATGCCAAAAAATATATTGAAGATGGAAATTTTGGTGGCAAAGGATCAGAGGCACATAAGGCAGCAGTAACAGGTGACACGGTTGGAGACCCATATAAAGATACAGCGGGTCCAGCAGTTAATCCAATGATTAAAATTACAAATATTGTAGCCTTATTGCTGTTAGCAATAATTGCTCATTAAATTTTAATTATTTTTTTGAAATTTTTTACGCGCATTCTCCATTCTCTTTCGAGTTGAACTCAGAAGGTTTTTGGAGAATGTGTCTTTTACACCTAAAGACTTAGTTACCTCTTTTGAAAACTCTATATCTTTCATCGCATTTAAGTTAAAAAAATCAATTTTTTTTGCAATTCCATAATCATCAAAATATATTTCTACATAATCATTAACGTAAATATTTTTTTTACCATATTTAGTTTTAGTTTCTCTTACTTCAAAATAAGTCCATCTTTTTTCTATATTATCTAAAATTGGAGCTGGTCCTAAAATTCTAATAACATCATTTTTGTTAGTTTCTTTTATTTTTATTAATTGTGATTTATTTTTTAAATTTGAAACTCCGTGAACTCGGTCAATTTTGTTTAGTGTACAAGATGACAAGATTAGTGTTAAAAGTATGTAAATTAAATTTTTTTTCATGAATATAGAAAATCTATATAATAAAATTTTGCTTGATGCTAGAAATCCAGATATTTTTAGTAGATTTATTGATGATAGTTTAAATAATAAAATTATCATATTTTTGACATTTTTATCTAAAATTTTTAATAAAATGGATGAAAATGATAAAAACTATCAAATTTTTTTTGATTATATCTTTCACAGAATAGAGACAGATTTACGAGAGCTTGGATATGGCGATATGTCAGTTAATAAAAAAATGAAAGTGATTGTGACAAAATTTTATTCAATTTTATTAGATTTTAAAAATTTTGATAATAAAGATAAGTTAAATAGAGTTGAGATATTAGCAAAATATTTTAAAAACATTAAAGAAATCGATGAATTTTCCGCTATGATAAATAGTTATTTATCTATTGATAATAGTAAATTAAATGATAATTAATTAAAAATTTTATTATGGCAGTTCCTAAGCGAAAACTTTCAGTATCCAGACGAGGCAAAAGGAGATCACATCTTGCTGCTGAATTTAAAAATGTAATTGAGGATAAGAAAAGTGGAGAGTTTAGACTTTCCCATCACGTTGATACAAAAACAGGGATGTACAACGGAAAGCAGATTTTTAAGCCAAAAAATTAATATCATAAATGAATAAGAAATTTAACATTGCAGTTGATGCAATGGGCGGTGATAACTCTCCTGAAAAAGTTTTAGAAGGTATTAATTTATTATTTGAAAAAAATATTAACGCTAGAGTTAATTTATATGGAGATGAAAATATTATTTCATCATTAATAAAAAAATATAAAAATATAAATAATGACAACTGTTCAATAATCAATTCACCAGATGTAGTTCCTGGTGAAACTTCTGTTCGAGATGCGATTAAGCTTGGAAAAAAAACAAGTATGTGGATGGCAATAGATTCTGTGAAAACAGGAGAAAATGATATCATTGTTTCTTCAGGTAATACCGGCGCATTACTTGTAATGTCAAAATTAATTTTAAAAATGATCGAGGGTCTGGACAAGCCTGCATTAGCAGCTATATGGCCAAATTTTAAAGGTTGTAGTGTAGTTTTAGATCTAGGTGCAAATGTAGAATGTTCTGATAGTAATCTTGTTGAATTCTCAATCATGGGATCAGAACTTTATAAAACAATTTATAATGAAACAGATGTTTCTACTGCATTATTAAATATTGGTTCTGAAGAAATCAAAGGACATGAAACAATCAAGAACGCGCATAACAAGTTACTTTCTCTTAATAATTTAAACTTTAATTACAAAGGTTTTATCGAAGGTAATGAAATAAAAAATGGAAATATTAATGTAATTGTTACAGATGGTTTTACAGGAAACGTCGCACTTAAAACAGCCGAAGGTACAGCGAATTTTATTACTACAGAAATTAAAAACTCTTTCTCAAAATCAATTTCTTCAAAGATAGGTTATTTATTTAGTTATTTTGCTTTTAGAGAAATTAAAAAAAAATTAGATCCTAGAAAATATAATGGTGCAATTTTTTTAGGATTAAATGCACCTGTTATTAAAAGTCATGGTGGCGCTGACGCTTTTGCCTTTTTTAATTCTTTAGATTTGTCTTATAGAATTATAAGTGGTAATCTTATTAATAAAATTAAGACAAATTTTATTAATACTAATGTCCAATAATGTAACAAGGCAAGATCTATACAATTTAGCTCATAAAGAATTAGGTATTTCAAAAAATGAATGTATTAAATTTGTTGATTTAGTTTTTGAAAGCATTTTATTAAATTTAGAAAAGAATAATAAAGTTAAAATATCACTTTTTGGTTCATTTGATATTAAGCAAAAGAAAGCAAGAATTGGAAGGAATCCAAAAACGAAAGAAGAAAAAGAAATATCATCTAGAAAAGTGGTAACTTTTAAACCTTCTAAGTTTTTATCTAAAAAAATTAACAAGTAATGAAAACTAAAGATGCATACAAAACTATCGGTGAAGTATGTGATATCGTTGGCCTAGTGGAACCTGAAACTGGGAAAAGAAAAACTTATGTTTTGAGATTTTGGGAGAAGCATTTTAAAGAAATTAAACCATCTTTAATTTATAAGGGCAGGAGATATTACTCAGAATTAAATATTGATTATATTAAAAAAATTAAAAAGTTATTAAAAGATGAAGGTTATACCATCAAAGGTTCAAAGAAAGCTTTAATGAACATAAATAACTCTGTTGACAGAGCTAAAGATGATAATATAAGCACAGAAAAGTTAACAAATTTAAAACATAAAATTAAAGAATTAAAAAAATATATAGATGGCTAAAAAAAGTTCAGTTAAAGTAAGGTTGGTCCCAGAAGAGAAACCTGATAGCAAATATTTTTATTATGCATATAAGCCCACTGCCGGAGAAAAGGCAAAAGAGAAATTAAAAAAAAAGAAATATAACCCAGCCACTAAAAAACATGAGTGGTTCGTGGAAAAAAAACTGCCACCTCATAGTAAATAAAATATTATTTATATTTTTTTTTCTCTAGCTCTATAAAAGAATTGATCATAGTTAACCATATTCTTTCTATAATAAAGCTCTCAATTTTTAACTTTTTACCCTTAGATATTCTTTTTTTTAACATTTCTGAAATTCTTTTTTTGTCAATTATTTTACTTTTAGGTTTGTATTTGATTACTTTTAGAACTTCACGTCTTCTTTTAGATAAAATTTCTAAAATTTGAAAATCTAGTTTATCAATATTTTTTCTTACTTTTTCTAAATTTTTTTTAGGTGACAAATTGCTTATTTTTTTTTTCATACAAAATGTATACATAAAAGAATGGATCAAATACATCAAAAAAATCACATTTATATATGGCTATTAATTTCTTGCACTCTTTTGATTGTACTGATTTGGGTTGGAGGTTTAACGAGATTAACCGGTTCAGGTTTGTCAATTACTCAGTGGGAAATATTTTCAGGAATACTGCCACCATTTACAGATCAACAATGGAGTAAATACTTTTCATTATACAAACAAATACCTGAATATAAAAAAATTAATTATGGAATGTCATTAAATGAATTTAAAATTATATTTTGGTGGGAATATATACACAGATTTTTGGCAAGATTTTTAGTAATTATTTATTTCCTGCCATTTATTTACTTTGCGATAACTAAACAAATTAAAAAAAATAAAATTACTTTTTTTACAATCATCTTTTTTTTATTTTTAACCCAAGGATTTATGGGTTGGTATATGGTTAAAAGTGGCCTTGTATCAGAGACCGATGTTAGCCATTTTAGATTAGCAGCTCATTTATCACTGGCTCTAATTATTTATTCAATGATTTTTTGGTCTTTATTAAATGTAAATTTTAATATGTCTCTAACTTTTAAAACTGAAACAACATTAATATTTATATTGTTTTTATTCGTTTTAATTCAAATTGTATGGGGCGCTTTTACGTCAGGCCTAAATGCAGGTTTATTGTATCAAACTTGGCCTTTGATGAATGAAAATTTTATTGCTGATGATATAGAAATAAATAAGCTAATTTCTTTTTTATCTATAAGTGATCCATCTTACGTTCAGCTAATTCATCGATTTTTAGCATACTTTATTATTTTATATTCATTAGTTATTTATTTTTTATATTTCAGAAAAAAAAAAATAACCAAACCTTTTAAGTTTATTTTTACTGCTCTTAGCATACAGATAATTCTTGGTATTTTAACGTTAACTAGTGGTTTAAATATATTTATTGCGAGCCTTCATCAAATGGGGTCAATTTTTTTAATATCCTCCATAATTTATGCGATATTTTACGCCAATAACTTTCAAAACTTAATTGACACGCAGCTATATAAACAGTAATTAGCAGCCTTCGATATGACAGATTTTATTAAAAAGAGTGAACTTGATAACAAGTGGTATCATATTGATGCTACGAATGTAGTAGTTGGTAGACTAGCTGCAGCAATTTCAAAAATTTTAAGAGGTAAAAATAAAGCAACTTTTACTCCAAATATGGATAATGGTGATTTTGTAGTTGTTACCAATGTTGAGAAATTAAAATTTACTGGAAAAAAATTTACTGATAAAAAATATTATAAACACACTGGGTGGCCAGGTGGTATCAAAGAGAGAACTCCAAGTAACTTTGTGGAAAGAAATAAGCCAGAGGAAATTTTAAAATTAGCAGTAAAAAGAATGTTACCTAGAGGTCCGCTTTCAAAAAAACAATTAACAAAATTAAAAATCTATTCTTCAGAAAAGCACCCTCATGAGGCGCAAAATATAACAAATGTAGATTTTGGAAAATTAAACAAAAAAAATATTAGAAATAATTAGAAATGAGTACTGAAGTAGTTAAAATACCCAAAGAAGCAATTTATGCAACTGGAAAAAGAAAAGATGCAGTTGCAAGAGTTTGGATGCTTAAAGGAACTGGTAAAATTTTTGTAAATGGAAAAGTTTTTTCTCAATATTTTAAAAGACCAATTCATCAGTTAGCAATTGAAAAGCCCTTATCAATTACAAAGTCAAAAGATCTTTTTGATATCGTTTGTACTGTTAAAGGTGGTGGAATGAGTGGACAAGCTGGAGCTGTAACCCATGGTATTTCAAAAGCTCTTGTTGTTACTTCGCCTGATACAAGAAAAGTTATTAAAAAAAACAAAATGTTAACGCGAGATTCACGAACGGTTGAAAGAAAAAAACCTGGACAAAGAAAAGCAAGAAGAAAGTTCCAATTTTCTAAAAGGTAGTAATCTTTTAGTTTTTTATTGTTTTAAAATCAAACACATTTAAATTTAGGATTATGAGCAAGAAATTAAAAATTGCTATTGCTGGAGCAACAGGATTTGTTGGTTTAGAATTAATTAAAAAATTATATCTTCACTCTGAATCAGAGATCAAATATCTTTTTGTAAAAGGTAGCATTGACGAGGACTTATCAAAAATCTTGCCAAGTAATATCAAAAATTTACCTGCACTACAGATGATGGATGTTAATTTAATTAATGAATGTGACGTTTTTTTTTCAGCATTACCTCATGCGGAATTAAACAAAATTGCATATCAAATCAATTCAAAGGTTGTGATTATAGATTTATCAGCAGATTTTAGACTTCCAGATCTTTCTGTTTATGAAAAATGGTATGGTGTCAAACATCAAAGTCCAGATTTACAAAAAAAATCTGTCTATGGCTTATCTGAAATTTTTAAATCAGAAATTCAAAAGAGTAATTTAATTGCATGTCCAGGTTGCTACCCAACATCAATACTTTTACCTTTGATACCATTAATTAAAAAAAATATAATAGAACAGGATAATATTATTGCGGATAGTAAATCAGGTTATTCCGGTGCTGGAAAAAAAATATATAATAACGATCAATATCCAAATCTTGAAAATAATATTGCAATTTATGGCGTTGGAAACCACAGACATATGCCTGAAATTAATTTTTATTTAACTATGCATGCTAAAAAAAATATAGAAATTTCTTTTACACCACATTTGATACCAACATTTAGAGGAATGTTATCTACAATTTATATTAAATCAAACAATTCACTAGATGAATTATTTGAAGTTTTGGATAATACTTACAAAAAAGAAAATTTTATTGAAATTTTTAAGTCAAAAATGATAAATACTGATAGCGTAATAAACACAAACAAAGCTCATATAAGCATCTCAGAAAGTAATATCAAAGGCTCTTTTGTAATATCATGTAGTATTGATAATTTATTAAAAGGTGCTGCAGGTCAAGCGGTACAAAATTTTAATATCAGATATGGTTTTGAAGAAAATTTGGGATTAGTTTAATGAAACAGTTTAATATTGGCATAATTGGTTTGGGGAATATTGGTTTAGAGGTTTATAGAAATATTAAAAAAAACGCTTCAGATATTCAAAAAAAAACTGGTTTTAAGCTTAATGTTCTTAAAATATCTGCAAAAAATATTAATAAAAAAAGAGGTATTAAATTTTCAAAAAACATTTTAGAAAAAAATATTTATAAAATCATTAATAACCCCAAGATTGATATTGTGGTAGAATTAGTTGGTGGATCAGATGGTATTGCCAAAAAGATCATTTTTGAATCTCTTAAGAATAAAAAACATGTTGTAACAGCAAACAAAGCTTTAATTGCCAAACATGGTGATGTATTATCAATCTTAGCAGAAAAGCAAGATGTAAATTTATTATTTGAGGCTGCTGTCGGCGGTGGTATTCCAATTATAAGATCAATTAAACAAGGTTTAATCGCAAATAAACTTCATCACATTTATGGAATTTTAAATGGAACAACAAATTATATCCTTACAGAGATGGAAAAAAGAAATGAAAATTTTAAAAATGTTTTAAAGGATGCTCAACAATTGGGTTATGCTGAATCTAATCCCTCTGCAGATATAGATGGATTTGATGCTGCTGATAAAATTTCAATTTTAAGCTCCATTGGTTTTGGAACTCAAATCATTAATAAAGGCTTTTTAATAGAGGGAATTAAGAATATTGAAATAGAGGATATTAAATTTGCAAAAAATCTTGGTTATAAAATTAAATTATTAGCCATTTCAGAAAAAATTGGCAATCAAGTTAAGCAACGGGTTCATCCATGCTTAATACCTAACAATTTAGATGTTGCCAATATAGATGACGTTACAAATGCGATTGTTGTTGATGGAAAACCAATAGGTAGAACAATATACGAAGGTCCGGGTGCAGGTAAAGGGCCAACATCTTCAGCTGTCATATCAGATATAACATCAATTATGCTTGGGAATGATGAGTTTTCCTTTGGCTTATCTCCGTCAGCAAAAAAGAAAATGAAACTATTTAATTTTGATAATCATATCTCTAAATATTATTTAAGATTTTTGACTAGAGATGTTCCTGGTGTTTTAGCAAAAATTACATCGTCTCTTGCAAAAAATAAAATTAGCATTGCAAATTTGCTACAAGAACCTTCAAAATCCAATAATGCTAATGTGATGTTAGTAACTCACTTTTCAAAAGAAATAAATGTACAGAAAGTTTTAAAAAACCTTTCAAAACAGAAAAAATTATTTAAAAAAATTGTTATGATCAGAGTTCGAGATTATAAAAAACTTTAATGCTAGATCCAAAATTACTAGATGAAATCATAAATGTAGCTGCCAAAGCTGCATATAAATCTTCATTATTGAAAGGGCAGGGTGATAAAAATGCAGCTGATCAGGCAGCGGTCGATGCAATGCGAACTGAGCTTAATAGTATGAATATTTGCGGAAAGGTTGTTATAGGTGAAGGCGAGATGGACGAGGCACCCATGCTCTACATTGGAGAGGTGTTAGGTAAATCTATTAGTCCCAAGATTGATATCGCTGTTGACCCACTGGATGGAACCAAGCTAGCTGCCAATAATCAACCAAATGCTATATCCGTAATATCAATTTCAGAAGAATGTATGCTGTTACAAGCACCAGATACCTATATGGATAAAATTTCAGTAGGAAGTGAATTGCCTGATCACGTGGTTGATTTAGATGAAAATATTAAAAAAAATATTCAAAATCTAGCAAAAGCAAAAAAAAAAGATGTAAAAGATATTTGTGTTTGTATGCTTGAAAGAGATAGGCACCAACATCTTATTGACGATGCTAAATCTATTGGATCAAAACTTAAACTTATATCTGATGGTGATGTGGCAGGTTCTATTTTTTCAGCACTAGATAGTTCTGATGTTGATATGTATGTTGGAATTGGTGGTGCACCTGAAGGAGTTCTTGCTGCATCAGCAGTTAAATGTCTTGGCGGTCAATTTCAAGCAAGACTTAAAATCACAGATAAAAGTGAGGCTAGCAGAGCTAACAAGCTTGGGATTACTGACTTTGATAAAAAGTATTTTTTAAAAGACATTGTCAAAGGAGATGTTATTTTTTGTTCAACCGGAGTTACTGACGGTGAGCTTGTTACAGGAATAAAATTAAATAAAGATAGCTTTGAATCTGAGACTTTTGCACTTCATTATTCACAAAATTTCTTTAAAAAAGTAAAAAAAACTTTTCAAATATGAAAAATCACTCTGTTCAAGGTAAAGAATGGGTGCAAAAAGTATATGATAAAAATTTACTAGAATTAATTTCTTCCAAATATGATCTTGATTATTTAACAGCAAAATTAATTGCCATCAAAGGATATGAAATTGAAGAAATTGAAAACTTTTTAGATCCAAAAATTAAAAACTTCTTACCTAATCCAAAACAATTTAAAGATTGCGATAAGGCCATAAAAATAATTTACAAACATATTGAAAATAAAAGCAAAATTTGTATTTTTGGTGATTATGATGTTGATGGCGCAACTTCAAGCGGTATTCTATCTCTTTATTTAAAAGAATTAAATATTGATCATTATGTATTTATACCAGATAGGCAAAAAGATGGTTATGGCCCATCAATTGCAACTTTTGAAAATATTATAGAAAAAAAAACTAATCTTATTATAGCTTTAGATTGTGGCACCACATCATTTGAAGCAATTGATTATGCTAAGTCAAAAAATATAGATATCATTGTAATTGATCATCATAAATCACAAGAAATGCTTCCAAAAGCTGATGCAATTGTAAATCCAAATCGTTTTGACGAAAGTGAAGACTATTATTACCTATGTGCAGCTGGGGTAGTTTTTGTTTTTTTAGTTGGTTTAAACAAATTCTTAAGAGATCAGAATTATTTTGAATTAAATAAAATTATAGAACCAAATTTACTGAATTTTTTAGATTTAGTGATGTTGGGAACAGTTTGTGATGTTGTACCCTTAATAAAACTCAATAGAGCTTTTGTCTATCAAGGTTTAAAAGTTGCCTCGAAAAGAAATAATCTCGGACTTAAAACTTTGGTTGATCATTCAAGAATTAGAAAAAAACTTTCTACCTATGAGGTTGGTTATGTTCTTGGACCAAAAATAAATGCAGGTGGCAGGATTGGTAAGTCTGAATTAGGTTATAATTTGTTAACTACTCATGATGCTGAAACAGCATACTTAATATCCAGTGAACTCGATAGCTTAAATTTAAAAAGAAAAGAACTTGAAAGGAATATTGTTGAAGAGGCTATTAATTTAGCAGAAAGAGTTAACAAAGATCCAATATTGTTTTTGATAAAAAAAGATTGGCATGAAGGATTAATTGGTATTGTGGCGAGCAGATTAAAAGATTATTTTAATAAACCAACTTTTATAATTACGCAAAATAAGGATGTGTGCAAAGGATCTGCAAGATCTATATTTGGTTTTGATATTGGCTTGGCTATTACAAAATGTAAACAATTAAATCTGATTATCAAAGGTGGAGGACATCCTATGGCGGGCGGATTTAGTTTAGAGAACAAAAATTTAGATTTTTTTAAAAATGAGTTAATAAATATCTTCAACAAAGTTCATAAAAATTTAGATAGTGATCGTTTATTTCAAATAGATTCGTTTATAGAAACCACTGCTATAAATGAAAACTTATTAGAAAAGATTAATTGTTTAGAACCTTTTGGTTCAGGAAACAAAGAACCTGTTTTTGCGTTAGAAGATTTTAAAGTTAGTAAAGTGATCGAAACGAATAATAATCATGTGAAGGTTGTTCTCCACAAAGGAAATACTTATCTAAACGCAATATGTTTTAATTCTAAAAACAAGGATATTGGCAACTATTTAATGAATTACAAAAAATCATTCAATGTAGCTGGTAAAGTAAAATTAAACGAATGGAATGGTAAATCATGGATAGAGCTAATCATTGATGATATACACTTAATTTATTGATTTTTTTATTGATTAAATACTAATAATAAATAAAAAAGCTTTCTCTGGTCCCTTCGTCTATCGGTTAGGACACATGGTTTTCATCCATGAAAGAGGGGTTCGATTCCCCTAGGGACCGCCATTAAAATGAAAGATTTACTAAATTTTTATATTAAAAAAATTTTCTATAAAGTTTCTAAATATTCTCAAGCAGGTCAGGATTTATTTGCATTAGAACTTTTTGGAAATAATGGAACTTATATAGATATAGGTTCTGGTGAACCTTTAAGAGGAAACAATACGTATTTACTAGAGGTTTACCATAACTGGATGGGTTTTAGCGTTGATTATGATAAAGCATTATATGATCATAAATGGAAAAAATGCCATGAAAGAAAAAATAAAATATACTGGAATGATGCTACAGTATTTGATTATAAAAAAGCTTTATTGGATAATAATTTGAATGATATTGACTTTTTATCTTGCGATATAGACCCTCAAAACTTAACTTTTTTAGCATTAAAAAAAGTAATTACTGATTGCGTTTATCCCAAAGCAATTGTTTTTGAAACTGATTTTTATAAAGAGAAGAATGATTATTCAAGATTAGCAGAAAAATTTTTATTAGATTATGAATACAAAATTGCTGTAAAAAATGTTTATTCAAATTTAAAAAAAAATAAAATTTTTGAAACTTGGTTTATTAAAAAAAACATTAACTTTGAAACTATTGCTTATAATAAATGGGTAAAAAAATGATATGATTGAGTATGTAATTTTTATTTTTGCAAATCTTTGGTCGTATACATTTATTAAAATAAAGAAAAGCTTTTCAAAAAAAGCAGGTATAATTTTTTCTATTTATGTTGCAAAAATTTCATATTTTACTTTGATATCAAGTATCTTTTTTGGTATATCTAGTTTTGGTTTCAAAAATTCAATTATAGGACTGTTTTTATGTGTTCTTTTTGTAGAAATAATATTTTTAATTGGAAGAAGATATCTTGATAAAAAAACTGATTTATTGAATAAAATTTCGAAAATTAAATTTTATTTAGAGTTCCTGATTATAGTTTTTTTTATAATTTATATAATTAAAAAATTTAATTAGATAATCTTTTCTATAGCCTTTTTTAATTTTTCACTACTTGGTTTTGTTAAAGAGCTAAAGGTTTCGCTTATTTGGCCATTTTTATCAATAAGGATTTTATAAAAATTCCATTTTGGCGAAAAGCCATTGGTACTTTTAACCCACTTATAAAAAGGATGAGCGGTATTTCCTTTAACACTAGTTATATCGGTCATTGGAAAATTTATTCCAAAATTAACTTCGCAGAATTTTTTCACTTCTTCTTTTGAATTAAGCTCTTGATTAAAATCATTTGAAGAAACTCCAATTACTATAAAGTTTTTATCTTTATATTTTTCCCATATTGACTGAAGACCCTCGTATTGATTTGTAAAACCGCATCTACTAGCAACATTAGTTATTAATATAGCTTTACCTTTGTATTTAGATAAATCAAGTTCTCCACCATCAATACTTTTAAACTTAAAATCGTAGGCTGTGTTCATATTCGCAAAAGATATATTATTTATAAAAAAAATAAAAATTAAATACCTAAGTATTTGCATGTCTTTTAGTACAGATTAGTAATAAGGCATATCCCAACAGAGTAGAAAATAAAGATCCTAAAAGAACGCCAATTTTTACTCCATCAATTATTTCAGAATTTGGAAAAGCCAAATTTCCAACAAACAAACTCATTGTAAATCCTATTCCAGTTAAAACTCCCGTTCCATAAAAACTTATCCATCTGGCTCCTGATGGCATTTCTGCTAATCCAAATTTAATTGCAGCGTATGAAAATGAAAAAACTCCTAATTGTTTACCTACAAATAAACCTAAACATATTCCCAGTGGGACTGGTGCAAAAAGTTGAGATATCGACATGCCGTCAAAGTTAACCCCAGCGTTTGCAAATGCAAAGATTGGCATGATGATAAATGATACATATGGAGCCAATGTATGCTCTACATGTTTAAGCATTGAAATTCCATGATGCGATTTATCTGTTTTGTGAGGAATTGTTAATGCCAATAAAACACCTGCTATAGTTGCGTGCACACCTGACTCATGTGTAAAAAACCACATAAACAAACCAACAATGGCATATGCTGAAAAATATTTAACATTTAATCGATTAAAAATAATTAAAATTACAAAACAAAGAAACATTAGTCCAAGAAAAGTAATATTTAATTTTGAAGTATAAAATAAAGCAATTATTATAACCGCGCCCATATCATCAATAATTGCCAATGCTACTAGAAACACCTTTAAAGATAGTGGAACACGCGAGCCAAGTAATGATAAAACTCCAATCGAAAAAGCAATATCTGTTGCCGAAGGTATTGCCCATCCTCTCAGAGTATAGGAATCCTGATAATTAAAACCGACATATATTAATGCTGGCACCAGCATTCCACCAATAGCTCCCATTATTGGTAGAGCAGCCTGTGTTGGTTTGGCCAGTTCACCTTCAACAAATTCCCTCTTAATCTCAAGACCCACAACTAGAAAGAAAATTGCCATTAGGGCATCATTTATCCAGTGAAATAATGATAGTTTAAGTGAAAATTCCCCAAAGCCTATTGCGAAATATGTTTTTAAAGCTTTAAAATATTCATCGGAAAATGGCGAGTTACTTACCAATAGCGCAACAACTGTCATGAATAGCAAGGTAATCCCTGCAGATGTTTCATGCTTAATATACCACTTAAAAAATGAGGAAATTTTTGTAATCACCGCAGAATTAATACCACTTTAGTTTTTAAA
This sequence comes from Candidatus Pelagibacteraceae bacterium, assembly GCA_965655895.1. GTDB lineage: Bacteria > Pseudomonadota > Alphaproteobacteria > Pelagibacterales > Pelagibacteraceae > HIMB114. The sequence continues at coordinate 115,429 of CBFHID010000001.1, read as the reverse complement.
TTGAAATTCTTAATTCTTTAAAAGATGAATAAAATATGTATATAAGTCAACTAGTCGGGGCATAGCGCAGCCTGGTAGCGCATCTGGTTTGGGACCAGAGGGTCGCAAGTTCAAATCTTGCTGCCCCGACCAAATTTTAAGTATTAAAACAATATTATTTTTAAGTAATAAATAAATGACTAAAGCTAAAATTTACAGACCCTCAAAAACAGCAATGCAGTCTGGAAGTAACCAGCATATAAAATGGATTTTAGAATTTAATAAGCAAAAAACGTCAAATGATTATTTGATGAATTGGACATCATCTTCAGATACCCAGTCTCAAGTGAAACTTTTTTTTGACACTCAAGAAGAAGCTATTTCATATGCAAAGAAAAATAATATTAATTATGAAATTATTGAATCCAAAAAAAGTAAACCTATAATTAAATCCTATGCAGATAACTTTTTATCTTAAACAATGTTAAAAAGTTTTTTTTTAAGTAGAAAATGGTTAGCATGGTCGTGGGGTGGAGGATTATTTCTAATCCTATCATTACTAGTTCAAGTAACCATTACTGTAAAAATTAATGAATGGTACAAAGGTTTTTATGACCTTTTACAAAAACCTACCGAAAATGATATTTCAATGTTTTGGGATAAAATTTTAGAATTTGCTTATTTGGCTATTCCATATGTTGTCCTAGCTACTATTACCGCATATTTTACAAGATTGTATGCTTTTAGATGGAGAGAAGCTATGACCTTCGATTACATACCTGTTTGGACATCAGGTAGAGTTAAGGTTGAAGGATCCGCTCAGAGATTGCAGGAAGATACAATGAGATTTGCAAAAATTGTTGAAAGCTTAGGCTTGCAAGTTATTCGTGCAATAATGACCCTTATAGCATTCACACCAATTTTGTGGTCTTTATCATCAAAAGTAGAAATAGAATTTTTAAAAGATATACCAGGTTCATTAGTCTGGGTTGCTTTTGCAACTAGCATTGGCAGTTTGCTTATTAGTTGGTTTGTTGGAATTAAATTGCCAGGGTTAGAATATAACAATCAAAAAGTAGAAGCTAAATTTAGAAAAGAGCTAGTTTACGGTGAAGATGATAGAGATAATTATGCCAAACCAGATACCGTTTTTCAATTGTTTACAGGTATTAAGTTTAATTATCATCGTCTATTTCTACACTATGGTTATTTTGATATTTGGGTAAATATTTATGATCAATTTATGGTTATCGTTCCATACCTGGTCATGGCACCTGGATTATTTACTGGCGCGATTACTCTAGGTTTTGTAATTCAAGTATCTAATGCTTTTTCTAGAGTCCATAGTAGCTTTTCGCTTTTCACACATAACTGGACAACCATAACCGAACTTAGATCTATCTACAAAAGGTTGAATGAATTTGAAACAGCAATTGGTTACAAAAAAATAGCTTAACCAGTATCAATAATATTTAAAATACGATCTTTTTTAAAAATTTTTAACAAAGTATCGTATTTTTTTAAATTTTTTTCATCTAGTTTTTCTATATAATCTTTAGCAAGTTCAAATAGATGGGAATGATATATGGGATCAGCAATTAAAAAATCTTTCTCACCACTTTGTTTATAGCCAATAATATCACCAAAACCTCTTAATTTTAAATCTTCTTCAGAAATATAAAAACCATCATTAGAATCCTTTAGTATTTTTAATCTTTTTTTACCCGTTTCTGAAATTGATGATGAATATACTAATAAACAATGGGCTTGTTTTCCAGATCTACCCACACGACCTCTCAACTGATGCAGTTGGGCCAAACCAAACCTTTCTGCATTCTCAATTATAATTGTATTTGCATTTGGATTGTCGATTCCAACTTCTATTACTGTTGTTGATATAATACATTTTATATTTCCATCTATAAAATTTTTCATTACAGAGTCTTTGTCATCTTTTTTTAACGCACCGTGTAGCAAACCAATGTCGCATTTGATATTTTTCTTTAATAATTCATATCGTTTAATAGCTGCTGTTAGTTTTAATTTTTCGCTTTCCTCAATCAAAGGGCATACCCAGTAAATTTGGTCACCATTTTCTATTTTTTTATTAACAAATTCTATAACTTCGTTTAATTTTTCATGAGGCTTGATTAAAGTTTCAATATTTTCATTTGAAAAAGGTTTTTTGTTGATAGTTGATAAATCCATATCACCGTAATTGGTTAAAATTAAAGTTCTTGGAATCGGTGTTGCCGTCATTAAAATAACATCAGTATTATCATTACCTTTTTGAGACAAACTAATTCTTTGTCTAACTCCAAATTTATGTTGCTCGTCTATAACAATCAAACCTAAGTTTTCAAATTCTATTTTGTTTTGAAAAAGTGAATGTGTACCGATTATAATTTGAATTTCATTTAGTTTAATTTTTTTTCTTATATTTATTTGGTCTTTGCTTTTGGTCTTACCCGTTAATAAGTCTATTTTTATTCCCGTATCTTTAAATATTTTTGTAAACAAATTGAAGTGTTGTGTAGCTAATATTTCGGTTGGAACCATTATAGCTGTTTGAAAATTAGATTTTGTATTTAAGTATGATGATATTAAAGCAACAATTGTTTTACCCGATCCCACATCACCCTGTAGCACTCTCATCATTTTTTTATTTGATTGCATATCAGAAATTATCTCACTTAAGCATTTTTCTTGATCATCTGTTAAATTAAAGGGTATAAATTTTTTTACTTTCTGAATTTCAGAATCGCTAAATGTTTTTGGTTTTTTTTTAATTTTTTTGATTCTTTTTTTTATTTCATTAAATATAAAAAGATTACTAAATATTTCATCAAAAGCTAAACGTTCATAGAATATTGAGTTTTTATTTACATCATCTGTGTTAATTGGATTGTGTATTCGCTTTATACTTTCTGACCATGTAAACCATTTCATTTTATTTAAAAAGGATTGATCAAACCATTCATCAATTTTATTAATATTTTTTGCTTCATCACTATAAATTTTTTGCAGTGTCTTGTCAGAAATCCCCGTTATTGATGTGTACTTAGACATAATTTTTGTTATATCGGAACCCTTATCAGTGGTTCTTATATAGTCGGGATTAGTTATCTGGTATTTGTTTTTGTAAATATTGACTTTACCACTAATTACAACTTCTTCATTGATGGGCAAAATTTGTTTAATATAATTTTCTCTTGAGTTAAAAAATACAATATCAATTTGACTGAATTCATCTGCACAAGTTACTCTACTAGGTAAATTTCTAATTCTAGGAAAATTATATTTAATTGGTGTTGCAAAAACAGTTGATATTTTGCCAATTTCTAATTGATCAAGCTTTGGGCAAAATCTTCTATCAATTAAGCCGGTTGGAAGATTTAATAACAAATCTGTCTTATTGTATATATTTCTTTCCTCTAGTTTTTTTTGAATTTTAGGTCCAATGCCTTTGATTTTTATTATTGGATCAAATAAGTCGTTTTTCATTGATTATATTTGTTATTTTTATATTTATTTTTTTGGTGAGCAATAAAGACTTTATTAAAAAACTATTATTTAGATCAAACCATAGAGGAACAAAAGAAATGGATTTGGTGCTAGGTGGTTTTTTTCAGAAGTATTGTTTTGAATTGTCAGATTCTGAACTTTCAGAATTTGAGAAAATTTTAGAAATGAATGATAAATTATTAACAGATTATTTTGTGATGAATGTTATGGATACAAAATTAGACAATAGTAATTTAGCTCAAAAAATTAAAATATACTTAAATCGAGAGTAAATATAGGTTGTATTATAATACATTTAGGTTAAATAGCTTCTCATGGATCCAAAAACACTAGGTCAGTTTGTACCTTTAATATTAATATTTGTTATTTTTTATTTTTTATTAATTAGACCTCAGCAAAAGAGAATCAAAGAACACAAAGCTATGGTTGAATCTTTAGGTCGTGGTGACAGTGTTGTTACGTCTGGTGGTATTGTTGGTAAAGTTATACGAATTGTAGATAATGAAAAAGCTGAAATAGAAATTTCAGAAAATGTAGTTGTTCAAGTTATAAAATCTACAATTACTCAGGTTTTAAGTAAAACTGAACCTAAGCAGTAATTTGGTGTGTTACATTTTTCAAGATTAAAAATTTTTTCAATATTTATTGTTATTTTATTTGGGTTGTTATTTTTTCTTCCTAATTTTTTTAAAAACGAAATAAGTTTTTTACCAAATAAAAAAGTGGTTTTAGGATTAGATTTGCAGGGTGGTTCTTATCTTTTGTTAGAAGTAGACTCCAAACCTCTTTTTAAAGAGAAAATTGAAGCCAAAGCTTTTGAGTTAAAAAAAAGACTCAGATCACAAAAAATAAATTATAAAAACTTTAATATTCAAAATTCTGAAATTTTGTTTGAAATTAATATTGAAGATAAAAATAAAATAAACAATTCTTTAAAAGATAAAACGTTTAACCCAAAAATAGACGAAACAAGTAATGAAATTAATTATAGTATTAATGAAACTTTAGTTAAAATTAATTTTAGCGAACCTTATCTTGAAAAAATAAAAAAAAATGCCATGGAGCAATCACTTGAAATTATTAGATCAAGAATTGATGAACTTGGAACAAGAGAACCCACTATTATAGCACAGGGAGATGATAGAATTCTTATAGAATTGCCAGGTATTAAGAATCCTAAACGTATAAAAGAAATAATTGGTACTACAGCAAAATTAACATTTAAATTCTTAGCGAAAAATGATTCTAAGCCAAATAGCTATGAGAAACTAAATTCAAAGAGTGGTACCGAAACCTATAATATTGATAAACAACTAGTATTATCTGGTGAACATTTAACCGAGGCACAACCGGGATTTGATAATCTAAATAATAATTCCGTTGTTAATTTTAAATTAGATAGTTTTGGTTCTAAAAAATTTGCATATGCTACAAAAAATAATATCGGACGAAGGTTAGCAATTATAATTGATAATAAAGTTGTTAGTGCGCCTGTTATAAGAGACGCAATTACTACAGGTAATGGCCAAATATCTGGGGGTTTTAGTGTAGAAGAAGCTAACAATCTCGCTATAGTTTTGAGATCTGGAGCTCTACCTGCTCCTATGGCAATTATTGAAGAGAGAACTGTTGGGCCAGATTTGGGCCAAGAAAGTATAGATAAAGGAGTCATTTCACTAATTATAGGTTTTTGTCTCGTAATTCTTTATATTTTTTATAATTATAAAATACTTGGTATATTTGCCAATGTATCATTACTCATTAATTTAATTTTACTATTGGGTATTTTGACTTTTATAGAAGCTACTTTAACACTGCCGGGTATTGCAGGAATTATTTTAACTGTAGGTATGGCGGTAGATGCGAATGTTTTAATTTATGAAAGAATCAAAGAGGAATTAAAAGATGAAACTAATATACTTATTGCTTTTGATAATGGATACAAAAGAGTACTATCTACATTACTAGATGCTAATATTACAACGTTAATTGCAGCATTTGTTTTATATTTTGTTGGCAGTGGCCCCATTAAAGGTTTTGCGGTTACCTTAGCAATTGGAATTATAACCTCTCTATTTACAACATTTGTTCTAGGTAGGTTTTTTGTATCACTATACGTTAAATCTAAAAAAGGTGAAATAATTAAAATTTAATGATAAATATTTATAATTCAGAAATCAAGTTTTTAAATCATTACAAAAAATTTTATTTTATTTCGATTTTATTGATTTTAATTTCAATTTTTAGTCTCGTTAACAAGGGATTAAATCTTGGAATTGATTTTAAAGGTGGGACAATTATTGAAATGCAGTTTGAGAAAAGTTTTTCTGCTAATAAAATTAGGTCCGCTTTATTGAACCAAAATCTTGGAGATATAAAAGTTAAAGAATTTGGCGATAATAAAACTTTTTTAGCAATATTAGAAAAAAAAAGCGGTGATGCTAATTTTATTCCTTCGATAAAATCAAGTTTAGTAAAATCTTTAAACATGGAAATTAACTTTAGAAGAGTTGAGATGGTTGGACCAAAGATTAGTAAAGAACTTACACAATCAGGAATATACGCAGTATTAATAGCATTAATATTAATGCTTTTTTATATTTGGTTAAGATTTGAATGGCAATTCAGTCTTGGTGCAATATTGGCATTATGTCATGATGTTGTTTTAACATTAGGTGCATTTAGTATTATTAACTTTGAATTTAATTTATCTATTATAGCGGCTGTTTTAACGATCGTGGGATATTCAATGAATGATACTGTTGTTATTTATGATAGAATAAGAGAAAATTTAAAAAAAGATGAGACGATTGAAATTTTAGATTTGATTAACAATTCCATAAATGAAACTTTGCCTAGAACATTAAAAACCTCAATCACTACTTTATTGGCCTTGATTGCAATTTATTTTTTTGGTGGTGAAATTTTAAAAGGATTTTCATTTGCATTAATCTGGGGTGTAATAGTTGGCACATATTCTTCAATTTTTATAGCATCACCATTGATATTAATTTTTAAAGTTAAAAGAGATTGGAATGAAGTTGTTGATACAACACCATAAATATTAGGCAATTTTTTTAAATTTTTTTTCTTTTTCAACTAATATTTTTTTTAAATATTGCGACGTATAACTATTATTAATTTTAATTAAATCTTCTGGTTTACCTTGAAACAACACCTTTCCACCATTGTCTCCACCCTCAGGTCCCATATCAATGATCCAATCAGCAGTTTTAATCACGTCCATATTGTGTTCTATAACTAGAACTGTATTACCTTTTTGAACAAATGCTTGAAGAACTTCTAAAAGTTTTTTAATGTCATGGGCGTGTAAACCTGTTGTGGGTTCATCTAAAATATAAATAGTTCTTCCTGTAGATCTTTTAGATAATTCTTTCGCTAGTTTTATTCTCTGCGCCTCACCACCAGATAAGGTGGTAGCTTGTTGACCAATTTTCATATAGCCAAGCCCCACTTTTTTTAATGTTAAAAGTTTATCTTTTACGGCTGGTATATTTTCAAAAAAATTAACACCTTCATCTACACTCATGTCTAAAACATCAGCGATACTTTTGTCCTTAAAAGTTACGCTTAGTGTTTCTCTATTATACCTTTTTCCTTTGCAAACATCACATTGAACAAAAACGTCGGGTAAGAAATGCATTTCATAGGTTATTACACCATCACCTTCGCAAGCTTCACACCTTCCACCTTTAACGTTAAATGAAAATCTTCCAGGTTTATAGCCTCTACTTTTAGCTTCCGGTAAAGCTGTAAACCAATCTCTTATTGGCGTAAAAGCGCCAGAATAAGTAGCTGGATTTGATCTTGGAGTTCTTCCTATTGGAGATTGATCTATATCAATAATTTTATCTAAGTATTCAAAACCCTTAATTCCTTTGAAAGGTTGTGGCATATGCCTAGAATATGATTTGTTTATCATTAAATTTAGCGCCCTGTATAATGTATGAAGAACTGCTGTTGATTTTCCACTTCCAGATACTCCAGTAACACAAGTTAAAGTTCCCAAAGGTATATTTAGATTAACATTTTGAAGATTATTCCCTGTACATCCATTGATTTGCAAAAATCTTCCATTCTTTGCACTTCTTCTGTTTTTAGGAATAGCAATATATTTACGTCCAGAAAGATAATCCCCTGTAATACTATTGCTATTTTTTTTAATTTCTTCGCATGTACCCTGGGCTATAACTTTACCACCATTAATACCAGCTTCTGGACCTATATCAATTATGTGATCTGAAGTTAACATTGCTTCTTCATCATGCTCAACCACAATCACAGAATTTCCAAGGTCTCTTAATCTTTTTAAAGCTTCTAAAAGTTTAGAGTTATCTTTTTGATGTAAACCAATAGAAGGTTCATCAAGGACATACAAAACTCCTTGCAACCCAGATCCTATTTGCGAAGCCAATCTTATCCTCTGCGATTCTCCACCTGAGAGAGTTCCTGATGCTCTTGATAAATTTAAATAATCTAAACCAACATTGACTAAAAATTTTAATCTTTCATTAATTTCCTTGAGAACATGCGTTGCTATTTCCTTTTGTTTTTGTGTTAAAACATTTGGGAGTTCTAGAAACCATTCATTAGCATCTTTAATAGATAAATTTGTTACTTCACTAATATTTTTATTATTTATTTTTATACAAAGAGCTTCTTCTTTCAATCTAAAACCGTTACATGTGCCACATTCTTTTTCACTTTGATATTGAGATATTTCTTCTCTTTTCCAATCGCTTTCAGTTTCTAAATATTTTCTTTCAAGATTGGTAATAACACCTTCGAATGATTTTGAACTAGAATATTTTTCATAACCATCATCATAGGTAAATTTAATTTCTTCATCATCAGATCCATATAAAATTATATCTTGTATTTTTTTTGGTATTTTTTTCCAAGAATCATTCAATGAAAACTTATAATGTTTTGCTAGTGAAGCTAATGTCTGAGCATAATATAGCGATGAACTAGTTGACCATGGCTTTATACAACCGTCAGCTAATGTTATTTTGTCATTTGGCACTACGAGTTTCGGATCTACGAATAAGTCGATACCAAGTCCGTCACATTCTGTACAGGCACCAAAAGGAGAATTAAATGAAAAAAGTCTAGGTTCTATTTCCTCAATTGTAAAACCACTTTCAGGACAAGCAAACTTCGAAGAAAAAGTTAGCTTTTCAATCTTTTGATGTTCTTTTGGTAAACTTTCATTCTTATATTCTGCATAAATTAATCCATCAGATAACTTTAAACCAGATTCTATACTTTCCGCTATTCTTTTAATTTCATCTTTTTTATTTACGAATTTATCAACCTGAATATCAATATTATGTTTTAGTTTTTTATTAAGTGTTGGAACATCATCAATATCATAAAGCTTATTATCTATTCTAATTTTCTCATATCCTTGTTTCTTAAGGCCTTGAATTTCCTTTTTGTATTCACCTTTACGACCTCTTACGATTGGAGAAAAAACAGTTATCCTTGATGGCTGCGGTAAATCTAAAATTTTATCTACTATTTCAGATACAGTTTGAGATTTAATTTCTTTGCCAGTAAAAGGAGAGTATGGAGTACCTATTCTAGCATAAAGAACTCTCATATAATCATAAATTTCAGTAACTGTTGCAACAATAGATCTTGGATTTTTTGATGTAGTTTTTTGTTCTATTGAAATAGCCGGTGACAATCCTTCTATCAAATCAACATTTGGTTTTTTCATTTTATCTAAAAATTGTCTTGCATAGGCGGAAAGACTTTCTACATATCTCCTTTGTCCTTCAGCATAAATTGTATCGAATGCCAAAGAAGATTTTCCTGATCCAGAAAGCCCAGTAATGATGACTAATTTCTCTCTTGGTATTTCTACAGAAAGATTTTTTAAATTATGTTCTTTTGCCCCTTTAACTATTATATTTTTAAGCATACCTGTTGATCGTTTTACTATTAATTAGTTATATATTGAAACGATTTATGTTAAATTAAACTTAATTATAATCATAAAAATATGGCAGGAAGTTTAAATAAAGTATTATTAATCGGTAGGCTGGGTAATGATCCAGAAGTTAAGCAAATGTCTAATGGCAAAAATGTTGCAAGATTAAGCATTGCTACTTCTGAGACTTGGAAAGATAAAAATACTGGTGAAAAAAAAGAAAAAACTGAATGGCATAGAGTTGTTATATTTAACGAAGGTCTTGTTAATGTAGTGCAGCAATATCTAAAAAAAGGTGCGCAAGTTTATGTAGAAGGTCAAATACAAACGACAAAATATACAGATAATAATGGACAAGAAAAATATAGTACGCAAGTAATTCTACAAGGTTATAACTCTACACTAACAATGCTTGGTAGCTCGGGTGGAGTTAGTAGGAGCGATGATGGTGCAATTAACCAAGACTCTAGTTCGTTACCATCAGATAATAATATCTCGTCTAATGATTTAGATGATGAAGTTCCTTTTTAATTTAAAATAAATGTCTATTAAAAAATTCGGTAATAGAAATATTAGTGATGAGATGAAATCATCTTATTTATCTTATGCTATGAGCGTAATTGTTTCTAGGGCATTACCAGATGCTAGAGATGGTCTAAAGCCAGTTCATAGAAGAATAATTTACGCGATGTATAAAGGTGGCTATGATTGGTCAAAACAGTTTAGAAAATCTGCAAGAGTAGTAGGTGATGTAATAGGTAAATATCACCCGCATGGTGATCAAGCTGTTTATGACGCTTTAGTGCGACTGGCGCAAGAGTTCTCAATGAACACTACTTTACTTGATGGACAGGGTAATTTTGGATCTCTTGATGGCGATAGAGCAGCAGCAATGAGATACACTGAAACAAAACTTTCAAAAATTTCCGAATTTTTAATATCAGATATTGATAAAGATACAGTTGGATTTCAAAATAACTATGATGATACAGAAACTGAACCTGTGGTTTTACCAGCTCAATTTCCAAACTTATTAGTTAACGGCGCAGGAGGTATTGCCGTGGGTATGGCAACCAATATACCCCCGCATAACCTAGGTGAAGTAATTGATGGTACTATGGCTTATCTAAATAATAATAGCATCTCTATTTCAGAAATAATGAAAATAATTCCAGGTCCTGATTTTCCGACCGGAGGAATTATTTTGGGAAAAAATGAAATTAGAAATGGATATGAAAAAGGAAGAGGTTCTATTAAAATTAGAGGAGAAATTGAAGTGGAAGAAGGAGAAAGGGAGAGAAAATTAATAGTAATAAAATCGATCCCATTTCAAGTAAATAAGACAGCACTAATAGAAAAAATTGCCTTATTAATTAGAGAAAAAAAATTAGAAGGAATTTCAGATTTAAGAGACGAAACTAATAAAGAAGGTGTCAGAATTGTCGTTGAAATAAGAAAAAATATAAATCAAGATGTTATAATTAATCAACTTTATAAATTTTCTCCACTACAAAGTTCATTTGGTTTTAATACGTTAGCAATAAATGAAAAAAAACCAGAACTTCTAAATCTCAAACAGTTTATCGAAATCTTTGTAAAGTTTAGAGAAAAAACTATAATTAAAAGAACTTTATTTGATTTAAAAAAAGCAAAGGACCGCTCCCATATACTTATTGGATTATTCATAGCAATTGAAAATATTGATGAAATTATCTCTACAATTAGAAAGTCTAAAAACCCCAATGAAGCAAAATCATCTTTATTATTAAAAAAATGGAATTTCAAAAAATCTAATTTAGATAAAAACATACTAGAAATCAATGAGCTCAATAATATTAAAGAGTATCAACTAACTGACTATCAAGTTAAGGCTATATTGGATCTTAGATTGCAAAAATTGACTGCAATTGGTCACGATGAAATTAATGGAGAATTAAATGAATTATATAATTTAATAATTAAATTAAAAAAAATTCTTAATAATAAAAAAGAGTTAATAAATTTAATAAAGGAAGAGTTAACTAATATCAAAACTAAGTTTGCAAAACCTAGGAAAACAAAGATAATTGAGCAATTTTCATCTGTTGAAGTAGAGGACGTGATACAAAAAGAGCAAGTAGTCGTTACAGTCACAAATAAAGGTTATATAAAACGTACTCCAATAACAAATATTAAATCGCAAAAGAGAGGTGGTCGAGGTAAAGTGGGAATTGTAACAAGAGAAGAAGATTTTGTTACACAACTTTTTTCAGTTAATACTTTAACACCTGTGCTATTTTTCTCTAATAAAGGTATTGTATATAAAATTAAGACTTGGAAAATTCCAGAAGGTTCAAATCAATCAAAAGGGAAATCATTGCACAATCTTTTTCCACTAGATAACCAAAGTTATCTTTCATCAATAATGCCCTTGCCAGAAAATGAAGATGAGTGGTCAAGTTTAAATATAGTTTTTATTACAAAGTTAGGGAAAATTAGAAAAAATAACTTAGAAGATTTCAGGAATATTCAGGCCAATGGAAAAATAGCTATGAAGCTTGACAAAGGTGATGAGATTGTTTCAGTTAAACTTCTAAAGGGTAATGATGATATTATGATAAATTCTTTTTTAGGAAAAAGTTTAAGAGTTAATAGTAAAAAAATACGTTTATTTAAAGGTAGAAGTTCAAAGGGGGTAAAGGGGATTAATTTAAAGAATAACGATAAAGTAATTTCTCTTTCTATCTTAAAGCCTAATATAATTTCTTCAAATAAGGATGAAATGAAATCAAAAGAAGAATTTATATTGACAATAACAGAGAATGGTTATGGAAAAAGATCTTCATCTTATGAGTTTAGAGAAACTGGAAGAGGAGGACAGGGTATTATTAATATTTCTACATCGGAAAGAAATGGAAACGTTGCAGCATCATTTCCTATTAATGCTGAAGATGATATTATGCTTGTAACAAATAAGGGCCAAATGATTAGAGTTAAGGTTAGTGAGATTAGAATAGCTGGAAGAAATACTCAAGGTGTTAGAATATTTAAAACAGGGTCAGATGAAAAGGTTGTTACAGCTGTTAGGTTAGCGGATAGTAATGAATAAAAAAATTGCGTTATATCCTGGAACTTTTGATCCAATTACCTTAGGTCATGTTGACATTATTAAAAGAGCTACAAAAATAGTTGATACTCTTCACGTGTCTGTTGCGAATAATATTGAAAAAAAATGTCTTTTTTCTCTAAAAGATAGAATGGATATTGTTACACAAACTATTCGGTCATTTCCGAAAAGCATTAAAGACAAAATTAAAGTTTCTAGCTTTAATATGCTAACGGTTGATTATTGTAAAAAAATTAATGCTTCAATTATTATACGAGGACTTAGAGTTGTTGCTGATTTTGAATATGAGTTTCAATTATCAGGAATGAATAGTAAATTAGACAAAACTATACAAACGATTTTTCTAACGGCTGATATTGAGAACCAGGCAATATCTTCTAAAATGGTCAAAGAAATAGCCTCTTTAAAGGGGGATGTTTCAAAATTTGCACCAAAGCCTGCATTAATGTATTTAAAAAAAAAGTATAAATAATGAATTTTAAAAAAAGTATATCTGTTTTTTTATTTTTTTTAATATTCTCAACAAAAGGGTTTTCAATGGAAAAATCAAAAATTACAATTAAATTAAAATACGGAGATGTTAAGATTGAGCTCTTTGATGATGTTGCTCCAAATCATGTTAAGAGAGTTTTAGAGTTAAGTAAACA
>CBFHID010000001.1:20838-102114 GCA_965655895.1 Candidatus Pelagibacteraceae bacterium | reverse complement strand
GGGTAAATATAATGGTGTTGCTTTTCACAGAGTTATAGATGGTTTTATGGCCCAAACAGGTGATGTACAGCATGGCAATACAAAAAATAATTTTAATCCTGCAATGGTCGGCACAGGAGGGTCTGATTTACCTGACTTAAAAGCTGAGTTTAATAATATCCCGCATGAGAGAGGCGTTCTATCAATGGCCAGATCTCAGAGCCCTGATAGTGCAAACAGTCAATTTTTTATTTGTTTTGATACTCATCCACATTTAGATCGTCAGTATACGGTTTTTGGGAAAGTGATATCTGGTATGGAATTTGTTGATCAAATTAAAAAAGGCTCACCTGGTTCGGGTGCCGTAGATAATCCAGATATTATTGAAAAAATAATTGTAGAATAATAAATGCCAATAAAGTTTTCATTATTAAATGAAGACAGTGGTGCACGCTTAGGTAAAATTACCAGTAAAAGAGGTGTAATTGATACACCAACTTTTATGCCTGTTGGAACAGCTGCCACAGTTAAAGCTTTGACAGTTGATCAAATTAATCAAACGCGTTCGCAAATAATTTTATGTAATACTTACCATTTATTTATAAGACCTGGCATTGAAAGAATAGAAAGAGTGGGTGGTTTACATCAATTTATGAATTTTGATAAACCTATTTTAACAGACTCAGGTGGTTTTCAAGTGATGTCCCTTTCTAAAAATACAAAAATTAATGAAGAGGGAGCAACATTTAATTCTCATGTTGATGGTAGAAAAATTTTTATATCACCTGAGATAAGTGTTGATACCCAAAAAAAATTAAACTCCGACATAGTTATGGTATTTGATGAATGTCCGGAATACACAAAAGATAAAAAAAGAATTACAGATTCTATGAATTTATCAATTAGATGGGCTGAGAGATCAAAAAAAGAGTTCGGTTTTAATAGTGAAAAAATGTTATTTGGAATAGTTCAAGGTGGTATATTTTTTGATTTAAGGAAAGAATGTCTAGAAAAACTTGTAAATATTGGGTTTGATGGTTATGCGCTTGGTGGACTTGCTGTAGGTGAACCTCAAAGTGAAATGTTTAACACGGTAGAAGAAATAACAGCCTTAATGGACAAAAATAAACCACGATATTTGATGGGTACAGGTACTCCTGGAGATTTATTAGGAGCAGTTAAAAGGGGAGTGGATATGTTTGATTGTGTATTACCGACAAGAACTGCTCGAAATGGCCTGGCATATACTTGGGATGGTAAAGTTAATTTAAGAAATTCTAAATACACTAAGGATGATAATCCCTTAGATTTAAGCGTTGATTGTCCAGCCTCAAAAAACTATTCTAAAAATTATTTAAATCATTTAATAAATTGTAATGAAATTTTAGCTTCTACCCTTATTTCTTGGCATAATATTGCATTCTACCAAGACCTGATGAGCAAAATTCGAAATTCAATTAAAATAGGTAAATTTCAGGAATTTTATAATCAACATTTTGATAAATTAAACTGTTAAAAAGTCTTGTAATATATGGCTTAATTTAATACATGAATTATGAAGTAAATATATAAAAGTGGGCCCGTAGCTCAGTTGGTAGAGCAATTCCCTTTTAAGGAATGGGTCACAAGTTCGAATCTTGTCGGGCTCACCAATGATAAAGAATATGTTTTACTTCTTAAATTGCATCAAGTGTAAAAAATCTATTAAAGTTTCAATATTAACTTACAGAATAAAAGAAAAAGTATATTGTAATAAGTGTCTCAAAGATACGTTTGATAGAATAAAAAAAGTTAAATATTTTTAATTTTAGGAAACTGAGTCCTTATTTGTGGTATCCAGTTTCTAATTTGTCTTATTCTGTTGTCAGGTGATGGGTGAGTGCTTAAGAATTGAGGAACTTCTTTACCCATTTCATCTTTCATTCTTTTCCAAAGTTCAGCTCCCTCATACAAATTATAACCGGTTAATGATGCAAAAGCTAATCCTAAATAATCAGCCTCGCTTTCTTGACTTCTTGTAAATGGATTGAAAATACCAACTTGCAATATGTCAACACCTGTATTTCTTCCAACTGTATTTCTTGTTCTGCTAATAACTCCACCAGAAAAAATATCTATTACCGCCGTACCTAAATTTAAAGCCATTGCTGTACTTGCTCTTTCAACAGAATGTTTGGCTACTGCATGAGCTATCTCATGGCCCATAACATTTGCTAACCCATCTTCATTCTTAGTAACTTTTAATATACCTGTATAAATTGCTATTTTACCTCCAGGCATGCACCAAGCATTTAAAGTTTTATCATCATCAACTAATACATATTCCCATTTAAAATTTTTTGTTGGATCTGGCATCTTTTTGCTTGAAAAATAAAAGGTTATAGCTTTCTCCATTTTGGAACCAATTCTTTTAATCATGTTTAATGTTTTTATATCATTGCTCATTTTTGCTTTTTTCTTAAATTGTGAATAAGCTTTTGAAGCATTGGCATTGATCGTAGATTCGGGATAAAGTCTAAGCTGTTTTCTATTGGTTATGGGAGTTGTGCTGCACGAAGGGAGTATAAAAGAGCAGCAGCCACATCCTAAATAAGTAATAAATTGTCTTCTTTTCATTAATATATTAGTATATATTAAGTTAAATACTGATTCAATGAACCTGGATAATAAAGTTTTAATAGTTATTTTGTTTTTAATTCTTGCTTTCATAATCTACTCTGCAGGAAACACAATTTAATGCCTGAGGAAGAGATAAAGGTTAAAAAATCTATATTTGCTAAATTAAGAAATTATTTTTTTGCCGGTATTGTCGTATTAATACCTGTGGGTATAACAATTTACCTAACTATATTTGTTGAGAGGGTTTTTTCAAACCTTTTGCCTCAAGCAATTAATCCAAATAAATATCTCCCTTTCAATATACCCGGGTTGGAAATTTTGATTACAATTTTAATTATCACCTTAATTGGTATGTTTTCAGTTACTTTTATTGGTAGATTTTTTTTAAGTTTTAGCGACAGACTATTTAATAAAATACCAGTATTAAAAACTATATTTAGCGGTTTAACACAACTTACAAAGAGTTTCACAAATGACGATAACAGTTCAAAAAAAATGGTATTAATAGAGTATCCAAGAAAAGGTATTTATTCTCTTGGGTTTGCCACAAGCGTTAATACTGGTGAGGTTTCTGATAAAGTGGGGGTTAAAATGATCAATATATTTGTTCCTACAACGCCCAACCCTACAAGCGGATTTTTGTTAGTTGTACCTGAAAGTGATGTAGTCTATTTAGATATGACTTTTGAGGATGCATCAAAGTTTATAATGTCTGCTGGATCTATAAAGAAGTAGTTCTAAATACAATATTTAAGTAGCTCAAGAAGAACAGAGATGGCTAAATCAGCTATAAATCTTGAGCTATATAATCAAATAATCTTTTTTTTTCTTTTGTCTATACATAATATATTTACTAAATATTAAATAATATATTTAAGTATATATTATAAATTATTGATTTTATGCTTTTTTTCAAATTTATTAAACTATACAATATAGTAAAAAGAACATATTATGGGATATATGAGATCAGCTTATAATGCTTAATAACTATTATTGACCTAAATTGGCAAAAATATCAGATTTATCAACCAACAAAAGCCATTTTCTTCATATTTATAGCCTACAAACATCATTTGATGTGTGCAAACAACTCTTAATAGCAATAGGTGATTACTACATTAATTATATATTAATAAAGCTTAAGACCTTTTATTTATAAAAAGTAATAATTGACATACAATAATGGTTGTATTATTACTATTGATAATTAATTGTTATCAATAGTAATATGAACAAATTAACAAATGAATTAAAAAATTTAAGTGAAGAGACACTTAGCAATTTAAGGATCTCCAAATCTAAAAATACTTTAAGGGCTTATAAATCAGATTTTAAAGATTTCGGAATATTTTGTTCTAGACATGGATTTAATTCATTGCCATCGGAACCTAGAACAGTTTCTTTATACTTAACCCATCTATCCAAAATATCTAAAGTTAGTACTTTGAGAAGGAGATTGGTATCAATTAGCATGGTACACAAGCTAAAAGGCTTTTATTTGGATATTAAACATCCAGTAATAATTGATAATTTAATGGGAATCAGAAGGGTTAAAGGAAGCATACAAAAAGGTAAAAAGCCAATATTAGCAAAACACTTAAAATCTATAATAAATATAATTAATAGTTTAGAAATTAATAATTTAATAAAATTAAGAGATAAATCTATCATATTGCTAGGATTTGCTGGTGGTTTCAGAAGATCAGAGCTTATTTCAATTGATTATGACGACTTGGAATTTGTCGAAGAGGGTTTGAAAATAGATATTAAAAAATCAAAAACTGATCAATTTGGTGAGGGAATGATTAAAGGACTCCCCTATTTTGCTAATGAAGTATATTGTCCAGTAACTAATCTTAGAAAATGGATTGATGAGTCACATATTAAATGTGGACCAATTTTTAGAAGGTTTTTTAAAGGCTCAATATTAACTAACAATAGGTTAACAGATCAAACTGTAGTATTGTTAATTAAAAAATATCTCAAATTGGCTGGTATCGACAATGCTAATTTTGCTGGTCACAGTCTTAGATCAGGTTTTGCAACCGTGGCAGCAGAATCTGGCGCTGATGAACGAAGCATCATGGCAATGACAGGTCACAAATCAACTCAGATGGTAAGAAGATATATTAAAGAAGCGAATATATTCAAAAATAATGCACTTAATAAGATTAATATCTAAATAGAAATCCATTCATCAGGCCAAAAATCTTTATTATGCGATGGATTAATATCTTTTGGTCTAAGACATATTTTATTTGTATATGTATTTAACCATGCTCCCCACCAATGAAAAGTTGAGGGTGAAACTATAAAGTTTTTTGCAAATTGAAATAAATAAAAGTCCTGTTTAATATTCAGGCCTTTAATAAATGTGAAATTATCACCTTCAAAATATTCTTCAATATTTTCAAAATTATCTGACCAGATAAAAAAATGTGGATTATCAGTATTATTTTTAAAATAATTTATACCTCTATTGAGGTAATCAATCACATTGTTAAATGTAATCAAACCATCGTAATTTGGATCTCCAAATTTTCCATCATCACTTTTAAATCTATTTCTCCTCACATGTAACGAAATAGAATTTTTATCAATTAACATTTGTTTATATTTCTCATTTATATTTGGATTATCTAAAGTTATTAAAAACTCTTTTTGAATATTTTTTTTTTCTTTAGAAAAATATTTTTCACTTTGATAATATCCTTCTATATATATTTTTTGTCCAGCGTCATCCAACATAATGGGCGTAAAACTTGTTATTTTATTTCTATTAGTTTTTTCTTTAATAAATTTTTTTTTTAAGAAAAAAAAGTCAAAAAAAATTAATAATTTTTTTAGAATATGTTTGGCATAATTATCAAATTTGTTTCTGCTACAAGATTTTTTTGCACTTAAATTGAACATATCTAATCCATATTCTCTAGAAAAGGTTTTGTTTTTATTTTGAAAAAATCCAGACGTGTCATCAATGGTTAGATTTAAATCATATTCTTTTGATAAAGCATATGCATTTGCATACATAAACATTTGATTACCTAATCCTGCTGCTACTTTAACTATAAGTTTCTTTGAGTGCATTAATCTTTATAAAATTTAAACTTTGCAATTATCAATTAAGACCATTTATATTTATATTTATTTTTGAAACCGAAAGTTTTATCAATTAAAAATTGACTTACAATAACATTTGAAAATAATTTAAAATATTTTAACTTTCCTTTTTTTGCCATTCGTTTTATTACTTTGGGCTTATCTTTTATCTCAATGATTTTTTTAATCAGATCCTTTGCGTCTCTATAAAATAGAACTTCGTTTTTGTTAAAAAAATCACTAAATTTTATATTTTTATCTATAGCGGTTAAACATCCATTTCCCATCAATGTAGCAATTCTATTGCTAGAATAGTACTTAACCGGCTTCCCTCTGCTCAAATTTAAACAGATTTTACATTTCATTATTTCATCATTTAAATCGAAATTCCATTTTGGCTGTTCATTATAAAGACCAAAAATATTAAAGTTTATTTTTCCTTTAGACTCATTGATTAATTTATTGATAAATTTAAACCTATCATCATATACACGGTTTTTTAACTTTCCAAAATTGACACCATGACTAAGAGCAAAAAACAAATCTTTTGTTTTATTTTTATTATAAAAATTTTCACTTTCTATATTTAAATCAACTGGTATTGGCATAAAATGCATTTTCTTATCTGGTATTATTGTTTTAATTTGAGAAGGATGAGTAGTTACAAAATATCTATCTATTAAATCATTATTTTTCTCTAATAATTTTATACTTTTTTTATAATCAGGCCCCCCAACAGCCAAGGCATCCTCGTACCAAATAATTATTTTAGAGTTAAAGTCTTTTTTAATTTTAAGTATTGTTTTCCTATTTAAAATATTATTATGTCCGCAAATAATCAAATGAGGTCTATAATTTTTAACAATAGAAATAATTTTTTCATTGGCGTCAATAAATAATGAATTTTTATTGAAAAAATCACGATAATCAAAATTTATTACATCCATATTATTTATGATCAGTCCCTTTGATATTTTAGATGAGACGGACAGATTAAATATTCGATGATCAACCCTTTCACCAAATGTAGAAATATGTAAAATTCTCGCATGATTATTTTTATTTAAAGAATTTTCATTTTTCGGAATTTGACTGTCTAATATCTTGGCTTTATCGTTAATATCATGAATGACATTACTAAAGTTTTGTCTTTGGTAAAATGATAATTTTTTCTTATTATTTATTAAAAATTGAATTTTTTTTGTAAGATATTGGGAATTATTTTTTTTTAATATTAAGTTATTTTTAAAAGTTTCTTGTAATCCACCAGAAATTGAAGTTATTACTGCACATCCTCTTGAAGCACTTTCCATCGCTGTTCGGCCAAATGGTTCCTGCCATGTGGGGTTAACTACAGCTATAGATGATTTTTCAAAATATTTTAATAACATTTTATGTTCTAACCAATTTAAAATTTTTAAATTTTTGTGCTTAAAATTGTATTCTTCCCTAGGTTCGTTACCAATAACAATAGCTTTCCACGAAGGATTACAATCAAGAATTTTGATTATTGACTTTCCAAATATATCATAACCCTTCGATTTATTTAATTTGCCTGAAAATATTATTAACTTTTCTTTAATTGGAAATTTTTTTAATTTATCAATAGCGTTACCAATAACTTCAACATTATTTCTATGATTTATATTTAAATTCTCAAAAAACTTTTTTTTTAAATATTCACTAACAAATACAATTTTATGACATTTTTCTAATAAAAAAAATTTCTTTTCAATAGTATCGCTATCTCTTAAATTGTTTGGATCATTATGAAATATTAAATTCACCTTTATATTCGTATTATTGATTAGAAATTTTGCATATTCTGGCCTATTATGAATTTCAGCAGAAATAATTTTTTTAGAAATCATTTTATCTGTAATTTCTTTTATATATGTATAATTTGAAAAAAATTTATTTTGATCGCTCGTAATAGTATTAAGATTTTTTTTACTTAAATACTTCCCGCTTTTCAGCTTTGAGCAAAATATATGAATATTTTTTCTAAATTTTGTTTTTTGCAAATAACTATTTACCCAAATAGAAACAGCACCCGAATCTTTCGTGCTAAAATTTTCCTTTAAGGGAAGGATAATTGCATGCGATAATAGTTTGGCCATTTACTTACTTAATATTCTTATAATTTATTTTAAATAATTCATTAAAATTATGAGTGGTTATTCTAGACACGTCATCATTATCAATATTTTTAATTTTTGCTATTTCTTTACACACATACCTGACATTTGAAGGATGATTTGTTTTTCCTCTATTTGGATGTGGCGCTAAATATGGAGAATCTGTTTCGATCAATATTCTATCAATATTAATTTCTTTACAAATTTCCCTTATATTAACTGCATTTTTAAAGGTAATATTTCCACTGAATGAAATATAACATCCTAATTCAATACATTTTCTAGCAAACTCCCTTGATCCTGAAAAGCAATGTATAATAAATTTAATATTATTGTCTGAATATTTTTTAATTATTGAATACGTGTCATCTTCAGCTTCCCTTGTATGAATTATCAATGGTAAATTTTTTTTTTTTGCTATTTCAATCTGCTTTTCAAAATAAAAAAATTGTAAATTTTTATTAAAATCTCTGTAATAATCTAAACCAGTTTCACCTATACCAATTATTTTATTAGATGAGTCTATTAAGAGTTCTAATTCTAGCAAGTTTTCTTCTTTTGCAAAGGAAGTTGAATTTGGATGAATGCCTATTGTGCAATATATTTCGTTATACTTTTTCGCAATCTCGATATTTTTTTTTGATGTTTCTATATCAACTCCAATAGTAAGGAGTTTATTAATATTATTTTTTTTACACTCATTTATGGTACCCTTAATATCATTTATAAAAGGCTCATAATATAAATGGCAGTGAGAATCAATCATGCTATTCATGCTTTTTGAACAGTATATCAGGCTTGGTTAGTTGATCATTAATCGTTAATTTTTTATTTAATTTATCTATTGAAATTTCATGTTCATTTATGTTTAAACTTCTAAGAAATTTACTACTTACACTTGGCATTACAGGATAGAGTAATATAAAAATATTTTTTAACGAAACCAAGGTAGAAAAAAGAATATTTTTAATATTTTTTTCTGAATTATTTCTCCTATTCCATGGCTCATTATCATTTACATACTTATTTATTATTGATGAGTAAGAGTGAATGTATTTGCTATAGTTATGTAATTCATATCTATCAATTAATTTTTTAATTTTGTTTTTATCAACTAATAAATCACTATTTATTGTATAATTATCATCTATCTCAGGAACTTTACATTCATAATTTTTATTTAATATTGTGAATATACGATTAGATAAATTTCCAATATTATTTGCAAGATCATTTAAAGTTGTCTTAAAATTATCAATATTTATTTTACCATCTAATCCAAAAATAACATCTTTCATTAAATAATATCTTATTTCATCTGAGCCATATTGATTTACAAGTTCAACGGGATCTAAAATATTACCCTTGGATTTTGACATTTTTTCTTCTCCTGAGAGTATCCATCCATGGCCAAAAATTTGTTTAGGAACTGGCAGATTTGCAGCCATTAAAAAAGCTGGCCAATAAACAGCATGGAATCTCAAAATATCTTTTCCAATAATATGAACGTCCGCTGGCCAAAAAGTATTATGCTTGTCGAAGTAATTAGTTGCACTTAAATAATTTGTAAGAGCATCCAACCATACGTACATAACATGTTTTTTATTACCGGGTACTTCTATACCCCAGTTAAAAGTTGTTCTTGATACAGATAAATCTTTTAATCCACTAGTAACAAAACTTAATACTTCATTTTTTCTACTTTCAGGCTGTATAAAATCTGGATGATTTTTGTAAAAACTAAGAAGTGGCTCTTGCCACTCAGATAATTTGAAAAAAAAACTTTCTTCTTCCATCCATGTTACATCACTCCCACTCACTTTTGAGACTCTTTTTCCACCAGCCTCCTCTACTTCATTTTCTAAATAGTAAGCTTCATCTGATACAGAATACCAACCTGCATATTTAGATAAATAAAGTTGATCATTTTCCTGGAGAAGTGACCATAGCTTTTTAACAGTATTTTTATGTCTTGTTTCAGTAGTTCTTATAAAATCTGTATTACTTAAATTTAAAATACGACTAAGATCAATAAAATTTTTAGAAATTTTATCACAAAAAGATAGTGGATCACTACCTTGAGACTCCGCAGCTCTTTGAATTTTTAAACCGTGTTCATCAGTACCAGTTAAAAAAGAAACATCATAACCATCAATTCTTTTAAACCTTGCAATAACGTCGCTAGCAATGCTGGAATAAGCATGACCCATATGAGGCTTAGCAGAAGGATAATAAATGGGTGTTGTAATATAAAACTTTTTTTTATCCATTAGTCATGCATATTAATTAATTTTTTAATATCATTATTTAAAAATAAATTAAGTTTAATTAATTTTAATATTTTTGAATTATTTTCATTCGCATTTAATACTTTTTCACATAAAATATTATAAAATAACTTTTCGTTGTCTTTTTTTAATTTTTCTAAGTTTGGATTAAGATTATAAATATATTTTCTTAAATAAAATCCAGGTGTATCCTTAAGATCATATTCTATTTTTAGATTGTCTAAATTGTTATTAGATGCAAAGTTATTAATTATTTTTATATAAAATTTTTTATTTAAAAAAAGTTTTTTAATAAAAAATCTTGAGTTTAATGTTTTAAGATTTTGATCTAGTAAATTGCAAGTAAATAAAAAATATATGTTTTTAGGTGGTTCCTCTATTAATTTTAATAATGCATTTACTGAATTATTATTTAAATAATTTGAATTTTTCATTATTATAAATCTAGGTTTTTCATCAAAAGATTTTAATTGGCAAAAATTTATTATTTTTTTTATGTCATCGAGTTTAAACATTTGATTACTATCTTCTTTTTTTATAACTAAAACGTTGTCATTATTGTTCAAATTTTCATCAATTTCATTGATGCTTTTTTTAAGAAAAGCAGATACAAGATGTAAACATAGTGTAAATTTGCCTATTCCTTCTAAACCCTGAAACATTATAGCTTGGGGTAATTTTTTATTAACGTAAAGATTTTGAAATAGATTTTGCTCATTGTCAAAACCAAAAACTTTATTTGAAATTTTTAACAACATTTTTCTTAATTAACCAATTTATAATTTCTTTTTCTATTAAACTCTTACTTTTTGTGCCATCAATTTTAATAATTCTTGAATATTTTTTGTACAATTTTAAATAACTAGTTCTCAGTTTATTTAATTTATTTTGTTTATACTTATCAAACCTATCCAATTTTTTTCTATGTAACACTCTTTTTTTTGATAAGTAAATCGGCACATCTAAGAAGAATGTAATTTTTGGTTTTATTCCATTTTCAATATTTTTTTGTAATAAATTAATTAAATGTAAGCTCTGACCCTGTTCAAAATGCTGATATACATAAGTCGAGTCAATGTATCTATCACATAGTACTATATAATTTTTTTTTATGTAATATCTTATTTTTTTAAAATGATTTGATCTTGCGGCAAATAATAACAATAATTCAGTGAAATTATCTTCATTATTTTTTAAATCATTAATTATAAGTTTTCTAATTTTTTCTGATAACTCAGTTCCACCTGGTTCTCTTGTTTTAATACATTTAATTTTTTTATTTTTTAAAAAATTATATAACTTTGTTATTTGTGTAGATTTACCTGATCCATCAATCCCTTCAAATGTTACTAAACAACCTGGAACTACCCCCATATAAAATAGCTAATTGAGTTTGCAAATCTTATAAAGATATTTTCTTTTTTAGTATCAAAAGATGAGTAAAGGTTTTCAGTTTTAATTAACTTATTATCAAAATAAACATTCAATTTGGACACCTTGTCACCTTTTTTAACAACATTTTTTAAAATATTACTTTCATCATGATCAATTTCTATTTTTAAAATATTTTTTTTTCTTTTTGGAATAGTTATGTATAAATCTTCTTTTAACTCAAGTTGAGCGGTTTTTTGCTTTAAATTCCAAGTTTTAATTTTAAAATTTTTATCATTTTTTGATATTTTAAGTAATTCAAAACGATTTTGAGCGTAGCTCAATAATCTAATTGTCTCTTTAGATCTTTCATTTTTTGAAGCAGTTCCACTAACTACACTTAAAATTCTTCTTTCATTTTTCTTGATTGTTGCTGCTAATGAATAACCTGAATCTTCCAAATGACCAGTTTTTAAACCATCTGATCCCATATCTTTGTAAAGAATAGGGTTTCGGTTCCCTTGGGTTATTGGATCTCCTCCTGTTCTATCCCAGGTGAATTTTTGTTCTGCATAATATTTATAAAGTTTAGGATAGTTATTAATTAGGTAAATTGACATTTTGGCAATATCTTCAACAGTAGAAAAATTATTTTCGTCATACAGACCGGATGAATTAGCAAATTTAGTATTCGTTAAATTCATTTTTTTTGCCATTGAATTCATAATTACAACAAATTCTTCTTCAGTACCCGCAATACCCTCTGCTAGGGCGACACAAGCATCATTACCAGATACAACAATTATTCCTCTTAATAAATTTTCAACACTTACTCTATCATTTGGCATTATAAACATTGATGAATATCCTTTTGAAGACATTCTCCATGCCTTCTTAGATATTTTAAATTTTTCATCCAGTTTCAATTCCCCTTTCTTAATTAGATCAAAGGCCACTATTGATGTCATAATTTTAGTGATAGATGCTGGTGAAATTTTTTGATCTTTATTTTTCTCATATAAGACTTCACCAGATTGGACGTCAACTAAATAAGCTTGTTTAGCCGTAGTATCAAAGCTCAAAACAGTTTGAGAGTAAAAAATTAAATAAATGAAGAACAGTGTTTTTTTTATCATATTAAAACAATTTTATATCCAAGTAGACCAATTTTTTTTAAACTTAAATATATCTTATCATATTCCTTTAGATTATTAAGTGGCCCTATACTTACAATATAATTTTTATCTTTATACTGGCGTAATATTATATCTTTATTTTTTAAACTCAAATTGATTGTTTTTATCAATGTTTCTGCATAAATCTTAAAATAAAATGGTCCAAAATTTAAATAAATTTTTTTATTTGAATTTAATTCTTCATCTAAACTCACAATCTCGACTTTATTTAATTTAATTTTATTTTGTACGTTTCGTTCAGCTTCGAATGTCTTTGTTTCTTTTGCGAGGAAGCTTTTATTTTCCCTAACAGACTCCAAATAAACTAATGGGTATTGTTTATCTAAATTAAGTTTTTTATAAATTTCTATAGGTAATAGAATAATTCTCGAACCCAAAGTATTTGATTGCTCATCGGTTTTGATAATTTTGCTATTTTTATTTTCATGATTAGTAACTTTTAAAAGAGTACCTTTTGGTAAAGATGTTATTATTATGTTCTGCTTAGATACGCTTGCAAAACCTTCCGATTCATAAAATGAATAATTGGACGAGCATGAAGAAATTATTAAAAAAAATAATATAATTAAGCTATTTTTCATCAGACAAATAATCAGCAAAAATACCAATTGTAATTGCAAACCTTAACGATCTATTCCAATTTAAAAGTTTTTCATAATTATTGAAAACCATATAAACATCAGATTCAATTCCATCAGGTTTGACTAATCTTGCTTTAATATTGGAATTTACAAAAACCTGATCTGGTAACAAAACTCCTAACTTGATCCAATCTTTAACTTTCTTTTGTTCGGATAATTTCCTTGCATCAAAAGTAAAATATTTTTTTGAAATTTTATTTTTTAACTGAACTTTAAAACCCCATGGATTTTTATCCCAACCAATATTATTTAAATAATTTGCTGCAGATGCAAAAGAGTCTTCTAATGAATTATATAAATCTATGTTCCCATCTTTATTATAATCAATTGCATGATTTTTTATTGAGGACGGCATAAACTGAAAATTACCATGCGCGCCAGCCCAGGAACCTTTTAAATCAGAAATACTTACAATATTCTTATCAATTAATTTCAAAAGTGTAATCAGTTCTCTTGAAAAATAAGCAGACCTTCTTTTATCATAACTTAATGTTGCCAATGCTGATATTATATCCACTTTACCTTTGTGCTTTCCAAAAACAGTTTCGATGCCCCATAGTGCAACTAAATAATTTTTTTTAACATTAAATTCTTTCTCGATTTTTTTTAAAAGTTTATCATTTATAATTATTAATTTTTTAGCATATAAAATTTTTTGGTTATTTACTCTTTTTGAAATGTATACATCAGTTTTTTCGATGAACTCTGGTTGATTTCTATCGTAAGTAATAATTCTTTTTAATAGTTTAGTGTTTTTAAAAGCTTCATTTACAGTATTTTCTGATACTCCTTGGTTAATAGCGTACTTTTTAAATGAGGATAACCATCTATTAAAGCTTTCATCTGAATATGAGTTAGTTGTTAATACTAATACGAATATTAGAATCGATATTAAAATTCTCATAATAACTAATAACATAAGAAAAAAATGAAGTCATTTGTTGTATTTTTTATTATGTTAACTTATATATCACGTCTTCGGAGAGGTGGCTGAGCGGTTGAAAGCACCGGTCTTGAAAACCGGCAATGGGGCAACTCATTCGTGGGTTCGAATCCCACCCTCTCCGCCATTAAATATTTTCTATTTCGTTCATGTATTTTTTTAAAACTTCTGGAATAGATACGGTTCCATCCATATTTTGATAATTTTCTAATATCGCAACCATTGTCCTGCCGACTGCTAAACCTGAACCATTTAAAGTTGCGACAAGATTATTTTTTTTATCTAAAGATTTATATCTAGCTTTCATTCTATTTGCTTGAAAAGTTCCACATGATGAGCAACTGGATATTTCTCTATATTTTTTTTGTGAGGGTAGCCAGACTTCTAGATCATATGTTTTTTCTGCGCTAAAACCCATATCACCGCTCGATAAAAGCATAACTCTATATGGCAAATCAAGCTTTATTAAAATTTTTTCTGCACACTCAACCATTCTCTCCAATTCTTTAAGTCTAAATTCTGGTTGAATTATTGATACCATTTCTACCTTAGTAAATTGGTGTTGCCTAATCATACCTTTCGTATCTTTTCCTGCTGCACCAGCTTCAGCTCTAAAACAAAGTGTAGAACTTACAAATCTTAAAGGTAACTTTTCATAATCTATTATAGAGTTTGAAACCATATTTGTTAAACTCACTTCACTTGTAGGTATTAACCATTGCTCATTATTTAGCTGAAATTGTTCATCCTTGAATTTTGGTAATTGACCTGTACCATACATTGAACTTTCATTAACTATCACCGGAACACTATATTCTGTGTATCCATTTTCATTCGTATGAACATCAAGCATAAAATTTATTAAAGCTCTTTCTAACTTTGCAAGATTCTCTTTCAAAATGACAAATCTTGAACCTGAAATCTTAACAGCTGTTTCAAAATCTAACTTCCCAATTTTTTCTCCTATTTCTTCGTGTGATAATATTTTATCATTAACAATACATTTGCCAAATTTTCGAATTTCAATATTTTCATTTTCACTTGTTCCAACGGGTACATCTTCACAAGGTATATTTGGCAGAGATAATAAAATATCATTTAACATTTTATTTTTTTTTTCTATTGTTTGATCTAATTTTAAAATCTCTTGTTTTAATGTTGTTACTTTTAAGCTTATTTCCTGTAACTTTTTTTTATCGCTTATATTTTTAGACAATTCTTTAGAAAGGACATTTCTTTCATTTAATAATTTTTCTTTTTTTTCTAAATTAACTCTATAATTTTTATCTAAATCGATAACTTCTTTGATAATTTTTTCTGAGTTCTTAAAATTTCTTTTGTTTAAACTTTCAATGATGAAATTTTCTTGAGACCTTATATCTTTAATATTAATCATTATTTTTTTTGCACAAATTTAACAGTAAAAATAGATATTTCGTATAGTAATAACAGCGGCAAAGCTAATCCAATTTGTGTTATTGGGTCAGGAGGTGTCAATATTGCAGCCATTGAAAATATTATAATAACTACATACTTTCTCCTTGTTTTCAAATATTCAGAATCTATGAAACCAACTTTTGCTAACAATGTTAAAAATACAGGCAACTGAAAACTAATACCAAATGCTAGAATTAAACGCATAACTAGTGATAAATACTCATTAACTTTAGCCTCTAATTGAATTGGCAAAGAACCGTTTGTAGAGGATGTTTCGAAAGATAAGAAAAAATCAATAGCTAAAGGCATTATTAAATAATAAACAAGCATACCACCAAATAAAAAAAGTATAGGCGTAGCAATTAAAAAAGGTAATAGTGCAAGTTTTTCATCTTTATACAGTCCCGGAGCTATAAATTTCCAAATTTGAATTAATATTAATGGACAAGAGAAAAAAAAGGCTGAAAAAAAAGCTAGCTTTAAATAAGTTAGAAAAGTTTCGTGTAGAGCAGTAAAAATTAATCGTCTGTTGTTTCCATCACCCTTGACAGCTTGAGCATAAGGATCTACCAAAAAATTATATATTTTATCAGAAAATATATAGCAAATTACGAAAGTAAATATCAAAAAAATCATAGACTTTAAAATACGACTTCTTAATTCTATCAAGTGCTCACTAACAGTAGACTTTTTTTCAGACATTTAAGATTTATTTTTATTTTTTTTATCTTTATCTATTTCCTCATCTAAATTAACTGAGTTTTCTATGTCATCTTGAATATTTGAGACATATGATTTGATTTTTTTTATTGATGAAGATATTTTTTTTAAAACTACAGGTAAATCTTTTGGACCAATAATCAATACAGCCAAGATCACTATTACTAATAGCTCAGACCATCCTATCTGAGGCATGAATTAGCTTTCTGATTTATTGTTGTTATCGTTTTTAGAGATAGTTTTGTTTTCAGGGTCATCTGACATACCCTTTTTGAAACTTTTTATTCCTTTGGCAACGTCTCCCATTAGCTCGGAAATTTTTCCTCTTCCAAATAAAAGGACTACCAAGGCTACTACGATAGCAATTTGCCAAATTCCAATAGTCATATAATGCAATTATATTGAATTAAAATTTTAAATTCAAGTAGTTATTTGTTGTCTTCCAGGGTATTTGAAATCATATCATCGATATTTGAGTAAATATCTTCTCCTTTATTGTTTTCATCACTTTCAATAAATTTGGATGTTCCAAAAATAGAACTGTCTATTCTGCTGTCGATCAATCCAGCAGCAAGTAATTCTTCAGAATTAGGAAGGTCATCAATACTATTGATGTTGAAGTGATTTAAAAATTTATCTGTTGTAACGTATAATAAAGGTTTGCCAGGTATATTTTTTCTTCCATTAGGCTTAACCCATTCTAATTCAAATAATATTTCCAAGGTTCCGGTGCTAAAAGATACCCCCCTAATTTCTTCAATTTCAGACCTTGTTACAGGTTGATGATATGCAATTATAGCTAGGGTCTCGATAGCAGCTTTTGATAGTTTTTTTTGCACTATAATTTCTTTTTTTAATTTATTTGATAAATCACCGGATGTTCGAAAAGACCATTTATTTGCCAAATTAACTAAGTTAACACCTCTTTGAGAATAATCTTTTTGTAATTGATATAGGATTTTCATTACATCAGTTCCAGATTTCATTTTTGATTTTATTGTAGAAACATCAAGTGGCTCAGAAGCAGAAAATAGTATTGCTTCAACTAAATTTTTATCAGTTTTTTTCATTTTTTACCTTAATAAAAATTTTATCAAATAATTTTTCTTGTTTTATAAGCAAATCTCCTTCTCTGACAAGTTCTAGGCCTGCAACGAATGATCCAGCATAACCTGTTTTTTTTAAACTTTTTTTATTTTTAAATGAATCGGGAATTATATCTTTTAAATCACACCAATCTTTCAATTTATGAAACATTGAAGTTATTTTTTTAATTGCTTCTTCCATGGTGTAAGTTTTTAATTTTACTATATTAATCGATGAAAAGTTTTTTTTTCTTTTGTAGTCAGCATAAGCCTTTATTAATTCATAAAGTGACACGTTATACTCAGGTGTATTTTTTCTCTTAATGCCCTCTTTTACACCTCTAAAAAAAATATCAACACCCATTTGTTTTTTTGTCATCAATTTATCAGATAGCAATCTTATCATTTCTAATTTTCTTAATTGTAATTTTAATTTTTCGGCCATTTGAGAAGCAGAAAATTGATCGTCTTCATCATCAGGCAGTAATAGTCTAGATTTTAAATATGCAAGCCAAGAAGCCATAACTAAAAAATCAGCTGCTAATTCTAAGTTTTTTTTTATCTTCTCTACAAAAGTTATGTATTGATCTACAAGCTGGACAATTGAAATTTTCATGAGATCAACTTTTTGAGTTTTAGCTAGATCTAATAACAATTCTAATGGCCCTTCGTAATTATCAATATTAAGTTCTAAAATATTCTCTTGTAATTCATTTTTATTATTATCTAACAATTGATTATTTCGTTCTTGCGATTCAATCATTTTTTTAGGATACTTATTATTTGTTCCATTTCATTAATATTACCGTTGCAATGTAAAATAATATCACATCCTGCAAGCAACGGTTGAGTCACCCTATAATTTAAGCTTTGATTTAGAGCTTTCATACAAATATCGTCGGTCATTATCACTCCTTTAAATTTAATTTTTTTTCTAATTAGAGAAATAATTTTTTTTGAGTATGTAGCCACTTTATCATCTATCTGATTGTATTTGACATGGGCAGTCATCATAAAGAATGAATTAAGCTTTTCAAAACAGCTAAAATCATTTTGTTCAAGATATTGCAAAGATTTAGTCACAACTGGCAAATCATAATGACTATCTTTCTCTGCCAAACCATGACCGGGGGCATGTTTTGAAATGCATTTAATTCCATTTTTCTGGTATTTGTTTATGAAAAATTGAGATAAATAGTTTACAATTTTAGGATTATTAGAGAACGCTCTATCGCCAATTACCTTATGTGTGTTTTTATGTTTTAAATCTGAAACTGGATAGGCAACGGTGTCAATACCCAAATATTTAAAAATATTTATATTAAACTTGATAAAATTACTTGCCTCCTCAAAAAATTTTTTTTTATCCAATTTATACAAATTGCCAAAATAATTTCCCGAATATTTTCTTTGTGTAAAAATATGATTGAACCGATTAATTCTACCACCTTCATGGTCGATCATAAAAATTGGATTATTTTTACATAAGGATTTTATATGATTTATTAGGTTTTTTAATTGTATAGTACTAAAAATATTCCTTTGAAAAATTATAAATCCGTAAATATTATTATTTTTTATTAAACTTACCTCCCTTTTACTTAAACAATATCTATTTAAACCAAAAATAACTGGTATTATTTTGTTTTTAGTAATTTCCAAAATTCTTTTTCCTCTATATTCTTTTTTAAATATTCTTTATTATCTTTAAATTCTTTAAAATTTTTTTTTGTTTTTATAGTTTCAATATCATTTATTACTTTACTTAAAAATAAAGCATAATTATTTCGCATTTTTTTTTTCTGTACTATAAATTCATTTGAAAAATACCATTTTATTAAAAAAGATATAAAAGTTATAAATAATATAAAATTTATAATTTTAATTATTTTCATTACATTTTTTTAAGCATTTTAATATCTAAAATATTTAGACCTTTTTTTATAACAAAATATAACTTTTGTAATAGAAACAGTCTTGATAATGTTACCTGCTTATCATTATGTCCAACAATTTTTAAATTTTCATCAATTTTTCCAGCATTCCAAAAAGAATGAAATTCCGAAGATAATTCATATAAATAATAAGGAATATAATGAACTTCAAGATTATTATAACAAAGATTTATAATCTTTGGCCATTCTAATATTTTTTTTATAAGATTAATTTCATGTATGTTTGTTAAACATTCTAATTTTGGATTTTCAATTTCTTTATTAATATCCATGCCTGTTTTCTCAAATAAAGAGTTTAATCTTGCGCAAGCATATTGAACATAAAAAATTGGATTTTCCTTTGTTTTATCTGTTACTTTATCAAAATCGAAATCAAGAGGAGATTGAGAACTTCTATAGACCATCATAAATCTAACACTATCTTTACCAACTGCATCAATTAAATCTTTTACAAGTATGAAGTCACCTGCTCTTTTTGACATTCTGTAAGGTTTGCCTGATTTATAAAGTTTAACTATTTGACTAATCTTAATTTTAAATTTTATTTTTTCATTTAATGCATTGACTGCAGAGGATAATCTTTTGATATATCCTGAATGATCAGCTCCCAATATATTAATATAATAATCAAAATTACGATTTAATTTGTCAAAATGGTAAGCAATATCATTGGCAAAATAAGTCCACGAATTATCTGATTTCTGCAAAGCCCTGTCAACATCGTCACCATAATTTGTTGATTTAAATAATAACTGTTCTCTAGGTTCCCAATCTTCAATATCACCTTTAGGCTTTGGTAAAATACCTTTGTAAATATCACCTTTGCTTTTCAGTTTCTCTATAGCTTTAATTAAAATATTTTTATTTACAATCTCACTTTCGGATACAAAAATATCGTGATTAATACCCATTTTTTTTAAATCATCTTTGATAATATCCATAGCTATCTTGGTAGAAACGGGAGTTAAAAAATGTTTAACTTCTTCAAATTTTTCAAGATTATTAATTTTATTTTCTTTTAAAATTTTATTAGCAATATCGATTATATAATCACCGGGATAAAGGCCATCACCGTCAGGAAATTTTTCATTTTTTACTATTTCGAGAATTCTAAAATAAATAGATTTCACAAAAAGTTGTAACTGGTTTCCATAATCATTAATGTAATATTCTTTAGTAACATCATGACCATATGATTTTAAAAAATTACATAATACATCACCAAAAATAGCACCTCTACAATGACCGATATGCAATGGACCTGTGGGATTAGCAGATACAAACTCAATATTTATTTTCTTTTTTTTTTTATTATTTAAAAAACCAAAATTAGAATCGATTTTATTTAAAAAATTTACAACTATATTATTTTTAAATGTAAAGTTTATAAAACCTGGTTTTGCGATTTCAATTTTTGAAAAATCTTTAGTACTATTTGATATTAATAACTTGAATTCCTCAGCCAAAATCATTGGTGATTTATTTAAAGAAGAACCTAAGATTAGCGGTGCATTAAAAGAAATGTCGCCAAATTTTTTATCTTTAGGCGATTCAACAGAAATTTTATTAATAATAGACTCATCTATTTTGATATCATTTAAAGATTTTATAAATACATCTTTGTAATATTCAAAAATATTCATTAAATTATTTTATTGACTCATAAATATTAATAGCAAATTTATCTGTCATCCCTGAAATATAATCCGCAATATTTCTATCGTAGTTAAAATTATTATTAGTATTTGGAATTATTTTATAATTTTTTTTAAAATGATTGTATAATTTTACAATAATTTCTTCAGATTTTAAATTCCAATTTTTTATTGAAGAGTGATTGTACATTTTATCTTTTAAAAATTCTCTAATTTCATTTAGACCCATATTTATACCTTTTGAGAAATTTATAATATTATCTTTTTTTTTATAAACATCGGATATGCTATCAATATTATTATTTCTAATTCCTTCTAATGAAGTTTCAATTAAATCTGTGACAAGATAATTTAATAAATTTCTAACTATACCTTTTGTATCTATATTTTGATTTGAATGAAAAAGCTCTTTAATAATTTTAAGATCAAATAAATCTTTCTTACTAAATAATTTTGCTCTAAGTCCATCGTCAATGTCATGACAATTATAAGCAATATCATCAGATAAAGAACTAATCTGGGCTTCTAAACTACCAGCATTGTTAAAGTCTAAATCGTAATCAAATATTTCAGGTAACTGGTTTTTAAAAATTTCTAAATTATTAACAGGTCCATTATGCTTAAGCAAACCGTCAATGCAATTTAAAGATAAATTTAATCCTCTGTGATCAGGATATGTATCTTCTAGTATCATTAAAATTCTTAACGATTGTATATTGTGATCAAAAGTGTCACCTTCTAAGCAGTTAGATAAAGCAATTTCACCTGCATGTCCAAAAGGAGTATGCCCAAGATCATGAGCTAAACTTAGTACTTCACACAGATCTTCGTTTAATTTTAACACTCTAGCAACAGACCTTGCTATTTGAGAAACTTCCAAAGAGTGAGTTAATCTTGTTCTAAAATGATCTCCCTCGTAATAAACAAAAACCTGAGTTTTAAATTTCAATCTTCTGAAAGAACTGCTATGTATGACTCTATCTCTATCCCTTTGGTATTCACCCCTATATTTACTTGATGAATAGGAATACTTTCTTCCTAAAAAATTATCATCTTTTGATGCAAATTTAGCTAGATTGGAGTATTTATATTTAATATCCATTATTTAAAATTATGAATACTCTTGAAATAACAGAAAATGCAAAAAAACAAATAGCTAAACTTCTAATAAATGAACCAAAAGGTTCTTTTTTTAGAGTTTTGGTAGAAGGTGGTGGTTGCTCAGGTTTTAAATATAACTTTTCAATAGATAATATAATTAACGAAGATGATATAAAAGTTGATAAGGTCATTATTGACAAAACGAGCAATAATTTTTTAAAAAATTCAAAGTTAGATTTTGAGGAAAATTTGATGAGTAAATCATTTCGAATACTCAATCCCGACGCTAAAGCTTCTTGCGGTTGTGGAATATCATTTTCTATATGATTATTTCAAGTTGGAATATAAACTCAGTTAGAATAAGAACAGAAAATATTGAGAAATATATTAAAAAAACAAATCCTGATATTTTAATGTTTCAAGAAATTAAATGTGAGGATGATAAATTTCCTTATGATTTCTTTAAAGAAAGAAAATACAATTGTTATGTGTTTGGTCAAAAATCTTATAATGGTGTAGCTATTATTTCTAAAATAAAACTTTCTAACATTGATAAAAAATTTAATGATCCAAATAACCAATCAAGATTAATCGCTTCAGATATTAAAATTTCTGGTAAACTAGTTAAATTGATATGTATATATTTGCCAAATGGAAACCCAGTAAATACAGATAAATTTCCGTATAAAAAAAAATGGTTAAAAAATTTTATTAATTATTTACAAAAACAAATGTTAACTTATGACGAAATTATAATTGGCGGAGATTTTAATATTATACCAAATTCAAATGATGTAGATAACCCGGAAGATTGGGAAAATGATGCGTTATATAAACTTGAAATAAGAAAAGAATTTAGAAAAATAATTAATTTAGGATTTAAAGATAGCTTCAGACTATTTAATAATGAAAATAAGCAATATACTTTTTGGGATTATACCCAAGGCTCTTGGCATAAAAACAAGGGATTAAGAATAGATCACTTTCTAATATCTGACAAACTTTCAAATAAAGTTAAAAGTGTAACAATAGATAAATTCACAAGAGGATTGGTCAAACCCTCGGATCATGCCCCGATAAGAATTAACTTTTAACTCTTCCGTAAATATCTTGGAATCTAACAATATCATTTTCTTTAAGGATATCTCCAATTTGAGCCTCGATTATTTTTACTTCCTTATTACCCTTATTATTTATCCTATGAATTGAACCTTTTGGTATATGTATAAAGTCATTTACTTTTGTTTTTATTATTCTTTTATTCAAAGTTACTTCTGGATTTCCTTGAAATATTAACCAATATTCTTCACGATACTTATGTTTTTGCAAACTTAAACACCCATTTTTTTTAACTACTAATTCCTTTATTAAAAAATTTTTTCCTCTAAATAAATTTCTATAAAAACCCCATGGCCTTCTAAATAGTTTTTTCTTAGAATAAAATTTAAACCTACTTAATTTGAAATTATTATTAATAGATTTCCATGAACCAAGATCTGACCAATTAGTAATTAGTTTAATTGATTTGATGTTTTTTATTTTTTCTAAAATAGCATAATCAAATGATATTGGTTTAATTTTTGTAAATGATTTTTTTTCCAAATATATACTGTTATTTATATTCTTAGACTGATTTACAGATTTTAAGCAATCTATAAAAATTTTATTTTGTCTATTTAGAAAGTGATAAATAATACTTTCTTTAGTTGATATGAAGATACCAGCATTCCAGAGGGCAGACTTCTTAAGAAGTTTGTTAGCTATATTTAACTTTGGTTTTTCAATAAATTTATCTACATTAATTGAATTTTTTTTCCTTAAAAAGTATCCAAACTGATCGGACGGCTCACTTGGTTTTATACCAAAGATATAAATGTCTTTATACTTAATATTTCTTACATTTTGCTCTACCGCTAAATTAAATTTTTTTTTATCATCTATTAGCTGATCAGACGGTAAAAACAATATTACCTGTGAGGACTTTACATCTTTTAATAGTGTTGATGCCAATATTGCTGGTGCTGTATTTTTTTTTTGAGGCTCTA
Organism: Candidatus Pelagibacteraceae bacterium; assembly: GCA_965655895.1. GTDB lineage: Bacteria > Pseudomonadota > Alphaproteobacteria > Pelagibacterales > Pelagibacteraceae > HIMB114. The sequence goes on along the minus strand of CBFHID010000001.1, from coordinate 77,839 downwards.
AGACTATTTTATAATTTTTAACATTGTGTTTTTTTAAATGTTTTTTTACTAAATTTTCATATTGAATATTTGTACTTATAATTGGCGGTAAATATAATTTTGATTTTATTCTATTTAATGTTTTTTCAAACATTGTCCATCCACCAAAATCAATAAATTGTTTAGGTAAATTATTCTTTTTTTCAGGAAACAGTCTTGTGCCTGCACCACCGCATATAATAACGGGTAAAATTTTCATTTATATGTCTGCGTAAGTTTTTTTCTCTTTTGAAGCACCAGGGTGAGTTACTGCACCAGTAGTAGCATCACCAACGCTCTGTGCATATTTCCATAAGGTACCACTGCCAAAATTAGGTTCTTTTGGCTTCCATTTTGATTTTCTTTTATTAATTTCATCTTGCGATAAATTTACATTTATATTCCCATTTTCAGCATCAATTTCAATTTCATCTCCATCAGATAGCAATCCTATCATCCCACCAACATATGCCTCTGGCGAAACATGACCGATACAAAAACCTCTAGTAGCACCGGAAAATCTACCATCAGTTATCAATGCTACCTTCTCGCCCATACCCTGTCCATAAATTGCAGCTGTAGTAGAGAGCATTTCTCTCATTCCAGGACCACCTTTGGGACCTTCATACCTTATAACAATAACATCACCCTCATTGTATTTTTTTTCTTTAACAGCCTTAAAAGCATCTTCCTCACAATCAAAACATCTTGCTGGTCCTTTGAAACTTAATCTTTTCATTCCTGCAACTTTAACAATTGCTCCACCTTCGGCTAAATTTCCTTTTAATCCAACTACTCCACCTGTTTTTGTAATAGGATTGTTGTGCGGTCTAATAACATCCTGGTTTACATTAAACTTCACGTCCTTTAAATTTTCTGACATTGATTTTCCGGTAACTGTCAAACAATTACCGTTGATAAAACCTCCATCGAGAAGTGTTTTTAATAACATAGGCACGCCACCAGCTTCAAACATATCTTTGGCAACGTATTTCCCACCTGGTTTTAAATCTGCAAGATATGGTGTTTTTTTGAAAATTTCAGCAACATCCATAATATCAAACTTTATACCACACTCATTTGCAATTGCCGGTAAGTGTAAAGCAGCATTTGTTGAACCGCCCGTTGCGGCAACAATCACAGCAGCGTTTTTTAAAGATTCAATAGTAACTATGTCTCTAGGTCTTATCTTCTCTTTAAGTAAATTCATAACTTGTTTGCCACTTTCCAATGCGTATTTATCTCTATCTTCATATGGCGCTGGAGTTCCAGATGAGTATGGTAAGGCTAGTCCTATAGCTTCTGAAACACACGCCATTGTGTTTGCAGTGAATTGTCCACCACAAGCCCCAGCAGACGGACATGCAACTAATTCTAATTCTCTTAAGTCTTCATCTGACATTTTTCCTGCTTCATGCATTCCGACTGCTTCATAAACGTCTACAACTGTTACATCCTTACCTTTAAATTTTCCAGGTAATATTGAACCTCCATACATAAAAACGCTTGGAACATTTAGTCTACACATGGCCATCATCAAGCCTGGTAAAGATTTATCACAACCAGCTAATCCAACTAAAGCATCGTAACAATGCCCCCTTACTGTGACTTCTGTAGAATCAGCAATAATTTCTCTAGAAATTAAAGAAGACTTCATACCCTCGTGGCCCATGGCAATACCATCTGTTACAGTAATAGTGCAAAACTCTCTGGGGGTTCCGTTATTTTCGTGAACACCTTTTTTTACACTTTGGGCTTGTCTCATCAAAGCAATATTACACGGTGCTGCTTCGTTCCATGTCGAAACTACACCTACAAAAGGTTTAGCCACATCATCTTCAGTTAAATTCATTGCATAATAGAATGATCTATGTGGTGCTCTTTCAGGACCGACAGATGTATGTCTGCTGGGTAGTTTTGATTTATCAAATTTCATTTTAAACTATTAATAATTTCTAAAAGGTTTTTATACTCACTTTTATTATTTTCTAAAAGTTCTTTTTCTTGATTAATAATATTTTTTGGTGCTTTTCTTATAAAATTTTCATTTTTAAGTTTATTTTCAGATGACCTAATTTGATTTTCTAAAATATTTACTTTTTTATTCAAAATTAGAATTTGCTGTTCAATATCAAAACTATCACCAAAGGAAATAGATATTTTGTTATTAGCAAGTACTATTACGGCAATTTTTGATTTGCTTCCAGATAGGTCAAAATTATTAATCCGACCTAATTTTTTAATAATAAGTTCGTTATTTTTTACTATTTTTTTATATTTTTTTGGTAAATCATCTATGTTTAAATCAACGAAATTTCCTGGTGAAATATTAAGATTGGATTTAATAGATCTTAAATCTGAAATGAAATTAATTATAAAATCAATATCCTTAGTAGATTTACTACTTTTTGGAACAACCTCTTTTTTAAAATTAAAATTAATTAAATCGGACTTTTCTATTTTTTTTAATTGAGATAAATTCCATAATTCTTCAGTAACAAAAGGTACTAGAGAGTGTAAAATTGCCAAATTCTCTCTTTGAATATAAAGCAAAGTATTTCTAGTTTCTTCTGCTAATTTTTTATTTTTTGAATTTAATAAAGGTTTTGAAAATTCAATATACCAATCACAGAAATATTTCCAAATATATAAATAAACATTTTTAGCAGCTTCATCAAATCTATATTCTTCAATATTACTTTTTATTTTTTTTTTATGATAATTTAGAGTTTTTATTATCCATAAATTTGCTGGATTTTTAATGCCTGTAGTCTTAATTTTTTTTAATTTAAAAACATTATTGATTTCACAATAAGTAAAAGTATTCCATATTTTAGTTATAAAATTTCTATAACCTTTCACTCTATCAATTGATAATTTAACATCTCTGCCTGGCGAAGACATTGATATTAATGTAAATCTTAAAGCATCTGCTCCATATTGATCAATGATCGTTAAAGGATCAATAACATTCCCTTTTGATTTAGACATTTTTTGTCCTTTGTCATCTCTTACTAATGCATGAACATAAACATTATCAAAAGGTACTTTTTTCATGAAATAAAGTCCCATCATCATCATTCTAGCAACCCAGAAGAATATAATATCAAAACCAGTTACAAGCACTGATGTTTGGTAAAATCTCTTCAATTCATAAGTTTTTTCTGGCCAACCTAATGTAGCAAATGGCCAAAGAGCAGATGAAAACCATGTATCAAGTACATCGGGATCCTGCTTAAGTGTGAATTTGTTTTTGTATCTTTTTTTTGCAATTTTTTTTGCAGCATTTAAATTTTCAGCAACAATAATTTTTCCATCTTGTGTATACCAAGCGGGTATTTGATGTCCCCACCATAACTGTCTAGAAATGCACCATGGCTCTATGTTTTCCATCCAATTGTAATAAGTTTTTTTCCAATTATCTGGGAAAAAATTTGTTTTCTTTTTCTTAATAGCCTTAATTGCTTCTTTAGATAATTTTTTTGCATCAACAAACCATTGTTCGGTTAAGAGAGGTTCAATAACTGAATTACTTCTATCTCCGTAGGGTACTGTATGACTTATTTCATCAACCTTATCTAAATAGCCATTATGATCAAGCTCATTAATCAATTTTATTCTTGCAGCTAATCTATCGATATTTTTATATGAACAAGGAACGTTCTCATTTAAAGTTCCGTCTTTATTTAGAATATTAACAATATCAAGGCTATTTCTTTTACCCACTAAATAATCATTAAAATCATGTGCTGGTGTAATTTTAACTGCCCCCGACCCTTGTTCAGGATCAGCATATTCATCTGTGATAATTTTTATTTTTCTATTTGAGATTGGTATAAAAACTTCTTTACCAATAAAATTCTGATATCTTTTGTCTTCAGGGTGAACAGCAATAGCTGTATCTCCAAACATAGTTTCGGGTCTTGTTGTGGCTATTATTATACTATCACTATTATCAATGAGCTTATATTTAATATAGTATAATTTACCTTTTGTTTCTTTTTGAATTACCTCCAAATCTGAAATTGCTGTTTGCAATTGAGTATCCCAATTTGTTAATTTCAAATCCTTATAAACTAAATTTTTATTATATAGGTCTACAAAAACTTTAATGACTGCTTTGGACAACCCTTCGTCCATTGTGAATCTATCTCTAGTCCAATCACACGAAGAACCTAATTTTTTTAATTGATTGGTAATTGCATTTCCAGATGTTTCTTTCCATTTCCATACTTCTTTTAAAAATTCATCTCTACCTAGCTTATTCTTTTCTAGACCCCTTTCCTTCAATTGCTTTTCAACAACTAATTGGGTCGCAATACCTGCGTGATCTGTGCCTGGCTGCCATAATGTTTCTAGACCTTTGTTTCTATTATATCTAATTAATAAATCCTGAATTGAATTGTTCAAAGCATGACCCATATGTAAATTTCCAGTCACATTTGGTGGCGGAATTACTACTGAAAAATATTTTTTATTTTTATTTTTTTTTGGTTTAAAACAACCTTTTTTCTCCCAATAATTATAGATCTTATCTTCTATTTTGCTGTGATTGTAAGAACCAAATTTAGACATTTTATTGAATATTATAAAACTTTATATATACCTCAACTCTATTAAACAATTTCAAAAAAATGGCCACGTGGCGGAATGGTTACGCAGAGGATTGCAAATCCTTGTATCCCAGTTCGATTCTGGGCGTGGCCTCCAAAAAAAATATTGTTTTGGTAAAAAAAATCTATATGTAGGTAATTATTCCCCGGTAGCTCAGTTGGTAGAGCAAGCGGCTGTTAACCGCTTTGTCGCTGGTTCGAGTCCGGCCCGGGGAGCCAAATTAAATTGCTTTTCTGATACTCTTATTCTGACCCAACACATCTATAAGCTTTTGCTTTTGCTCAGACTCTAGATCGTTAAATATTCTTAATAAAAAACCATAATTTATATCTTTTGTAGACGATCCCTCATCCGATGATGAAAAATCTTGATAATCTTCAAAAAAATATTTGATTGGAACCTTTAAAAAGCTAGATAATTGCAATAACCTAGCAGAGCTTACTCCGTTTGTACCTTTTTCGTATTTTTGAATTTGCTGAAAAGTAACATTTATTGCCTTTGCTACTTGTGTTTGAGTTAACCCTAGTGAAGTTCTTCTTAATCTTAGCTTTTTCCCCAAGTGCTGATTTAGCTGTGCGCTCACTAATATCTCCCTTTTAAGAATATGTTAAATACCTTTTTCACATTTATGGCAACAAAAAAAAAATAAATTTTATATAAAAAATCTCTTGATTTTGTTACTGAATTAACAGTTTTTTTTTTAGAATTATGCTTATTTATTGGATTAGAAATGACTTTCGCTTTAAAGATAATGAGGCTTTTTATTATTTTTTTAATAAAAAAGAAAATAAAGAATGTTTCTACTCATATGATGATGATAAATTTAAAAATAGATCTGCTCAAAAATGGTGGTTATATAAAACATTATGTAATTATAAAATCAATTTAGAGGAAAAAAAAATAAAATTTGACTTTATTTTAAATAACGAGATTGATGCAATTAATTACATTTTAAAAAAAAACTCAATTAAAGAAATTGTTTGGAATAAAATATTTCTTCCTAGGGAAATTATCATAGAAAACAAAATAATTAATATTTTAAAAAAAAAAAATATTTCATATAAGGTTTTTAGTTCTAATTTATTATTAGATCCTTCAAAAACTAGAAAAAAAGACAATACTCCTTTTCAAGTATTTACACCATTCTGGAAAAATGAAGAAAAATTATATATTGAAAATCATCAATATAAGAACTTACCTTTAAAAAATAATAAAAATTTAAAATTTAAAGATTTTAAAGAATTTGAGGTGATACTTCCAAATAAAAAATGGTTTAAAAAATTTGAAAAGTATTGGAATGTTGGGGAAATTGAGGCTCAAAAAAAAATCAGTGAATTTAAAAAAATAAAAATAAATAAATATGATACCGATAGAGATATTCCATCTATAGATGGAACTTCAAGATTGTCTCCACATTTAGCTTTTGGAGAAATAAGCTCAAGAGATATCTTTGATCAATATTTGTCTATTCCAAAAAAAAATTTAGGTACACGAAAATACATAAATGAAATTGGATGGAGAGAATTCGCTTATCATTTAATTAATCATTTTCCACAGATTGAGCAAAGTAATTTAAGAAAAAATTTCGACAATTTTCCCTGGTCACAAAATAAAACTCATTTAAAAAAATGGAAATTAGGAGAAACAGGATATCCAATTGTAGATGCAGCCATGAGACAACTTTATGAAACTGGATGGATGCATAATAGGTTGAGAATGGTAACTGGATCATTTTTAGTTAAGCATCTTAGAATTAATTGGATTGAAGGTGAAAAATATTTTAAAGATACATTACTAGATTACGATACAGCAAATAATGTTGCCGGATGGCAATGGATAGCAGGTTGCGGCGCAGATGCAGCGCCATATTTCAGAATATTTAATCCAATGACACAAGGAGAAAAATTTGATGCTGACGGAAACTTCGTAAAAAAATGGATCCCAGCATTAAAAAATGTACCAAAAAAATTTATTCATAAACCATGGGAATTACCAAGTGATATTTCACAAAAAATAAATTTTGATTTAAAGAGGGATTATTTTGAACCTATAGTTGATCATACTAAAGCAAGAATAGAGGCTTTGAAAGCTTTTGAATTTACAAAAAAATGAAAAAACTTATCATAATAGGTTCTGGAATTTCCGGTTTGGCTTCTGCATATTATTTAAGAAAAAAGTTTAAAATTAAGATTTTTGAAAAAAATAACTATTTAGGCGGGCACACACATACTCATCATTTAAAAAAAGAAAATGTTAATTATGACAGTGGTTTTATAGTTTTTAATAATAAAAATTATCCAAATTTTATTAAGCTAATAAATGAATTGAATGTCAAATATCAAAAAAGTAATATGTCTTTTTCGGTTTTAAAAAAAGATATTAATTATGAGTGGGCAGGAAAAAATTTATCAACTATATTTGATTTAAATAATTTATTTTCCATTAGGTATTTAAAAATTCTTAAAGATATAATCAAGTTCTCAAAACTATGTGAAAATAAAAAAATTTCTAAAAACTTAAAATTAAAAGACTTCATTAAAATAAACGAACTTTCAAAAGAATTTGCTGAATTGTATTTGCTACCTATGTGCTCATCAATATGGTCTTCAAATATAAATAATATACTTAACTATAATACATCATTTATAATTAATTTTTTTCGAAATCATGGACTAAATAATATCATTTCAAATAGGCCAACTTGGTATACAATAAAAAACGGTAGTAATAGCTATATTTCAAAATTAATAAAGGTTGTTAAACCCAAAATATACCTGAATACCGAAGTCGTAAATATTGATCAAAATAGAAAATTTATAATTACAAAAAACAAAAAGGTATTTAATTATGATCACATAGTTTTAGCAAACCATTCTAACCAAATTAAAAAAATTTTAAAAAATAAAAATAAAGATCAGTTAAATCTTTTAAAATCTGTCAAGTACCAAAAAAATTATGTATGTATTCATACTGATATTAAAATAATGCCAAAAAAAACTAAAAATTGGTCATCATGGAATTACATGTATTATGGGAAAAAATTAGTCTTAACCTATTGGATGAATTTGTTACAAAAACTTTCATATAAAAAAGATATATTTATTTCATTAAATTATAAAAAAATTAATAAAAAATTCATAATAAAAAAAATATTATATGAGCATCCTATTTTTACTAAACCGTTAGATCAAATTGAAAATTTATCGAATAAAGCTCAAGGAATTAATAATGTTTGGATAGCTGGAGCATGGCTAGGTTATGGCTTTCATGAAGATGGGGTTAAATCTGCTTTAAAAATTAAAAAGATGATAAATGTTAAATAATTTTTTGTGTGATAATGAAATTTTTCACTATAGAAAAATTCCCTTTAAAAATTTTTTTAAATATAAAGTTTGTTCAATTCTAATAAATATAAAAAAAATAAAAAAACTGAATAAGCTGGTATTTTTCTCAGTCAATAAATTCAATATTTTTAGTATAAATTTAAAAGAATATGGTAGCCCAAAAAGGGATTTGTATACTTTTATTAATGAGCAACTCCAAAAAAGATATAATTCAAAAAATAAACATGATATTTATCTTTTAACTTCGCCGAAATTCTTTGGATATATATTCAACCCAATATCAATTTATTTTATAAGCTATAAAAAAAAAATTAAATACATTATATACGAAGTCAGAAATACACATCACGAAAAGCATATGTATTTTAAAAAAATAAATCAACGTTCAAAAAAAAAGCATGTTATTAATAAAAAATTTTACGTTTCCCCTTTTTTAAAAATGAACTTAAAATATTTTTTTAGTATCTTTCTCTCAAAAAAAAAAATTAATATTAGAATAAATGCTTTGGGCAAAAATGAAAAACTTTACACTGGAATGGACATAACTTGTATGAAGTTAAATGATAAAAACTTGTTAAAAATGGCTTTTAAAAGAGCTTTTTTTGCTCAAAAAATTATAATAATGATACATTTTCAGGCTATTAAAATCTTTTTTAAAAAAAGTAAGTTTAATTTTAAAAATAAAAATATAAAAAATAACTATAGCTACTCATGATCAGATTTTTTAAAAATATTGTAGATAAAGAACTTCAAAAAATAACTTGGGGTAAAATAAAATTTAAAATTAATAATATATTGGAAAAAAAATATATAGGTAGCACAGGTAACCTAGAATCAAATATAATAATAAATGATAGTTCAGTATTTAAAGATTTAGTACTTAGGGGTGATCTTGGTTTTGCAGAAAGCTATATAGCAAAAAAATGGGACACTTCTAATTTAAATAATCTTTTAAAAATTTTGTTAAAGAACCAACAAATTAATAAAAAAGAGTGGAAACCCAATTTTTACAATAAAATAATTGAAAGTATAAATTTTATTCTTAAAAAAAATTCATTAAATCAAGCAAAAAGAAATATTAGCTTCCATTACGATTTGGGAAATAGTTTTTATAAAGAGTGGCTTGATGAAACAATGACTTATTCCTCTGCGCTTTACAAAGGTAAGGATATTTCGTTAAAAGCTGCGCAAATACAAAAAAACGATTCAATAATTGACAACTTAAACATTAAAGAAGAAAGTAAAATATGTGAAATAGGTTGTGGATGGGGTGGATTTATTAATCAGGCAAAACAAAAAATGCATTCTGAAAATATTGATGGCTACACAATAAGTAAAAATCAATATGATTACTCAAAACTCTTACATAATAACATTTATTTTACAGATTATAGGGATATAAAAAATAATTATACACACGTAGTATCTATTGAAATGTTTGAAGCTGTTGGCCAAAAATATTGGAAAACTTATTTTCAAAAATTAAATTCAATCATTAAACACAATGGTAATGCCTGCCTTCAAATTATTACTATTAATGAAAATTCATTTTCAAAATATTTAAAAAATGTTGATTTTATTCAAAAATATATTTTTCCAGGAGGGATGTTGCCTACAAAAGAAATATTAAATAAATTGTTTAAAGACAACGGCTTCAAACTATATCATAAAATTTCTTTTGGATATGACTACTCTAAAACATTGCTTGAATGGAAAGATGGTTTTAATAGAGCATGGCCTAAATTAGAGAATTTAAAGTTTGATGAAAAATTTAAAAGATTATGGAATTATTATTTAGATTATTGTGAAACTGGCTTTTCATTAGATCATACAGATGTTACACAATTTTATATTAAAAAAATAAATTAATGAAAAAAAATTCTGTAATTGATCTAATCGGAAATACACCTTTGATTTTTCTCAAAAAACCATCTGAGATAAGTGGTTGCAATATTTATGGAAAAGCAGAATTTTTAAATCCTGGTCAATCAGTAAAAGATCGAGCTGCATTATATATAATAAATGATGCTTTGAAGAAAAATAAATTAGAACCTGGTGGAATTATAGTTGAAGGTACTGCTGGAAATACAGGCATAGGTATTGCAATGGTAGCTAACTATTTTAATATTAATACAACTATAGTTATTCCAAAAACACAATCAGAAGAGAAAAAAAGTGCACTTAAAAATCTCGGTGCAAAATTAATAGAAGTTGAAGCAGTTCCATATGCAAACCCTAAAAACTATGTAAAATATTCTAAAGTTGTTGCAGAAGAACTACAAAAGAAAAATAATAAAAAAGTTTATTGGGCAAATCAATTTGATAATACAATCAATAAGCTGGCTCACATTGAAACTACAGCTCAAGAAATTTTAAAACAAACTGATAATAAGGTTCATGGATTTATTTGTTCCACAGGGACAGGTGGTACCCTAGCTGGTGTTGCAGAAGGTTTGAAAAGTAATAATAATAATATCACAATAGGATTGAGTGATCCACAAGGTTCGGCTTTATACAATTTTTTTAAAAAAAATGAACTCACAGCATCTGGAGAATCTATCACGGAGGGTATAGGTACGACAAGAATTACTGAGAATTTTAAAAATGCTCTAATAGACGAGGCTTATCAAATAGGTGATCAATATGCATTAGATATTATATTTGACTTATTAAAAAATGAAGGGCTCAGCCTTGGAACCTCATCCGGCATAAATATTGCTGGCGCCATTGAACTTGGTAAAAAAATTGGGCCTGGAAAAAATATTGTTACAATATTATGTGATTACGGATCAAGATATGCATCCAAATTATACAATAAAGAATTTTTAAATTCCAAAGGACTGAAGTATCCAGATTGGCTATAGATGTTTTTTTTTAATTTCTTTTCTTAATTTGTAGTTTTTTTTCAATATGTATTCTTCTTTTAAAGCTTCTGATTTATTTTTATATTTTTTTTTATAAATAACTTTCCAATTTCTACCTTTTGTATATTTGGCACCCTTGCCTTCATTATGAAGCTTAAGCCTTTTTTCAAGGTTATTGGTGCTTCCAACATAACTATGTTTATTAACGTCCTGACTTAATAACATGTAAACAAAATACATAAATATTGGCGCGCCCTGGAGGACTCGAACCTCCGACCCTCGGTTTAGAAAACCGATGCTCTATCCAGCTGAGCTAAGGGCGCATGCAGTTGTAATATAAAATTTTACAAATCCTGTAAACAATTTGTTATTTTATAAATCTATATTTAATTAAGGCAATTAACGTTAAAGGTGTAACTTTAGAAAAAATTAACATTAAGATGCTGAATACGAGAGAAAAATTAGAAAATTTAGAAAAATTAATATTTTCCGAGAGGTACATTGAAGATGGTGCAGTATTAAAAGTTAAAAGAATTGAGGTTAAGAAACTATCTTGAAAACTAATATTTTCGAAAGTCAAAATAAAAGAAAATATTATAAAAAAAATTACATAAAATAATAATAACAGACAACTAGAATAAAAATCTCTATTTTCAATTTTTTCATTTGATTTAAATATCTTTGAATTTATTACAGCGGATGGTGTCAAAAGTTTTAATAATTCGTAATAAATTTTATTAAAAATTATTAAAATTCTTGAAATTTTAAATCCAGATGTTGAAGAAATTAAACAACCACCAAAAAAAGATGCTGACAATAAAATAAAAACAATATTCTCATAGTTTCGATTTGTAAAATTTATTCCAGAATTGGAAATTGCTGATGATAATTGTATTAAAGAATCTAAGAAATTTACATTTTGATTAAAAAAAACAATTATTAACAAGAAAAAAGCAAATGTAATTAAAAAATATTTATCTTCATAATGATTATATGTATTATTTATTTTCAAAAATCCCAAAATTAAAAAAATATTAAGTGAAGAAAAGATTAGTAAAAAAGAAATAATAATTTTTTCATAATTTTTTAAATACAAAGTGGATGTTTCAAATCCACCAGTTGATATAATAGACAGGGAAAGATTAAACTTATCTAGCATTCTAAGGTCAGTAAAATTTAAAAAAAAAAGTGAAATTAAGAATGCGATTGAAAAAGCGTAAACTGTATTATTGAACACATTGCTAAAATTTACAGAAAAATCAAAAGGATCTTTTTTTTTAACAATAAACTTAAGGGGATAAAGATTTATATCTCGATTTCCAAGCACTAAAATTATGGTCACTACAAAAAAAACTGAACCTATAATTTGCGTAGAGTTTCTCCATAGTAATATAGGCGCATCTAATGTTGGTGATTTTTGATCAAAAATACTTGCTCCAAATGAGGTAAAGCCAGACATAGTTTCAAAATAAGCATTTAAAAAATTTGCATAATTACCTAACCAAAATGGCATAGACATTAATAAAGGCAAAACTATCCAACCAATTACGGCAAAAAAGATTAGTGATTCCGATTTTAAATTTTTATGATTACTCTTGATTTTAAAAGTTCCTAAATAAAAAAGCAAAGATAATAAAAATGTAATGAAATAAATAGATAAATTGATTTTAAAATCAAAATAATAACAGTACAGAATATTGATAAAACTAAAGAGCACTATTAATAAATTTATTTTACCTAAATAAAAAAAAATAGATTTAAAGTTCATTAAATTTATTAAAAATATTCACTAATTCTAAATAATTGTTCAACTTTTTTAAGTTGTTTTCTTGATGATAGTAAAATTACATTATCATTAAGTTTAAATTCGAATTTTTTACTGGGTACCAAAACTTTCTTGTCCCTAACTATTAATCCAATCCTAATACCATCTGGAATAGATGCGCTATCCAAAGTTTTATTGACTAATTCAGAATTTTCTAAGACTTTAGCTTCTATAATTTCAAACTCACCATCATCCAAAGTAAATACACTTTCAATTTTTCCTTTATGCACATGTTTCAAAATATTAGAAACAGTTGTCATCCTAGGATCAACTATATCATCAATTTTTAGTGAAGATTGAAGCAAACTATAATTATGACTATTTGCAATAGCAATAACTCTTTTTATACCCTTCTTCTTACAAAGTAAGGCGCTCATTAGATTAACTTCATCATCATCCGTAATACACAATACGGTGTCGATTTCTTCAATATTAACTTCTTTTAGTATATTTTCATCTAAACCATCGCCCTTAATAACCATCGCTTCATTTAATTCATTGGCTACGTATTGCGCTCTTTCTTCATTTTTTTCTATGATTTTTATTCTTGGATTAGTTGGAAGATCCTCTAAGGATTTTGCTAAGTCTAAACCAATATTGCCCGCTCCTATTATCAAAATTTTATCAGATATTTTTTCGTTTTTTCCAAATACACTCATGGTCCTATCAACTTGTTTTGAATCGGTTAATATGAATGCTTTATCATTTACAATAAGAGTATCTCTTTTTTTTAATATTAAAAATTTGTCCTCTCTTTGAACGCCCAGAACATTGGCATTTAAATCAGAAAATGACTCGGTTAATTTTTGTAGCGGTGTATCAGCTAATGGACATTCGTCATCGATATTAATTTCAATTAATCGAACTTTATCCTCTGCGAATGGAAAACTATCTATGGCTCCGGGTGCCTCAATTTTTCTCAATAATGATTTTGCAACTTCATACTCAGGAGAAATAATTATATCAATTGGAAGATGAGATTTACTGAATAAATTACTGTAAGAAGGATTCAAAAATTCTTTAGATCTGATTCTTGCAATCTTTCTAGAAACATTAAATAAAGAATGTGCTATTTGACAAACAATCATGTTTGTTTCGTCATTTCTTGTAACCGCAATTATCATGTCTGCATTTTTTGCGTCCGCTAACTCTAAAACACTTGGATAGGTTGCAATTCCAACAATACCTTTGGCATCCAAATTGTCATTAATTTTCTGTATATCTGCACTGGTTTTGTCAATTACAGTAATTGAATGTCCTTGTTGTGAAAGTTGGTTTGCAATTGAATAACCAACTTGGCCAGCTCCACAAATTATAATATTCATTTTTTAATACTTTATGTTTAAATAGGTTAATTTTCTATGAAGTGCTGATCTTTCCATTCCAACAGATTTTGCTGTTTTTGATACATTTCCCTCATTAATTTTTAATTGTTTAATTAAATATTCTCTTTCAAAATTATCTCTTGCTTCTTTTAAAGTTAAATCAGTAGATACGGGTTTATTTTTTTCTATATTTAAATTTGGATTAAAATAGTTGTATATCAAATTTGTAGTTTTTTCCAAGTTATCTTGTCCTAAAATAGCAATTCTTTCAACTAAATTTCTTAATTCCCTTACATTTCCAGGCCAATCATAATTATAAAAAATATCAAAATTATTAATATATTTTTTATAATCAAAATCTTTTCCTTTAAATTCTTTAAAGAAATAATCTACAAGCAAAGGAATATCTGACAATCTATTTATTAGAGGTGGTAAGTAAAAATATATTATATTTAGTCTATGAAATAAATCTTCTCTGAAATAACCTTTTGAAACAAATTGTTTCAGATTTATAGATGAAGATGCAATTACTCTAAAGTTTACATTTACATCAATTGCGTCATTAATTCTTTTGAATCTTTGATCTGTAATAACTCTTAACATTTTAGTCTGAATTTCAATAGAAAGTTCATTTATATTATCTATAAACAATGTTCCATTATGTGCTTTTTCTAAATGTCCTTTAGTAACATGACCTTTCTCCAAAAAGCCAAAAACATTTTTGTCGAAATTATCTAAATTTAATCTTGATGAGTCTAAAATTACAAAATTATTTTTTGATCTATTGGAATTTTTATGAATTTCTCTTGCCAAAAGCTCTTTGCCTGTACCGCTAAAACCCTCCAATAAAACTCTGCCATCTGAATTAGCAACTTTTTTAATCACATCTTTAACCTTTAAAATTTCTTTATGCTCCCCAATAAAGTCAAATGATTTAAAAATATTATCTTGTATATCTTTTTTTGAATTTATTAAATCAGAGTACTCAATTCCTCTTTTAATAAAATTTATTAACCTTTCTTGATTGAAAGGTTTCTCTAAAAATTCAAAAGCACCATCTTTCACTGAATTAACCGCTATTTGAATGTTTGCATGACCAGACATCATAATAACGGGTATTTCTTTATCTTTTTTTTTTATGCAATTTAATAAATATAAACCATCTCTTGATTTCTCGTCTAATAATACATCTAAAAGAGCAAGATCAAATGTATTATTATTTATATATTCTTCAGCCTCTTTAATTGTTCCTAGCGTGATCACAGAATATTTGTTCTCTGTTAAAATTTCATTTAAAATAAAACGAATATCCTTTTCGTCGTCAACTATTAATATTTTTTTCATAATTTTGAGGTAATGATATTGTTACAAAAGCTCCTTTAGAATTTAATCTGTTGTCATAAAAAATCTGACCGTTATGTTCATGAACAATTTTAGACACTATCGAAAGACCAAGTCCACTTCCATTTTTTTTTGTTGTAAAATATGGATCGTCCTGAGAAAATTTACCTGAATCCTTGAAACCAACGCCGTTATCGTAAACTGAAATTATAAAATTATTATTAACTTTTGATAATTTTGTAACTATTTCACCTCCCTTTTTACTCTCTGTATACCTTTCTTCAATGGACTCTATGGAGTTTTTATAAAGATTGATTAGCAATCTATTTAATTGACCCTTGTCACAATAAATTTCAGTCTCTGGTAAAAGATTATCAATTTCAAATGTTATATTTTTATAATTAACACTATAAGTATCTAATGAATTTTGTACAATTTCTAATAAGTCACTCTTTTCGATAATAGGTTTTGGCATTCTTGCAAACTCTGAAAAGCTATTAACTAATTTTGATATTTCAAAAATTTGATTATTAATAATAGATAAATGCTTTTTTGAATTTTCATCATTTGAAATTTTTTCCTTAATTCTATCAAGGGAAAGTTGTATTGGTGTCAATGGATTACGAATTTCATGAGCAAGTTTACGTGCTATAACTTGCCATGCCTCATAACGACCAGAAAGAATATTTTGTTTTTTTTGTTTTTTTATTTGTGAAACCATATCGTTAAAAATTAAATTTAAATTTTTAAAATCATGATTTTTCTCATCACCTAACTTAATATCATAATTACCTTCCCTTACACTTTTAGCAGCTTTAAACAGATTGTTCAGGGGCTTAGTAGTCTTGGCTGCGAAATTAATTCCAAATAATGCAGACATTAATACAAGGATTAGTGTAAAAATTATATACACAATGAAGAAAGTTAATTGAATTTTCAATGTATTTCTTTTTACGCTATAATAATATGTCGAAGCTTCACCAGTTTCTTTTAAAAAAGAATTAATTTCTTTATCAACGTTTTGAAATGAATATAAATAAATATCTTTATAATTGTTTAACTTTATTAACGCATATGTTTTTTTTTCTAAAGCATTTGAAATTATCAAAGGTTTACCGTTACTAGCTTGCAATAATAAATTTTTTAATGGTGGAGAATAACCATCTCTAGTATTTGGATAATGAAGCAAGGTACCTTTCCCATCTATTAAAAATATATTTTTAATATCTCTAAAATTTGACTGAAAAATTAAATATTTTTTAAAATTTTCTTTATTTGATAATAATGTTTTCTTATTTCTGTTTAAATCATTTGCTATTAATTTAAGATCCTTAACAATAGATTTTTGATAGTCATTAAGATAATTTATAGCAATATTACGAGAATTGTTGACCAAAGAAAGTATCTTATTGTCAAACCATTTCTGGATGCCGTAATTAAAAATTATAATTGAAAATATCACGATCAATATGGATGGAAGAGATGATATTATTAAAAAAGATAAGACTAAATTTTTACTAGTCTCGCCGCCAAGTTCTTTGGATTTCTTCTTTAAATAACTATTGTATATTTTAGATAAAATAGAAATTAACAGAAATGCTAAGGTTAAAAAATTTAAAATAAGAAGAATTTCGACGTTTGCTTGGTTTAATTTGAAAAAACCTATACCAATAAATGTTTGTAAAGAAACAACACCTAGTCCAATTGAAATTATAAATAAACTTGATAATAACAATGTATTAGATAATAAATTTAATATATATTTCATGAAATTAGCAGCAATAATATTGGCCGCAGGTAATAGTTTTAGATTTAAGAATACTACTCCTAAACAGTTTCATTTTTATAAAAACGATATCATAATAAATCATAGTATAAAAAAATTAGATCAATTTAAAGAAATTAAAGAAATTTACATAGCTATACACCCTAAATATCAAAAAAAATACAGTTCTATCATTAAAAAAACAAAAAAAATTAATTTTTTTAAAGGCGGTAAATACAGAAGTATATCAGTTAAAAACGGGATAAATAAATTAATTAAAAAGTATACTCATGTTATTATTCATGATGCGGCAAGACCAGATGTGTCAACAATATTGTTAGGAAAGATTATTAAAGGGTTACACAAAAACGATTGTATTGTTCCAGCTATATCGGCAACAGATACTATAATTTTTCATAATAAATATTTAGATAGAGATAAAATAAAAATTGTACAAACCCCTCAAGCATTTAATTTAAAAAAATTGTTTAATTATCATAAGTTAAATAAAAACAAAAATATTACAGATGACTCAATTTTATTTAGTCAAAATAATGAATTTATTAAAATCATAAAAGGCGAAGATAGAAATAAAAAAATTACTTTTACAAATGATATTAGAGAAAATGAAATATTTTATGGTATAGGCTATGATATTCATAAAATGTCTATCGGATACGATTTGTTTATTGGTGGAATAAAAATACCATCTAAATATGGTAGCGTTGGACATAGTGATGGTGATAGTTTAATACATGCTTTAATAGATAGTTTTTTAGGCGCAGCAAAACTATCTGACATTGGAACACTTTTTCCAAATAACAAAAAATTCAAAGGAATAAGATCTGATAAACTTCTCATTAAAGTAATTAAAAAATTAAAAAACTTAAATTTAAAAGTTTCAAAAATAGACTTAAATATTATTTTACAGTCTCCAAACTTATCTAAATATAAAAGTAAAATAAGAAAAAATATTTCAAAATTATGTGAAGTTAACGAGGATCAAATTAATATAAAAGCTAAAACCACTGATAAACTTGGAATAATTGGAAAAAATAAAGCATTAGCTTGTGAAGTAATTTCTACTCTTGAAAATGTTAAGTAAAATAAATTATCAAATATTTACTATGTTTAATTTAGGTAAATTGCCAGCATCAGGTACTTTTGCTAGTGCAGCTACATTATTTTTTTATTATCTATTTTATCGTAATTTATCAAATTTGTTGTTATTAATTTTTTTAATAATTATAACTTTATATTCAATTTTTTTTTTAAAAAAAATTTTAAATAACTTTGAAAATGAAGATCCTAAAGAAATTGTTATTGATGAATTTATAGGTCAATTAATACCACTTTTGATCTGTAATGGAGAGCTTGTCTTAGTTATAATATCTTTTGTTCTTTTTAGATTTTTTGATATTTTAAAAATTTTTCCAGCAAATTATTTTGATAAAAAAATTAAAGGAGCAATAGGAATTATAGGTGATGATATAATTGCGGGTTTATACAGTCTTTTAGCAATATATTTTATCAAATTATATGTATGAAAAATAATTTAATAATTAAAAAATTAATTAAAAAAAAAATTACTATTTCTGTTGCCGAATCTTGTACAGGCGGTATGTTATCTAGTCAAATATCATCAATACCTGGATGTTCAAAAATTTTTAATTGTGGGATTATAGCCTACTCCAATTTAGCAAAAGAAAAAATTCTCAATGTGAAAAAAATTAATTTAAAAAAATATGGTGCTGTAAGTGCTCAAGTTTGTAAGGACATGATGGATGGTCTAAAAAAAATATCACAATCACAATTATGTATATCAACAACAGGAGTTGCGGGACCTTCTGGTGGAACCTCCTTAAAACCAGTTGGCCTTATATATGTTGGTATAAAATTCAATAAATATAATAAAATTTATATGCTCAAGTTTAACCAAAGATTTAATAGAAAAAAAATACAAACATTAACTGTCCAGAAAATATTTAAACTAATAGATCTACTTATTTAAATTGTTTAAATATTTTGCTCTATTCTCAAAAGATTGTAAAATTTTTTCAAAACCAATATCAAACATTGAAGATAAAATTTTATTGAGCATTATGTTTTTTAATTCTAAATTTATATAAAAAGTGACTTCACATTCATTCTTATTTTTTTTTTTAAGTAGCCAAATATTTTCTAAATTTTTTAATGGACCATGCACAGCAATTACAGTTATTTTTTTTTCTT
This sequence comes from Candidatus Pelagibacteraceae bacterium, assembly GCA_965655895.1. Taxonomy (GTDB): domain Bacteria; phylum Pseudomonadota; class Alphaproteobacteria; order Pelagibacterales; family Pelagibacteraceae; genus HIMB114. Next base: position 58,511 of record CBFHID010000001.1, on the reverse strand, counting down.
TTTTATCGTACATCACATGACTTGTATAAGTATCTCTAGCAATTGAGTAACCAATCTCTAAATCGGCCATAATATCTATCAGATCACCATGGTCTTTTTTTGAAATTATTTTAGAATTGTTGCACCATGGCAAAAATTCTTTGTAATCATTTATATTTAAAATTAATTCTTCGATAAGTTCGAGTGGATAATTAAATTTTTTTATAATTTTTTTTTGAGGCAATTTTAAATTAAATTTTTTAATCTTTTTTCTTTTAATATTTGAAAATCATCTCCAGCATGATAACTTGATCTCGTCATTGGACTAGATGAAACTAATAAAAAGCCTTTTGAATATGCAATTTTTTTGTATTTTTCAAATTTTTCTGGAGTTACAAAATTTTTAATTGGATAATGTTTTTCAGTCGGTTGAAGATATTGACCTAATGTTAAAAAATCTACTTTCGCACACCTCAGATCATCCATTACTTGATACAATTCATTGTCATTTTCCCCCAAACCTAGCATTAAACCAGATTTTGTAAAAATTTGATTATCATAATCCTTAACTTCTTTTAATAAATTCAGAGATTGAAAATATCTAGATCCTGGTCTAACCTTGATATAATTTGAAGGTACTGTTTCAATATTGTGGTTAAATACATCAGGTCTTGTATCTACAATTTTTTTATAAACATCACCTTTTCTTAAAAAATCAGGGGTTAAAATTTCAATTGTAGTATTAGGATTTAATCTTTTTATTTCTAATATTGTATTGGCAAAATGATCTGCCCCTCCATCGATTAAATCATCTCTATCAACGGAGGTTATAACCACATGGTTTAGATTTAAATCTTTAGTTGCCTTAGCGACTCTTAAAGGTTCGTTTTTATCTAAAGTATTAGGCAAACCTGTTTTTACATTGCAAAATGCACAGGCCCTAGTACATGTATCTCCCATAATCATAAATGTTGCATGTTTTTTACTCCAGCATTCTGAAATATTTGGACAACCAGCTTCAACACAGACTGTATGAAGATTGTTATTTTTTACGATTTCTTTTGTATCATTGTAAATTTTTGAATTTGATAATCTTACTCTTATCCAATCTGGTTTCCTTTGAATTGGATTGCTTGGCTTATTCACTTTTTCTGGATGACGTAACTTCATTTGATTATTATAAGTTTTTCATTTTTTTTTCCAACAACAAAATTTTTTCTATAAATTTCGTCTAAAAAATTTAAATCTATTTTTTTAGTTAAAGCCTCATTTTCATTTTTGAATATGATATTTTTTTCTCTTAAATCTTTTTCGACTTTAATTAATTCATTATATTCGACTTTATTTTTCTGCAAAGAAAAATAACCTCGGTTTCCATCAAAAAAATTTATGGTAAAATAAAATATTAAAAATAAATTTATTATATAAAATTTATATCCAGTTATAAAAAGTTTGAATTTTTTCATTATAAATCTAACATTCCTGGATTGCTGAGCAATTCTTCAATTTTAATAAGACGATTATATTTAGCTACTCTTTCCGACCTTGCTAAAGAACCTGTTTTAATCTGATTTGATTTAGTTGCTACAGCTAAATCCGATATAAAAGTATCTTCCGTATCGCCCGATCTGTGAGATATGATTGTTTTAAAATTATTACTTTGTGCAAGATTGATAGTTTTTAAAGTTTCACTTACAGTACCGATCTGATTTAATTTTATTAAAATTGCATTCGCTGAATTTTCATTTATACCCCTTCCTAACCTTTCATAATTAGTTACGAATAAATCATCACCAACAATTTGAGTTCTTCCTCCAATTAATGAAGTAAGTTCTGACCATGAATTCCAGTCATCCTCAAAAATAGGATCTTCAATAGATTTAATTGGATATTTGTTTACGAGATTTTTATAATAAAGAATTAGTTCTTTTGTATCAATTTTTTTACCATTAATTATTGAATAACTATTCTCACTAAATAATTCGTTGGAAGCAACATCTAGACATATGGATATGTCTTTACCTGGTTCATAACCTGATTTTTTAACAGAGTTTAAAATCAAATCTATTGCCTCTTCGTCCGATTCTAAATTTGGTGCAAAACCACCCTCGTCTCCAACGCTAGTATTTAATTTTTTTTGTTCTAAAGTTTTTTTTAAATTTTGAATAATTACAAAAGCCATTTGCATACAATCTTGAAAATTCTTTGCACCATCCGGTCTAATCATGAACTCCTGGATATTTAACGAATTATTTGCATGGGCACCTCCATTAATTATATTCATTAAAGGATAAGGCATGTTGAACTGATCATCTTTAGACAAGTATTCAAAAATTTCTTTATCTTGACTTTTCGCTGCAGCTTTACAGTTCGCTATAGAAACGGATAAAATGGCATTTGCGCCTAATTTTGATTTATTTTTTGTTTGATCTAAATCAATTAATATTTGATCAATATTTTCTTGGTCCAAAGAATTTTTATTTTTTAACTCATTGTTTATTAAAATATTCACATTTTCTACAGCTTTAAAAACACTTTTGTTTAAATATTTAGAATTTTGATCTCTTAGTTCGTAAGCTTCATAACTTCCTGTCGAAGCACCAGATGGAACAATAGCTGAACCTAAAGAACCATCATCCAGCATTACATCTGTTTCTAAAGTTGGATATCCCCTGCTATCAAATACCTGTCTTGCTTTTATATTAATAATTTTAGACATTATAAATCGTTATTTTTAATTAAATCGTCAATTTTTTTTATATTAATTAAAAAATTTTCTAAATCTGAAAGCTTTAACATATTTGGTCCATCAGAAGGAGCTTGCTCAGGATTATCGTGAACTTCTAAAAATAATCCAGCAATACCAATAGAAATTGCTGCCTTCGAAAGATCATAAACAAATTCTCTCTCACCGCCACTCTCACCACCTTTTCCTCCGGGTTGTTGCACAGAGTGTGTGGCATCAAATAACACAGGATATTTTTCTTTTTTTAATATTGATATTGCTCTCATGTCAGAAACTAAAGTATTATATCCAAAGGATACACCCCTTTCGGTAACTAGAATATTTTCATTATTTGAATCTGATATTTTTTTTATAACATTTTTCATATCCCAAGGAGCCAAAAACTGACCCTTTTTTACATTTACAATAAGATTTGTTTTGGCTGCAGAGATTAACAAATCTGTTTGTCTGCATAAAAATGCAGGAATTTGAATTATATCAATTACGTTTTTTAAAATTTCACATTGTTCTGATGTATGGACATCAGTGAGAATAGGTAAATCTAGATTTTTTTTTATTTCTTCAAATATTTTGATAGATTTATCTAATCCAAGTCCTCTTTTAGATGTTAGGCTAGTCCTGTTTGCTTTATCAAAAGATGTTTTGAAAACTAAGTTGATTTTTAATTTATTACAAATTTTTTTTATATTTTCTGCCATGAACAAAGCATGATCTCTACTTTCAAGTTGGCAAGGGCCTGAGATTAAAAAAAACGGCAAATTATTTGATACTTTAAAATGTTTTAAATTAATTATTTTATTCATTATATTTACTTTTTGTTTTTAGCCGCTTTTATAAAAGATGCAAATAGAGGGTGGGGTTTTAAAGGCCTAGATTTAAATTCTGGGTGAAACTGTACTCCCATAAACCATGGATGAGATTTTAATTCAATTATTTCAGGTAGTAAGTTATTGTTTGATAAACCAGAAAAAATTAAACCTTTCTTTTCAAATTTTTCTTTATAAATAATATTCACTTCATACCTATGTCTATGTCTCTCATAGATCTTATCTGTTTTGTAAATCTTATTCGCCAATGACCCTCTCAATAACTTACAATCATAGGAACCTAACCTCATTGTACCTCCCAATTTTTTTAAATCACCTTTTTTTAAAACACCATCCTTATACCATTCTTCAATTAAACCAATTATTGAAATACAATTTTTATTAATTTCTGTAGATCCAGCTTTCTTTATTTTCAATACATTTCTAGCAAACTCAATTAAAGATAGCTGCATTCCAAAACAAATTCCAAAAAAGGGAATGTTATTAAGTCTAGCAAAATTTATCGCATTAATCTTTCCTTCAGTACCTCTTCTTCCAAAACCACCCGGAATTAAGATACCGTTAGTATCTTTAAGAATATCTTTAATTTGATTAACTTTTAATTTTTCAGAGTCTATTTTGTTTAATTTAACTCTTATATTATTTGCTATTCCACCATGTATTAAAGCTTCATCAATAGATTTATATGCATCTTTTAAATCTACATACTTTCCTATTACTGAAATATTTATTTCTTTTTTTGAATTTAGCACAATATTTTTAGTTCTAAACCAGGGTTTTAAATTAGGTAGTTTTCTACTTTTTATTTTGAAGTACTTTAAAACTTGTTGATCAAGTTTTTCTTTAAAAAAACTTATAGGTGCTTCATAGATAGTTTTTACATCAACCGTTTCAATTACATTTTCAATATCAACATTACAAAATAAAGAAATTTTTTTTCTATTTGCTTTTGGCAAAGGTAATTCCGATCTACAAATTATAATATCTGGCTGTATACCTATGCTTCTCAATTCCTTTACAGAATGTTGCGTTGGTTTAGTTTTGGTTTCATCAGATGATTTTATATATGGAATCAATGTAAGATGAATAAATAAACTATTTTTTCTTCCAACATCATTTGAAAACTGTCTAATAGCCTCAAGAAATGGTAAACTTTCGATATCACCTATTGTTCCGCCAATCTCACAAATTACAAAATCATAACCCGATGTTTTATTTTTAATAAAACTTTTAATTTCATTGGTGACATGGGGTATAACTTGAACAGTATTTCCATGATATTTTCCTGCTCTTTCTTTTTCTAAAATTTGAGAATAAATTTTACCTGTAGTTACGTTATCCAAACAAGTTAGGTTTGTGTCTGTAAAACGTTCATAATGTCCTAGATCTAGATCAGTTTCTGCCCCATCATCAGTTACAAAAACCTCTCCGTGCTGAAAAGGGTTCATGGTCCCAGGATCAATATTCAGATAAGGATCTAGTTTTCTGATTTTAACTTTATATCCTCTGCTTTTAAGCAAATAAGCAAGTGATGCAGAAGACAAACCTTTTCCAATTGATGAAACCACACCGCCAGTTACAAATATAAATCGCGCCATGGAAGTTCTTTATATTTTAATTAAATTAATAGTAAAATAAAATTATTTAGAATTAGGAATTTTAGGTAAATTATCTTCTTTTTTCTCAATCTTATCTATAACAGAGTTACTTTTGCTATCTTCACGATGGATTGCTGTCAAAGAAATACTGGTTATTACAAATAGCAAAGCTACTATGGAAGTGAATTTTGTTAAAAAATTTCCAGCACTTCTCGATGACATCAAAGAATCACTTCCAGAGCCGATACCGAGTGCCCCGCCTTCAGATTTTTGCATAAGTACAGATCCTATTAATAGAACTGCTAATATGATATGAATGGTTAAAATTATATTTTCCACGGTGATTAACTATAATACTTTTTGATAATATCAATGAAATTATTTGATTTTAAAGATGCTCCACCCACTAAGAAACCATTGCATAATTTGAGGTTTTTTAATATTGAAATATTTTTTTGAGAAACTGACCCGCCATATAAAATAGGTAAATCTGCTTTAAATTTTTTTTTTAAATGTTTTTTAATCTCAAAAAAGAAATTATTTAAATAGTGATTATCTGGAACTAATCCACTACCAATTGACCAGATAGGTTCGTAAGCAAGAATTATATTTTTTGATGAGGTTTTTGATAAATTGTTTTTTAAATTTAAATCAATTTGTTTTTTTACGTAACTTAAAGATTGTTTTTTTTTAAATCTACTAATACTTTCACCAACACAATAGATAATTTTGAAACCCATTTCTAAAGCGTGCTTAATTTTTAAATTAATATCTCTATCAGAGTCTCCGGCCGCTCTAGACTCTGAATGTCCTATTATTGTATAGTTACAATTTAAATCTTTTATCATTTTTGCACTAACTTCACCTGTAAACGCTCCAAAATCTGAAGATTTTTTTGAAATATCTTGAGAGCCAAGTTTAATTATTTTTAGTTTTTCATTAAATATACCAAAACCTAAAATTGTATATGGAATACAAAAAATATAATTTGCAGCTTTATATTTAATATTTTTTTTTAGAAATTTTTCTACAGTGAGCAAATGGATAAGGTCTTTTTTCAAACCGTTCATCTTCCAATTGCCAATAAAGTATTTTTTTGAATGCATTTTTATATAATTAAGATAAACAATATTGTCTTATCAAATAAAAATGAAAAGCTTAACAAAAAAAATATTAATCTCACTTATTACGGGTATAATAATCATTGTCTTTGGAGCATGGGGAATGGGCGATTTATTTTCTACTGGAAATAGAAATATAGTTGTCGAGATAGAAAATAAAAAAATTTATATCAAGGATTATATGAACGAAGCCAGATATTACGTTAATCAAAACAGAAAATCAGAACTAAATGACAGAGATCATGGAATAATACTTAATAATTTAATTTCAGAAAAAATTTATGAAAAATTTTTCGAAGATTTAAATTTAGTTATAAACGATCAGGCCTTGGCAAATTATATAAAAAATGATCAAAAATTTAAAAATGATAATGGGGTGTTTTCGAGAACGAAATATGAAAAATATATTTTAACAAATAACATTAATATATCATCACTTGAAAATTATTATAAAAAAGAATTAATTAAAAAAATTACTGTTGAAGTTTTTATTAATGGAATTACCGATACAGACTATCATATAAAAAAATATGAAGACGACTTCCTCAAACAAGTTAATGTAAAGTATTTTAAGATTAATACACAAAATAACTTTACTGATAAACAGATCAACGAATACTTTTTGAAAAATAAATCAAAATACTCCTTGGGGGAAATGAGAAGTGGTGAATATATTAAATTATCATTTGATAACCTGGGTTATAAGGATCAAAATGATCAATATTACAAAACCATCGATAATATTGAAAATGATATAGTCAATAATTTAAATTATAAATTGCTTATTGATAAATACAAACTTAAAGCTATTAAGATTGAAAAAATAAATCAAAAAGGTCTTAATAATAACAGAGAATTTTCGAATGAAAAAAAATTTTCTAAATCACTTTTTTCTTTAAATAAAAATTTTAGTACCGAAATAATTGAAATTAATAATGAAAAATATCTTATTAAACTGAATAATATTTCTTTATCTGATGATGTTTTGTTTAATGATAAAATAAAAAAAGAAATAATTTCTGAACTAAATTTTATTAAAAATATGAATTTATCTAAAGAAATATCTCATTCAAAAAAAAATAGTTTTGAAGAAATTGCCAACCAAAATAACTTAATCATAAATAATTTTTTTTTTAAAAATGTTCTCGACAATAAGGGATTGTTTACTGAGGCAAATATGAATAAAATTTTTAGTTCTAATAAAGATGATACAATTATTTTACAAAATCAAGGTCAAGTATTTGCAATTAAAATAAGTGAAATATCAAGAAGTAAAAGTAAAATCAAAAATTTAAAAAAAGTTATATCAAATCAAGTAAAACAAGAGTTTCAATCTTTAATCTTAAGAGATTTGGATCAATATTTGTTAAGAAAATATTCGATTAATTTGAATGAAAAGGTAATAAATCAAATTAAAAAAAGCTTTTAATGCGATATCAAACAAAAAAAAGTTTTGCAGACTTTAAAAAAAAAAATAATTTTACACTCACCTATGTAATAGAAGATAATGTTAAAATAAGAAAAATTGATTATTTCATAGATAATATTTTAAACAAAAAAAATTCTTTTATTTTTGAGTCAGTTGAAAAAGCAAAAAATAGAGGTCGTTATACTATTTTTGGTTTTGATCCTGACATTATTTTAGAGATAAATAGTAATTCTATTTTTATTAATAAAAAAAAAATCTCAAGTAAAAAAAATCCAAAAAGTTTTCTAGAAAATTTTATTAAAAATTTTAATTATAAACTTCCTTCAAATTTACCAAAAATGTCTATGATGTTAGCTGGATACTTAGGTTATGATATTATTAGATACTTCGAAAAAATTCCCAATAGTAATCGTGATGATTTAAATATACCCGATGTAAAACTAATGAGACCGAACTTTGTATATATCCATGATAATCAAACAAATAAAATGTTTTATATTAAATTAAATTTTAATAAAAATTCAATGTATGAAAATGAAATTTCTAATTTAAAAAAAAAAATAACCAAGGACCCAAAAATAGTCCAGCTCAATATTGCAAAGGTAAAGAAAGATATAGAAATAAAATCCAATTTTACAAAAAAACAATTTATAGATTTAGTAAAAAAAGCAAAAAAATATATTGCTTCTGGTGATGTCTTTCAGGTTGTACTGAGCCAAAGATTTGAAAAACAATTAAACAAAAATCCTTTAGACATATATAAAAAAATTAGAAAGACTAACCCCTCTCCTTTTTTATATTTTTTTAATTTTAATAATTTTCAAATCATCGGTAGTAGTCCTGAAATTTTAGTGAGAGTTAGAGAAAAAAAAATAACTATAAGGCCCATTGCAGGAACAAGAAAAAGGGGGGCAAATCAAATTGAAGATAAAAAATTAAAAAATGATTTATTAAACGATCCAAAAGAACTTGCTGAACACCTAATGTTACTAGACCTTGGAAGAAATGATGTTGGTAGAGCCTCTGAGGATGGAACCGTAAAAATTAATGAAAAGTTTAAAATAGAAAAATATTCACACGTCATGCATATTGTTTCCAATGTCTGTGGAAAATTTAAAAAAGGTATGTCTTTATTAGACGGTTTATTATGCGGCTTTCCAGCGGGTACAGTTTCTGGCGCACCCAAAATTCGTGCTATGGAAATAATAGATGAGCTAGAAAGTAAACGACGAAAGCTTTATGCTGGCGGTGTTGGTTATTTTTCTGCAAATGGAGACATGGATACTTGTATAGCGCTTAGAACTGCACTGGTTAAAAATAAAAAAATTTATGTCCAAGCAGGAGCAGGAATAGTGGCTGACAGTATTCCTGAAAAAGAATATCAAGAAACTTTGAATAAAGCTAAAGCACTTTTAGAAGCATCAAAATGAAAATTGTACTTATAGATAACTATGATAGCTTTACATTTAATGTTTATCATTATCTAAAGAATTTAAAATGTACTGTTAAAGTATTGAGAAACGATAAATTTACACTAGAGCAAATTAAAAACTTTGATAAAATTGTAATTTCCCCAGGACCCGGTAATCCTGATAGCGCTGGAAAGTGTCTTGATTTAATTAAATATTTTTATAAACAAAAACCTATTCTAGGTATTTGCCTTGGACACCAAGCTTTAGCCCAAAATTTTGGTGCAAAAATAATTAAGGCAAAAAAATTAATGCATGGAAAAACAAGTAAAATATTAATTAATAAAAAAAATACGATATTCAAAGGTTTGCCAGATATAATCGAAGCTACCAGATATCACAGTCTCATAGTAGATAAAAAAACCTTAAATAAATCGTTTGAAATAACCGCTCAAACAATGGATAATATTATAATGGCAATACAACATGTATCTCTTCCTTTGTTTGGTATTCAATTTCATCCTGAAAGTTACAAAACAAAATATGGTCAAGAAATAATAAACAATTTCATTAAGCTGTGAACATTCAATATATTATAAATAAAACTCTTCAAAAGACATCCCTTACATTAAATGAAAGCGAATATTTGTTTGAAAATATTATGAATGGAGAAATTGTAGACGACGTTTTAAAAAGAATATTAATAAATTTGTCAGAAAAGGGGGAAACCATTGAAGAGATTACTGGCGGAGCTTTAATACTAAGAAAAAAATCAAATAAGGTAAAAATTTTAGGTGATGCGATTGATACTTGCGGTACCGGTGGAGATGGGAAAAATACAGTTAATATCTCAACAACAGTTGCGCTAGTTTTAGCTAGCATGGGTCATAAAGTTGCAAAACATGGTAACAAAAGTGTTTCATCTAAATCTGGCTCTGCAGATGTATTAGAAAAGCTTGGAATTAATATTCACTTAACACCCACAGAAGCTGAAGAAAGTTTAAATAAAAATAATTTTGCTTTTATGTTTGCTCCAAATTATCATGTTGCGATGAAGAATGTTGCTAATGTTAGAAAAGAATTAAAAAAAAGAACTATATTTAATTTATTAGGCCCTTTATGCAATCCTGCAAACGTTAATAGACAATGTATTGGTGTTTTTTCTATGGATATATTGAATAAATATATTGAGGTTTTAAAAAATTTAAAATTAAAAAAAGCATGGGTTTATCATAGTAATGATGGTTTAGATGAAATTTCAATATTTGATAAAACTAAAGTTTTTGAATTAAATGATAGTAAAATAATATCTTTTGAAATTGATCCATCAAAAATAATAAAAAAAAAATATAAATTTGAAGATATTGTTGGAAAAGATGCAGATTATAATTGTAAAATAATAATTGATACGCTCAAGGGAGAAGAAAATGCATTGCTTGAAATTGTATCTATCAATACTGCCGCTGGTTTAATCGTTTTAGATAAGTTCAAGGATCTTGGGGAAGCGTATGAATTTTCTAGAAAACATATAAGCTCTTCTTCTGTTTTAAATTATATTGAAAAATTAAAATAATGAATATTTTAGATCAAATAATTGAAGACAAAAAAAAAGAAATAAAAAATGATAAAATAATAAATCCAATTAAAAAAATTTCTTTAGAAATAGAAGAAAAAAATAATTTTTTTAAAAAAAAACTAATAGAGTTCAAAAATATTAATAAAATAGCAATTATTGCAGAAATAAAAAAAGCCAGTCCCTCAAAAGGTATTTTAATCGATGACTTTGATCATTTAAATATAGCAAAAGAATATGTAGAAAATAATGCTGCATGCTTGTCGATATTGACTGAAAAAAAATATTTTCTTGGTAACAAGCAGTATGTAAGTGATATTAAACAGAATTTTAATATTCCAATACTAAATAAGGATTTTTTTATCGATCCATATCAGGTTTACGAAGCAAACAAAAATGGGGCTGACTGTATTTTGATAATCATGAACTCTTCTTCAGATCAATTAATTCAAGAATTAATTGATGTTTCGAATGAAATGAAAATGGATGTCATACTAGAGGTGCATAATGAAAAAGAAATGGAAAAAGCTTTAAAATACAATGATCACATGATTGGAATAAATAATAGAAACTTAGAAGATTTTAGAGTTTCAATAGATACTACAGTTAGAATATTTAAAAATTTTGAGAATGCTTTAAATAATAAAATTCTTATATCTGAAAGTGGTTTTCATACGAATGAAGACGTTAAAAAAATTAAAGATAACACGGATATAAATAACTATTTAATCGGAGAATCATTCATGAAATCTGATTCAATTTCAAATTGTTTTAAAAAATTAATTAAATAAATTATTGAATTAATTGAATTTATTATATTTGCAATTATAAGAGAACTTTTATAGAACAAAAGAAGTTTAGGTTTTGTTCTATGCTTACAAAAAAACAAAAAAATTTATTAATATATATCAACGAGAAGTTGAAAAACGAGGGAGTTTCTCCATCTTATGATGAAATGAGAGAGTCACTTAATCTCAAATCAAAATCAGGCATACACAGATTAATATCAGCTTTAGAAGAAAGAGGTTTTGTAAAAAGGTTGGCTCATAAAGCTAGGGCACTTGAAGTGGTAAAGTTACCTGAAAATGCTGGGGTGAAAGACCTTTATAATAACTTTACGCCAAGTGTAATTACGGGTGGATTGGAAATTAAAACAAAAGAAGCTAGAAGGAGTGAAAAATATATACCTGTAATAGGTAAAATAGCTGCTGGTTTACCGATTGAAGCAATAGAAAATAATTCAGAAAACGTTCCTTTCCCTCCAAATCTAAACGCAACAAGCAGTGATGAGTTTTATGGTCTTAAGGTAGAGGGTGACAGCATGATAAACGCCGGAATAAATGATGGAGATACTGTAATTATAAAAAAAACAAATAATGCTGAGAGTGGTAAAATTGTAGTAGCTTTAATTGACGACCATGAAGCTACCTTGAAAAGACTTAGAAAAAAAACAAACTCTATTGCACTGGAAAGTGCAAATCCTGCCTACGAAACTAAAATTTTCAATCCTGAAAGAGTAAAAATACAAGGTATTTTAGTATCTTTATACAGAAACTTCTAGCTTTATAATATAAAAAATCATAATTGTTTACATTATGGTAATCACAAGATTTGCACCGTCCCCTACTGGTAATCTTCACATTGGCGGAGCAAGAACAGCTTTATTTAATTTTTTATATTCGAGAAGTCAAAAAGGTAAGTTTTTATTAAGGATTGAAGATACTGATAAAGAAAGATCAAAGAAAGAGTATGAAGATCAAATAATAAAAAGTTTAAATTGGTTAGGAATTAATTTTGACGAAAATGTTGTTTATCAATCAAGCAATATTGATAAGCATAAAAAAATTGCAAAAGAATTGTTTGAAAAAAAATTTGCTTACAAATGCTATTGCACAAATGAGGAACTAGAACAAAAAAAACAACAGTTCATAGAAAGTGGAATCAATTATCAATATGATGGAAAATGTAGAAATTTAAATGAAGAAAAAAACCTCCCCTATGTACTTAGACTCAAAGTTCAAAAAAATACAAAAATTATTTTACATGATGGTGTTCAAGGCAATGTTGAAATAGACTCAAATACCATAGAAGATTTTGTGCTATTACGATCTGACGGATCTCCTACTTATAACCTGTCAGCATCTGTTGATGATAAATTAATGAATATTACTCACGTTATAAGAGGCGATGATCATAAAATAAATGCAATAAAACAGATTTTAATTTTTAAATTTTTAGATTGGAAACTTCCAAAATATTTTCACGTACCTTTAATACATTCTGAAAATGGTAAAAAATTATCAAAAAGAGATAACGCTTCCACAACAGATGATTATAAGAAAATTGGAATATTACCTGAAGCTTTAAGAAACTACCTTTTAAGACTTGGTTGGTCTTATAAGGATAAGGAAATATTTAATGACGAAGAAAGTATTAAATTTTTTAATTTAAAAAATATTGGAAAATCGCCCTCTAAACTTGACATAGAAAGAATAAAGTCTCTGAATGAACATTATATTAAAAATATTAATGACACTAATTTATCTCAAAAACTAAAAATATATATTAGTGAATTTAAAGAATCTTTAAAAAAAAATCATGAAAATTTAATTTTACAAAATATTAACATATTAAAAAATAAAGCAAATACACTTGGAGATATTTATGATAATGCAAGTTTTATTTTTAAATATGATGAAAAACTTATAGATAGTTCGAAAATTATTAATGATAAAAATAAAATTTACTTAAAAGAATTTATAAAAGAATTATCAAAACTAAATGAGTACGAAGAAAATATAATTACTAAAATCATTGAAGACATTCTAAAAAAAAATAAAATTAACTTTAAAGACCTGGGTCAACCATTGAGAATCATTTTAACAGGTTCATCTAAAGCACCGAGTATCAAAGATATATTGAAAATATTGGGTATTGAAGAGGCTATAAATAGACTCAAGCGACATATATAGATTAGACAATAGTTAACAAAACTGGTACTAAGCAACGCAATGAGCGATATAGCAAAATTAAAATTAGGTAATAACGAATATGAACTTCCAATAAAAGAAGGAACGGTTGGCCCATCAGTTATAGATGTATCAAAACTTTATGCTAATACTGACCATTTTACTTTTGATCCTGGTTTTACTTCAACGGGCAGTTGTGAATCTTCTATTACGTATATAGATGGTGATAAAGGTGAGTGTTACTACAGAGGATATCCGATGGATGTCCTTGCAGAGAAAAGTAATTTTTTAGAAATTGCTTATCTCCTTTGGTATGGTGAATTGCCTAGTAAGACGGATTGGGATGAATTTTCAGATGCTATAAAAAACCACACTATGGTTCATGAGCAATTTAGAACTTTCTTTAATGGCTTTAGAAGAGGTGCTCATCCGATGGCAATAATGGTTGCTTGTGTAGCAGCTCTATCTGCGTTTTATCCAGACTCTATTAATATTAAAGATCCATTGCAAAGAAAAATTTCAGCAAGGAGAATGGTGGCAAAAATACCTACACTTGCTGCTATGGCTTTCAAGTATAGTCTGGGTCAACCATTTATCTATCCTGATAATTCTCTTGATTACTCTGAAAACTTTATGCAGATGTGCTTTGCAGTTCCTGCTGAAAAATACAAAATTAATAAAGTATTCACTAAAGCTTTAGATAAAATTTTTATATTACACGCTGATCATGAACAAAATGCTTCAACCTCAACGGTTAGACTTGCTGCCTCTTCGGGAGCTAATCCATTTGCTTCTATTTCAACCGGTTTTACCTCTTTATGGGGACCATTACATGGTGGTGCAAATGAAGCAGCTTTGAATATGTTAAAAGAAATTGGCGATGTTAAAAATATTCCAGAATATATAAAAAAAGCTAAAGATAAAAACGATCCATTTAAGTTGATGGGTTTTGGGCACAGAGTTTATAAAAATTATGATCCAAGAGCAAAAGTAATGCAAAATACATGTCATGAAGTATTAAGTGAAATTGGCAATACTGATAGTAAATTACTGAATGTTGCTAAAGAATTAGAAAAAATTGCTTTAAATGATGAATATTTTATAGAAAAAAAACTTTATCCAAATATTGATTTTTATTCAGGTATCACTCTAAGTGCCATGGGGTTTCCTACTACTATGTTCACTGTATTATTTGGATTGGCAAGAACCGTTGGTTGGTTAGCTCACTGGAAAGAAATGATGGTAGATCAGTCTGCAAGAATAGGTAGACCGAGACAACTATATACTGGGGCTAAACCAAGAGATTTCAAGGAACTCAATAAAAGATAATTAATATAAATTTTTTAAAAGATCCTCTGCAATATTTTTAGAAGCATTCTTGTTAGAAAAACCATCTAATGTCATATTATAGTTATCAACCATTTTTTTTAATTCTTTTTTATTGCTAAAGAAATAATTTAATTTTTTTAAAATTATATTAGGATTACAATTGGATTGTATAAATTCGGGTATAATTTCTTTGTTAGCAATTATATTAATTATATTTGCAAAATTAACTTTTACAAAAGGTCTTATCAAAAGATAGTTAAGCCAACTAAATTTATAAATAATAAAAAAAGGAATTTGGGCTTTTACAAGGTCCAAACCTACAGTTCCAGACTTGGCTACAGCAAATAATGATTTTTTATAATAATCATTTTTATCATTTTCGTTTGAATTAACAATTATTTGATAATTTAAATTTCCTATTTTTTTCTTCACTATATGTTCAGTATTTTTTGTTACGGCAAAATGATAGATATATTTATCCCCTAATGACTTAATCAATAATAAAAAAATTGGTAAGAAAATTGCGATCTCTTTCTTTCTACTACCAGGACAAAAAGAAATGATATTACTCATCTCATTATAATTAGACTTAGAAAAATCAAAAGAATCAAAAAAAGGATGTCCAACAAATTTATTCGGGATTAAATATTTATCAAAATATTTTTTTTCAAATTCAAATAATAAATAAATTTTATCTAATAATTTTTTTATCTTTTTGCCACGACTTTCACGCCAAGCCCAGATTGTAGGTGCAACAAAATGAAAAAACTTTGTTTTAATTACTTTTCTATTTTTAATTTCCTTAATAACCTCAAATACAAAATCTGGGGAGTCTACAGAAAATAAAATATCTGGATTAAATTCCTCAATATACTTAACCGTTTGTTTTATTTTTCTTTTAATAAAAAAAATGTTTTTTAAAACATCGATTATACCAAAAAAAGTTATTTCTTTATTCTCAAAAGGTCCTTTAATATTGAGTTTTTTTAAATAAGATCCTGGTATGCCCTTAACATCAATGCTATCTAAGTTGATATTTTTAAATACATTATAAGCAAGAAGATCGCCTGAATCTTCTCCAGTAATTATAAATATTTTTTTTTTCATCAAATAGCAGAAATAAATAATTTATTTTTATTTGCTAAATTTAAAGCATTAACTTGATCTAAAAATATATTTTGATTTTTTTTAACGAAGATACCAGAAAGTTTAGACTGAATGCAGAGTTTTACAGTTGTATATCCAATGGTTGGTAAATCATAATTTAAATTTTGTTTATTTTTAGGTAATTTAATTAAAACACCAGACTTATTTTTTTTATTCAAACTCATCTTAATTACTCTTTTTATCATCTCATCTGTTCCTTCTGCGGCTTCAATGCTCATGATATGTCCATTATCTATTATAATAGCTTGTGCGTTATCAAACTTGCTAAGTGACTCTAGAATTTTTTTACCTTTTTTTAAGTCTTTAAAATTTTGATGGGAAGGTTTTAATTTTGTTAAAGTTTTATTAAGCAACAAATTTTTACAATACTTGTGACTTTCTATCACTTTAATTTTATTTTCATTTAAAATTTTTTTTGCAAAATTTAAAATGTTGCCATCTCCTTTGTTAAAAGCTTTTATTAATTTTGGCAAATAAGTTATTGCTTTTAAATCTAGTTTCATATTACCTAAATTTGGTCTTGTTACTTGACCCGCAAAAATAACTTCCTTTACATCATTGTACTTCAATATTTTTAGTATTTTACCAAATTGGCCGAGGCTAATTTTATATGAATTTTTAATTTTTTTATTAGATAAATTAAAAACAATATAACTTTTATTTAATTTTCTAAGTGAATTAAAAATTTCTTTTGGCAAACTGCCATTTCCTGCAAAAATAGCAATCATTTAAATGGTCTACAAATATCCCTATTTGGATTTTTATTTTTTAAAAAATTTATCAAATCATCAACCAAACTTGACTCATCTTTTAAACTTTCAATGTAAGTTTTTAAGTTTTTTGATTTAAAAAGATTTTCAATTGTATTTTTATAATTTTCAATTTCATTATTTGAAAAACCTTTTCGTTTGAGACCAATTAAGTTGATATTTTCAAAATAAGATCTATTGCCCTTGACTACACTATGGGGCAAAACATCTCTATCAACTCCCGTCATACCACCTATAATTGCTCCTTTTCCAATTTTTGAAAATTGTAGTACAGCAGAATTCCCACCAAGAATTACATCATCATGAAAAATACAATGACCCGCTATTGCTGCATTATTTGCTATAACAAGATTATTGCCCATTTGACAATCGTGACCTATATGAGATCCAACCATAAATAAGGAGTTATTTCCAATTTTTGTTATATTACCACCTTGTGCTGTTCCAATACTAATATTACAATATTCTCTAAATGAGTTTCTATCACCTATTTCCAAATATGCAGTTTCTCCTTTGTATTTAAGATCTTGCGGTAAAGTTCCTATGCTGCAAAAAGGGTAAAAGATATTATTTTTTCCTATTTTAGTATGTCCCTGTATATTTACTGAATTGATTAAAACACAATCGTCGGAAATTTCAACATTCTCTCCAATAATGCAATAATCACCTATTTGTACATTTTTTCCGATTTTAGAATTTTTATGTATTGAAGCTTTTGGACTAATCATTTCTATCTACTATGGTTGCCATCCACTCGGCATCAGCCATTTTATTACCATCACAAAAGGCTTCACCTGTATATCTCCAAACCTTACCTTTTATTTTATCAACTTTACATTGCAAAAATAAATCACATGGTGGTAAAACAGGTTTTCTAAATCTAGCATTTTGCACAGACATTAAGTAAACTAATTTATTTTCAACTTCTTTTTTATCAATGCTATAAGCGGCTAAAGCCGCTGCTGCTTGACCAAAGGCTTCTACAATCATAACACCAGGCATTACAGGCTGGCCAGGAAAATGACCTTGTAAAAAAAATTTATCAGTAGTTAATTTTAAATGACCTAATGCAGATTTCATTGGATCTATATTATACAAATTATCAATAAGTAACATGGGGTCTCTATGAGGCAGTAAATTCTCAATCTCTTTCTTATCAATAAATGGTAATTTTTTATTTATCATTTTTCCATCCTTTTAAAAATTTTTTAAACTCGATAGCTGGATAACCCATTAATTTTTTATTGCTTTTTACGCTACGTAATACTCCTGAATTTCCACCTATTTGAACATTATCATCTATTGTTAAATGTCCAGATATACCGGCTTGACCTCCTATCATACACTTATTCCCAATTACAGTACTGCCTGCTATGCCAACTTGTCCTGCAATAAAACAATAAGAACCTATTTTAACATTATGAGCAATATGAACCTGGTTATCAATCATTGTATTAGAACCAATTTCCGTATTAGAGAATGAGCCTCTATCAATTGTACAATTTGAACCTATATAAACATTTTTATAAATATGAACACAACCTATATGTGGAATAAAAGTTAAATTATTATTTATATTTTTAAAACCATAACCTATTTTTCCAATGATACTTCCATCGTTAATAGTAACATTATCTTCAATAATTGCATTGGAAATAACACAATTAGATCCTATTGTAACATTATTCCCGATTATCACATTTTTTTTTAATGTAGAATTTATACCAATTTTAAATTTTTTACCAATTTTTACAGTTTTATCGATCATAGTACTTTGTTTTAAAAATTTTTTATATTTTTGATTTTGATTAAAATTATAATTATCTTTTATAGCATCTGGGTAAAAAATTTTTGCAACCAATATAAAGTCTAGAAGAGGATTAGTTGAAATAATTGGATAGCAACTATTGTTTAAATTTATAGAATCATTTTTTTTGATAAAACAATAAGAAGCCTTAGTTTTTTTTAAATCTTCGAGATATTTATTGTTTTCAAAGAAAGTGATTTCATTTTTTTTTGCATCACTTAAATTTGAAATATTTTTTACAAACTTCTTTTTTAATTTATTATTATTTGAAAATAAAGTAATTTTTAATAAAAAGTTAATATCAAATGGACCTTTATTTAAAAAAAAAGTTTTCATTAATTATTAAAATGAACTACCAATTTTAAAACTAAAACTCTCCTTAATGTCATTACTTGAGCTAGAAATTGGTTCAGACAAGACAAAACTTAATGGACCGATCGGCGAATTCCAATCTAAGGAAATCCCTACAGAACTTCTAAGTTTATTTGAGTCTAAATTACTATCGAAATCAACGCCCCAAACATTTCCAATATCTAAAAACATAATACTTTTGGCTCTCCATTTATCTGGCAAAGGGTTTGGGAAAGTTGATGAAATACTACCATATGCAGAATAGTTTCCACCTATATGATCTGAACCTGACATTGGACCAATTCCAAATGGCTCAAAACCTCTTAAATTTGACTCGCTCAAGTTCAATCTGTCACTTAATTTCACATCTTTGTTATTATCTAATGAGTTTACAGTGCTGATACCGCCTTTAAAATTTAAAGTATAATCTTCAGATAGCTGCTTATAGATGGATCCGTTTAAACTGTTTTTTAAGTGTGGAATGTCACTAACAGCAGGTATAGAAATAGCTTGGCTAAAATTCACTAAATGACCGCTGGTTGGAAAAAAAACACTATTTCTTTTATCAAAATCTATACTATAAAAAGTTTTCAATGAATTATAAGTTCCATCCCTTGATTTGTACAAATCAGTAGCAGTGTCATTGGTGTTAATTCTATCAATATCAATACCTCCACCGATTTTGAAAAAGAGATCATCATAAACTTCATAAAGTGTTGAAATATTGGTACCAACAACTTTACTTTCATAACCTGAGTTAGTGTAGTCTGTTGTTAGTGCGTATAATGAAAAATCTAGTGTGTTATCAGAATTTTTAAAATCCGGTAGCTTCATGTTGATTGTTCCAGATACTTTTTCTGTACCAACGCTCAAAATACTTTTTAGATTAATTCCTTTTCCAAATAAATTTTTTTCTTCTATACCGCTCGATACCGCACTCCCTGAAGAGCCGACTCCAACCCCTGCAGAAATTGCTCCTGTAGGTTGCTCCTCAACATTAATATCAATATCTATAAGCTCATTACCTTTTTCAACTATCTTAGTTTCTACTTTCTTAAAAATTCCAGTTTTTCTCAATCGTTCTTCAGATTTTAATATTTTGTACTTAGCAAATGAATCTCCTTCCGATAAAACTAAAGATCTTCTAATAACATTCTCGTCGGTAATAGAATTTCCGGTAATATTAATTAAATTAACAAACTTCCTTTGCGTTCTAAAAAAATTGAATTCAAGATCTATGATACCATTTTTTTTTGTAGGAAGAACTCCTACTTGAACAAATTCAATTTTTTTGTCATTTAAATAATTATTTATAAGATTCTGGGTAAAAGAAATTTTTTCTTTTGAAAAATTTTCATTAGAAACATTATCCTTAATAATTTTATTTATCATTTTTAAATCTTCTTCTTTAAGATTTTTCTCTAAATCCTTAATTTCATGATTTCCAAAAACATACTTAGAACCCGCATTAATTGAAAAAGTTATGCTAGCAGTATTGCTTGAGAGAAAATTTATATCTGAAGAATTGATTTGAACATCATAATATCCGTTATTAAGATAAAATTCCTTAAGCAAATTTCTATCAAAATCAATTCTGTTAATATTCACAAGAGTATTTGATGATAAAAACTTCCACCAACTTGACTCAGAAGATAAAATTACATCATATAACTTAGATGAAGAAAATTTCTTATCTCCTATAAAAAAAATATTTTTAATATTATATTTATTTTTTCTATCTACTTTAATTACTAAATTAATTACATTTCCGGGAAGCTTAGATAAAGCTGTATCGACATTAACATCAAAGTATCCTGCATCCTGAAAAGTTTCTTTTATTAAAGCAATGTCTTTTTTTAGTTTAGCTTCCGAGAAAATCTTATTATTACCAAGTAAAATATTATCATAAAAAAATTCTTCTCTTTTTTTATTTACGACACCATCTATATAGAAAAAATCAATAAGCGGATTTTCATTTAATTTAATTATTAATAATCCTTTTTCAAAATTAACTTTAACTTTTTCAAAAAAACCACTCTCGACGAGTTTTTTTTGAAATGTATTGATATCACTTAAATTATATTGTTTTCCCTCTACATATCCAATAGTATCTTTGATTGTACTTAAGCTAATTCTGTCATTGCCAATAACCTTAATGTTACTACTTTGATTTGCAGTTACCTCACCATTGTTTAATAAAAAAAATAGAATAACAAATACAAATTTTTTCATAATTTAATTTCTTCAGCAATTTTAATCATCTTATAAACATCTTTAATGCTTTGTATTTTGTTTTTTAGATATCTTAAAATATTTTTATTATTGAAAGCTTTTACTAGAGTATTGCTAATATCGCTATATTTAATTTTCCTTTTTAAATACAAATTAACTAATTTGGAATTAAAAACAGTAAAAAATATCATACCAATGTGCCCATATTTGAACAAAATCTTATATCCAAGATTTATTAAAGGGAATTTTTTTGTATTTGGAGTAAGTAGATTAAAATTAATATTATCAAAATCTATATCATAATTTTGAGATACAGATAAAGCGTCAGAAATTGTAACTTCCATGTTTGGTTTATGCAAAATTGGAAAATAAAAATTGTTATTTAGTTTTATTAATGCATGAATATTAGAAGTTCTATCAACCTTAATGCCAAGTTTTTTATTTGGCATATTGAAAAGGAGTTTTGCTTCAAATAATTCTAAAACTTTATTAGAAAAATTTGAAGAGTTTATACTAATTTCCTGACCCATTTTCCAAGTTGGATGATTTGTAACCTCTGAAATTTTATAATTTTTAAGTAATGGTTTTTCAAAAAAAGGGCCACCCGAAGCCATTATATAGAATTTTTTAACGTCATCTATATTTTTAAAATTCTTAATAAAATAATCTAAACAATAATGCTCGGAGTCTATTGGTATAATTTTACATTTATTTCTTTTCGCTGTGTTAAAAAAAAATTTGCCACCACAAATTATAGTTTCTTTATTTGCAATTAAAAGATGTTTTGCAATCTTCAAAAGGTTAAGATTAATTGAGATGGAGTTGTATCCTGAAACTCCAGAAATAATATAATCAATTTTTTTTTTTATTTTAAAAGTTTTATTTAAATCTTCCACTTCATATTTATTAGAAATTAATGAATTATTATTATTTTTTAATAAAAAAATTTTGGAAGGTTTATATTTATTTTTTTGATATTTTAATTTTTTATAATTTGTATTGGCCGACAAAAATATTAATTTAAATTTTTTTTTATTTTTTTCAAAAACATTTAATGCTGATTGACCAATTGAACCTGTTGAACCTATTATAGCTAAAGTTTTCATATTATAAAATTAAATATAAATAAAAAAAAATTGTTAAAAAAATCATTCCATCCACTCTATCAAAAATACCTCCATGGCCAGGTATAATGTTAGAAAAATCTTTTATTTTACAAACTCTTTTAAAATAAGAAAAAGCTAAATCACCTAATATCACTATTAGAGACATGCTTAATAAAAAAAATATATTTAGCGTTTTTGATAAGTGAATATTTATATTTAAATCATTAAGAAAAAAAATTAAAAATTGCACTGTCAATAAACTGCCAATAAAACCAGCATATGTTTTGTTTGGACTAATGATTTTAATTTTTGGACCTCTAAATAATTTACCAAATATATAGCCGCCAATATCAGAAAGCCATGTAATTAATACAATTGTAAAGACATAGTAATTGCCGTTTTCTAAAATTCTAATTTTATGCAGACAATAAATAAAAGATAAAAATGAAACTAATATTAAAAATTTTATAATAAAGACATTTAATTTATAAATTTCATATAATCCTAGCAGAAATAAAAAACCTAATAATGCAATATAAGGAAAATCCCCATGATAAATTATATAAATTATTAATGGACCAAATATTAATGTTGACAAAATTCTATAAATTAAATTTTGTTTCATGATCCAAAATTTCTCTTAATTCTATTATATTTGTTAATTATTCTATTTAAATCGTTAGCTTTAAAGTCTGGCCATAATTTTTTTAAAAAAAATAGTTCAGAATATGAAATTTGCCATAATAAAAAATCACTGACTCTAGAATGGCCACCAGTTCTAATCACTAATTCTGGAAAACTGCTTTTATTTGTGTAGAGAAATTTTTCTAAATTTTTTTCATTTAATTTTTTTCTTTTTAATACCAAAGTCTTCAATGCATTTAAAATTTCTTTTTTAGAGCTATAATTAAAAGCAATATTTATACTAAGTTTAATATTTTTAGCATTCGTTTCTTTAGATGACTTCTTTAAAATTTTTAATAAACTAGATGATAATCCCCTACTTTCTCCAATAAATTTGATAAATATTTTATTTTCCTTAAAAAAATTTATATTGCTAACTAAATATTTTTTTAAAATATCAAAAATATTTTTTATTTGTTTTTTGTCTCTTTTTTTTAAATTATCGTAAGATAACGCATATAAAGTGAGGTTTGGAATATTTTTTTTAATTAAATATTTAATTATAGGTTTTAGATTTTTAACTCCATGATGATGGCCCACCGACTTACTTTTATATTTTTTAACTCCCCATCTTCCATTACCATCCATAATGATAGCAATATGGTTAGGGGTTTTCATACTTTCAGAATTTCTTTTTCTTTTTCTTCAATTTTTAAATCAATCTGTTTGATAAAATTATCAGTAATTTTTTGAAGATCATTTGATAACTTTTTACTTTCATCTTCGCTTATATTTTTATTTTTTTCTTCTTGTTTCAATAAATCCATTCCACTTCTTCTTATGTTTCTTATAGATATTTTAATTTTCTCAGACTGTTGACTCACAATTTTAGTCAGTTCCTTTCTTCTATCCTCACTAAGCTTAGGTACGGGAATTCTAATTAGATTCCCATCCACCAAAGGATTTAAGCTTAGGTCACTTTCTCTCAACGATTTTTCACAAAACTTAATGTTATTATTATCCCAAACTTGTATAGATAAAGTTTGAGGGTCAGAGACACTAATTGTTGCAACTTGATTGATTGGAAGCATCTGTCCGTAAACTTCCACTTTTATTAAATCTAACATCGAAGAATGCGCTCGCCCTGTTCTTATTGTAGATAAATCTTTTATTAAAGAGTTTAAAGAATCTTGCATTTTTTTTTCAAATGAAATTAGCAAGCTATGAGTACTCATTATATCTTTTTTTAATTTGTTAATGATTTTACTTCTTCACTGAAATCAACTTTGTTAATTTTTATACCTTCGCCGACCTTAAATCTAAAAAAATTTATAATTTCAAAATAGTCACCACTATCTTTGTTATATATTTCAATAGCTTTTTCAACTGACATATCTTGATCAAGAACCCAGCTTTGTTTCAAAAGTGTATTTTCTGAGATTATTTTATTCAACTTACCGTTAACAATTTTTTCTAAAATTTCAGGTTTCTTACCAACTTTATCAATCTGCTCTTCAATAATTTTTTTTTCATTATTAATAAAATCAGTGCTTAAAGATTTTTCATCTAAAGACATAGGAGACATTGCAGCTATATGCATACAAATATTACTTGCTAGTTTTACGGAATTTTCATCTTTAGATTTATATTCTATTACAGAAATTATTTTTCCAGAATTTTCATTTGCCTTATTATGAATGTAAAAAGAAGTTTTATGATCTTTTTTTTGAATATTTAAAAAACGCCTTAACTTTATATTTTCTCCAATTTTAGAAACCAACTCAATTATAGAGTCTTTTACAGTTTTTCCATTACTAAACTCTAAATTATTAAGTGCATCAATATCTTTTGCACCCAAGCTCTTTTTTGAAATTTCATTACAAAAATTTAGAAATTCACTATTTTTTGCAACGAAGTCTGTTTCAGTATTAATTTCTGTTAATGTTAATTGTTTTTGATCCTCTCCAATAATAATTAGCCCTTCAGCTGCATCTCTTGAACTTTTTTTTGCAGCTTTTAAAACACCTTTTTTTCTTAAATATTCAATTGATTTATCAATGTCATTATTATTTTCTTTAAGTGCATTTTTGCAATCTTGCATACCTGCACCCGTCACCTCCCTAAGTTCTTTTACTTTTTCAAGAACTGACATTTTCTTCATCCTTAGCTTTTATTGGATCTTTTGTATTTTTATTTTCTTTAGATTTTTCAGTTTTTATAATTTTTTCAGAGACTTTAATATTTTTTTTACCATCTAAAATTGTTTTTTTAATTAAATCGCAATATAAATTAATTGCTCGTCTAGCATCATCATTACCTGGTATGGGAAAATCAATATTATCTGGGTCTGAATTGCTATCTAAAATACCAATAATTGGTATATTAAGTTTTTTTGCCTCCAGAATAGCTAATGACTCTATGTTTGTATCTATTACAAATATAATATCAGGAAGTTTTTTCATTTCAGCGATTCCACCTAGAGATCTTTCCAATTTTTCTTTTTCTAGATTCATTTTAATCATTTCTTTTTTTGTAAATCCAGAATCCTCCTCTAATAAATTTTTTTTAAGATTTTTTAATCTTTTGATAGAATTACTAATAGTATTCCAGTTTGTAAGCATTCCTCCAAGCCATCTGTAATTTACATAATAATTATCTGTATCCTTTGCGACTTGAGCAATTAATTCTGACGCTTGTTTTTTAGTTGAAACAAATAATACTTTTCCTCCTGCAGAAACAGATTTGTGCAGTTCCAATAAAGCATTTTTTAACAATTCTAATGTTTTTGATAAATCAATAATATGAATAGAGTTTTTTTCTCCAAAAATGTATTTTTTCATTTTTGGATTCCATCTAAAAGTTTTATGGCCTAGATGTACACCCGCCTCCAACAGATCTTTAACAGTCACTTCAGGTAAGTTCATTTGTTCCTTTCCGGTTATACCTCCAGAGAAACCACTGCATGTGCAGACCGGGGGCTAATAGCCAGATTCTCTGTGTGTTTTTTGATAGGCTTATATAATTATATTTTTAAAATACAATAGAAATTAAGCTAAAAGTTACTACTAATACCGTTTTTTTCTAAAAATTTAATATCATTTATAACCACTTTTACATTTGAATTGAGTTGAAACGAATATTGTTTATTTTCATCAGTTTTATAAATAATATTAATAACAGAAGCGCCTCTTTGGTTAAGCCTTTTTTTAATTAAATCTAAATGATCCGTATTGTCAATTGTGAAAGTTATTTTATCAATGTTATCATTATTCAAATTATCAACAAAAAAAATATTTTCTAAATTAATTCGTTCAATATTATCTTTGTTCATTTCTTTTTTTACTTTAATTAAAAATGAATTGCCAACAATTAAATTTTTTCTATTATCGATTAATTTTTCTGAAAATATAAATAGCTCGTACATAGAATTAAGGTCAACTAATTTTATAATAGCGTAAGGGTTTCCTTTTAAAGTTTTCTTTTCTTGTATAGAAATTAAAGTTCCTGCAATCATGCATTCTTTTAGTGAACTATTATTTTTTAAATCCAAATAAGAAATAACGTTGTATTGATCTAAAATTTTTAAATTTGACTTCAAAGGATGTTCACCTACAAAAAATCCGATTGACTCAAATTCTTTCTTAATTTTTTCATTTTGATCCCAATCTTCTAAATTTACATCAGTCACTCTAAAATTACTATTTTCAGATTCTGAAGAAAAAAGAAGATTTTGCTCATTATCAACAATATCATCTGAAGACTTTGATTGTTTTAAAAATGTAGCAACGTTCGTAAAAAGCTTTTTTCTGTTAGGATCCAAAACATCAAAAGATCCAGATTTAATCAGACCTTCCATTTGCAATTTGTTTAAATTTTTACTTTCATTTCTACTTAAAAACTCCTGTATAGATTTATAATTTCCATTATTTTCACGCTCTTTGATCACTTGCGATATTGCCTCATAACCTACAGCCTTAATTGCAGACAGAGCATAATAAATAGTTTTTTCTCTAGGAAAAAAATTTGCATAAGAAAAATTAATATTTGGAGGTTTAATATCTATTTTTAACCTTTTAAGCTCTTCATAAAATAAGTTTAATTTGTCAGTATTTGATAACTCTGTATTCATTGAAGCACAAAAGAAAAATATTGGATAATGTGTCTTCAGATAAGCAGTTTGATAAGCAATAAGTGCATAAGCAGCAGCATGACTTTTATTAAATCCATACTGGGCAAATTTTTCAACTAATTGAAAAATATAAACTGATTGATCTTTACTAATTCCATTATTAACAGCTCCATCAATAAAATCTTTTTTTTGCCTCTCCATTTCTGCAGACTTTTTCTTACCCATGGCTTTTCTAAGGATATCAGCTTTACTAGCACTAAAACCTGATAATTCCTGAGCGATTTGCATTACCTGCTCCTGATAGATAATTACTCCATAAGTTTCTTTTAAAATATTTTCTAGTTTTGGATGAAGATAATCGGGATCCTCTTTGCCGTGCTTTCTGTTAATATATGAAGGTATATTTTGCATTGGGCCTGGTCGATATAAAGCTACCAAAGCTATGATATCTTCAAATTTATTTGGTTTTAACTGTTTTAAAACCTCCCTCATACCTGAACTTTCAAGTTGAAAAATTCCCATTGTTTCCCCTGAACTCAATAGTTCAAAGGTTTTGCTATCTGATAAACTTATTTCATTAATATCAAATTTTGAGTCCTTGGTATGAATGAATTCTATTGTTTTTTTAATTACCGTTAATGTTTTTAAACCTAAAAAATCAAATTTTACTAATCCAGCTTCTTCTGAAGATTTCATATCAAATTGTGTAACTGGTATCGGCAAAGTCGAAGAAAGATCTTTGTATAATGGAATTAACTCATCAAGGTCTCTGTCTCCTATTACAACCCCTGCAGCATGAGTTGCTATGTTTCTATACAAACCTTCTAACTTTAAAGAAAAATTTATAAGTTTTTTAATCAAAGGATCATTTTTTTCTTCCTCTTGCAACCTGGGTTCTATTGCGATCGATTCTGCCAAAGATAAAGGCCTTGAAGGATCAAAAGGTATCATTTTACATAACTGGTCAACCCTACCATATGGTAATCCTAGAACTCTTCCAATATCGCGCAAGGCCATTCTAGCTTGTAATTTTCCAAATGTAATAATTTGAGCTACTTTTTTTGGATATTTGTTTTTAACATAATTAATGACATCGTCTCTACCCTCTTGGCAAAAATCTATATCAAAATCTGGCATAGAAATTCTATCTGGGTTTAAAAACCTTTCAAAAATTAAACCAAATTTTATTGGGTCAAGATCAGTAATTGATAAACACCAAGCAACGAGCGAACCTGCTCCTGATCCTCTGCCTGGACCCACTGGTATATTGTTGGATTTAGCCCAATTAATATAGTCAGAAACAATAAGAAAATATCCAGAAAATTTCATTTTATTAATGACAGAAACTTCATAGCTCAACCTATCTTTGTATATTTTTAAAATATCATTTTTATTTTTATCTTTAGCCAAATTTGGAAAAACAAATCTTTCAAGTCTTTCATTTAAGCCAACCTCGGCTCGTTTTGCTAAAACTTTATCTACCGCATTTCCATTTTCTAAAAATGTAGGCAAAAGTGGTTTGCTTTTTTTTGGAAAAAAATTAATTCTATATTTAAAATTTTTGTTATTTTCGAGTGCATCAGGCAAGTCTTTGAAAAGCTCTTCAATTTCTTCACTTTTTTTAAAATAATGCTGATCAGAATATTTTAGTCTTTGTTTATCATTAACATAGGTTTTTTGACCAATGCAAATATATGCATCATGAGCGTCATAACTATCTTTTTCTAAATAGAATACCTCGTTAGTCGCAATTAAAGGAATGCTAAGATCTGCACTTAATTTTATCAGCTTTTTTTCTAAATTCTTTTCGTGATTTTCATTATGTCTTTGTATTTCAATATAAATATTATTTTTAAAATTTTTTTTTAACTCAGTTATTTGCTCATAGCAGTATTGGTCTTTATTTAATAAAAATAAATCTGAAAAAAAACTTCTACTGCCACCAACAAATAAAATTATACCCTCTGAATATTTTTTTAAATCATCAGTAGATATACTTGGGTATTCATCCTCTTCTTTTAAATCCAAATAGGATTTTGAAGAAAGTTTTAACAAATTTTTATATCCTGTTTGATTACAAGCAAATAAAGATAAGTTTCCATATTCAACTTTTCCATTTAAATAATCTTTAACATATATAGAAGTTCCTATTATCGGTTGGACTCCGAGCTTACTTAACTCGTTTGAAAACTCTAAAGATCCAGATAAGTTAGATTTGTCGCAAATACCTACGGCGCTTATTTTATTTTCCTTACAGTAGTTTGCCAATTTTGATAGTTTAACAGCTCCTTCACAAATAGAAAATTGAGAATGTATTTTTAAATTTATAAAATCCTGTTCCATTAATTGAAATTAACAGTTCTATCCTTAATTGTTAATTCCAAATCAGACTTATTAACAAGTACTTTATTATGAGTAGCAAAAATTATAAGCGAATCTCTATTCTTGATATCAACAAGCATTTCAATTATTAGCTCAGCATTTTTTTCATCCAAACTTCCGGTTGGTTCATCGGCTAAAATAAGTTTTGGATCATTGATCAAGCTTCTAGCAACTGCTACTCTTTGTTGCTCTCCACCAGAAAGTTCTTTGGAAGTATGATTTAATCTATTTTCGAGTCCAGCTTTTATTAATAAAGATTTTGCTTTTTCAAGTGCAATTTTTTTATTTACACCAAGATATAAATTAGGAAGCATAACATTCTCTAAAGCAGTCAAATCCGAAATTAAATTTAAATTTTGAAAAATTATTGAAATATTTTTTTTTCTATAACTGGATTTTTCATTTTCATTCATCTCAAATAGATTTTCAGATGGGTACAGTTTAAATGTCCCAGAGTTTGGTGTATCCAAAAGACAAAGCAAATGTATTAGTGTAGATTTGCCGGAGCCTGATGGTCCTGTTAAAGAAATCAATTTGTTATCTGGTAAAGAGATATTAACATTTTCAAGAACTATAATTTTTTCATTTTTATCTCTAAAAGATTTATTTATATTTTTCAAATCAAGAAAGGTATCAATCATTTTTTAAATTTCTAATAGGGTCAAGCTTTGAAGCGCTTATTGCTGGAAATAAGGATGCAATAAGAACTATGATTATTGAAAAAAAAGATATGAATATTATTGAATTATAATTAATGTGAGAAGGCAATTCACTTAAAAAATATATTTCTGATGGAAAAATATTAATATTAAAATAATTGTTCAAAAATAAACGTATCGATTCCAAATAATTTGAAACTAAAACACCTAAAATTACTCCAAATAAAGTCCCGACAATTCCAATCATTGATCCGGTAAATATGAAAATTTTTAATATTGACGCTTGATTAAAACCAAGTGACCTCAATATTGCTATTTCTTTAGACTTATTTTTTATCAATATTGTTAAAACAGAAATGATATTAAATGCCGCTACAATAATAATTAATGTTAAAATTATAAACATTACATTTTTCTCAACATTTAATGCATTAAAAAAAGTTTTATTATTATCAATCCAAGAATAAATTAAATTTTCTGGAAAATCTTTTTTCAATATATTTATAAAATAAATAGATTTATCTGGATCGTTAATTTTAATTTCAATTTGATTAAAATTATTTGAGAATAACTTACTTTGATTTAAATTTAAAATTAAAAAGTTATTATCAAACTCATACATCCCGGTATTAAATATAAAACCAACCTGAAAACTAAACTGCTTTGGAAATATACCAAATGGAGTTGTCTCGTTATTGTTTGTTAACAAAGAAATATTGTCGCCAATTTTTAAAGATAATCTTGCAGCCATTTCGGATCCCATACCAATGACACTGCTTGATATTTTTCCTCTTATTATCGAGTTTTTTAAAAAGTAATTATTTTTAATTTCATCTAAATTTAAACTTTTAATAAGTACACCAAAATTTTTTTTTTTAGTTATAACTAAAGCCTCTGAATTATTAACAATATTAATATTATTAATTTTAATTTTATTTTTTTTTGCAAGATCCAAAATAATTTTTCTTTCATCGTAATAATTGCCTTTTGATTGTACAGAAATATGAGGTTGATAACTTAAAAGCTTATCTAATAAATCAATTCTAAAACCATTCATCACAGACATGACAATAATTAAGGTTGCAACACCAAGCATAATTCCTAAAAATGAAAAATTAGTTATTAATTTTAAAAAATTATCTTTGCTTTTTGGCCTTAGGTACCTGGTAATGATTAAGGTTTCTGCTTTATTTATCAATTGCGTAAATTTTTTTTAATTTGTTAATGATTTCTTCCTTAGACATAATTTTCTTATCTTCACCAAGTTCTTTAAATTCATATTCACTTTTTTTCAGTTTTGAACCAATGATAATTTGATAAGGAATTCCAATTAAGTCAAAATTTTTAAATTTGCTTGATGGGTTTTCGCTGGTATCATCTAGCAATGGATCTAAATTATTATTTTTTAAAATTTGATAAATATCTTCAGATTTTTGATCAGCTTCATCTCCATTTTTTCCCAAATTAATAATCGCTACTTTAAATGGTGTTACAGAGTTTGGCCATTTCATATATTCACCGTTATATTTTGCTTCTATGATTGCTGCTGGTAATCTAGAAACGCCAATGCCGTATGAGCCCATTTGAGGATTTATATTTGAGCCATCTTTGCTATTCACAAATGCCTTCATAGACTTTGAATACTTGTCACCAAAATAAAAAATATGTCCAATTTCAATACCCCTGGTATTTAGTCGATTTTTCTTTTCTACTTTTTTTTCAAATTCTATCACATCATGCTTTTCATCTGTGGCTGCGTAAAAAGAAGAGTATTTATTTACAATTTTGTCAATTTTTTCCTTAGTATAATCTATATATTTCGTCTCTATTTCTAGTAAATTTTTATCTAAAAAAACTTCACTTTCTCCAGTTTCCGCAAGAATAATAAACTCATGAGATAGGTCACCTCCGATCGGTCCTGTTTCGGCTTTCATTGGGATAGCTTTTAGATCAAATTTTTCAAATGTTTTTAAATAGGATAAAAACATTTTTTTATATGAATTTTCTGCACTAGATTTATCTAGATCAAATGAATAAGTATCTTTCATTAAAAACTCTCTACATCTCATAACTCCAAACCTAGGTCTGATCTCATCTCTAAACTTCCATTGAATATGGTATAATAACAAAGGTAAACTTTTGTATGATTTAACATTATCTCTAAAAATTTGAGTTATAAGCTCCTCATTAGTTGGTCCATAAAGCAAGTCTCTGTCATGGCGATCAGTAATTCTTAGCATTTCTTTTCCATAATCATCATATCTACCACTTTCTTTCCAGATATCAGCTGACTGTATAGTTGGCATTAACAATTCATTTGCGCCAGCATTGTTTTGTTCATCTCTAACTACTTTTTCTATATTTTTTAAAACCCTTAAACCAAGAGGAAGCCAAGAGTAAATTCCCGAAGCTGATTGCCTGATCATACCCGATCTTAACATTAATTGATGAGATTTAATTTTAGCCTCTGACGGGCTCTCTTTGAGAATAGGTAAAAAAAAATTAGATAATTTCATTAGCTTAAAATTCTTCTTAAACTTAAAACTTCAAAATAAGTTAAAATATATATAACCGCAAATAATAGTGATGAAATTACTGTTGTCAAAATTAGTTTTTTTTTAATTTTAGGACTAGCAGGCGCTCCAGGGTCAGTGCCTTCCACAACGTTACCTTTTTCCTGCTGTGAACTAATATTTCTTGGTAAAATAATAAACAATACTAACCACCATAAAAGAATAAACACAACAATTGAACCTGTAATTGACATTATAATCTTATTAAATTGATATTTGTAAAAGGTTTTTTTGACATTCTAGATTGTATAATTTTTCTCAATGAATTTTTTAAATTATCAATCAAATTACCTTCTTGTTTTTTATTATTTAATGAATAGCTTTTGCAAATATCAAAAATTCGATCTTCTAATTCATACTTAATTTCATTTAATTCTTGATCATAAATAGGAAGCCCTTTTAAATTAATAATTGGTGATCTATCAACTGATCCATTCTTTGAAATAATGATACTTACATCCATAAAGCCATTAAATGATATATTTTTTCTATCTCTCAAACATTGAGATTCTTCATCTACTAATCTGTTACCGTCGACTAACAATTTTCCAGAATTAACTTTATTAATGATTTCTGCTCTACCCGGAAATAATCTTAAGACATCACCATTCTCAATTAACATTGGTTGTTTTATTTTTTTTACTTTTGCAAACATATTATGCTCTTTTAAATGCCTATGTTCACCGTGCACTGGTACTGATATATCTGGTTTTATCCAATCATACATTTCGTGCATTTCTTCTCTTCCGGGGTGACCAGAAACATGGATAAACGCATTTTCTTCAGATACTACGTTTATACCTCTTCTAACTAAAATATTATGCATGGCATATAATTTTTTTTCATTGCCAGGTATTATTCGAGATGAAAATATAACCGTATCATCAGCTACAATATCAACATCCGGGTGGTCTTGATTGCATATTCTGTTCATAGCACCTCTTGGCTCACCTTGGCTTCCAGTACATAAATACACAATCTTTTCTCTTGGTATTTTTTTTACATCACGTGGATCAATTGGTGGTTTTAATTCTGAAAAATAGCCACATGATTTTGCAGTATTATAAATTCTATGCATTGAACGTCCAACAAGACTTACATATCTTCCAACTTTGTCTGCGCATTGAAATACCGTCTGCATTCTTGCTGCATTGGATGCAAAAGTTGTAACTAAAATTCGTTTTTTTTGATTTTCAAAAATTCTAAGCATACTTTCTTTAACATCCTTTTCTGAGCCAGACCTTCCTTCAGTGAAAATATTCGTAGAATCGCATATCATTGCTAATATTCCTAAACTTCCAATTTCCTTTAGTTTCTTTTCATTAAAATTGTCACCAATCATTGGATCTAAATCGCATTTCCAATCACCGGTGTGAAAAATTTTATTTCCTTCATATTCTATCAATAAAGCATTTGGTTCTAATATAGAGTGTGTTAATGAGATTAATTCTATTTTAATTGAGTCAAGGTCAATATTACCGTTTAAAGGAATAATTTTTAAATAATCATCAATATTAATTTTTTTTTCTTTAA
This sequence comes from Candidatus Pelagibacteraceae bacterium, assembly GCA_965655895.1. Classification (GTDB taxonomy): domain Bacteria; phylum Pseudomonadota; class Alphaproteobacteria; order Pelagibacterales; family Pelagibacteraceae; genus HIMB114. The sequence continues at coordinate 24,198 of CBFHID010000001.1, read as the reverse complement.
ACTTTTCCTTTATCAATGAAGCTGTAAATGGGGTTGCATAAATTTTTGTTTTTAAATTTGGCCATACATGGGTTAAAGCCCCTATATGATCTTCATGACCATGAGTTATAATCATGGCAACACAATTTTTTTTATTTTGATATATAAAATCAGGATCTGGTATAATTACATCAACACCAGGAATGTTTTCTTGGGCAAAAGTGATACCACAATCCACTATTATCCATTTGTGATTACTAGGATTGCCAAAACCATAAAGGTTCATGTTAGCGCCAATTTCTCCTGATCCTCCAAGAGGACAAAAGAGAATTTCATTATTAGATTTCACTAAATACCTTTTTATTTTGTTTTACTGTCATAGCAAGACCATAAAGAGTGATGTCTTTATTAACAATGGTTTTAAACGTTATAGATTTATTGAAAAGCTCAGAGTATCCCCCAGTTAAGACTACTAAATATTTTTTTTTACTTTGTGTCATAATTTTTTTTATTATTCCATTAATCAAGCAACCATATCCAATAAATACTCCAGAATTTATTGCAGATTTAGTGTCCTTTCCAATGACGTTTTTTTGTTTAGATATATCGATCAAAGGTAATTTGGCTGTAAATTTATTTAAAGATTGCAACGATAAATTTATACCTGGAGCTATAATGCCACCTTGATAAATATTATTCATATCAGCAATATCAAAAGTTGTAGTAGTTCCAAAATCTATAACGATACAATTTTTTTTGTATAAATTTAAACTTGCAAAAGCATTTACCAATCTGTCTGAACCTACTTGGGATTTTTTTTTTAGATTAATTTTAATAGATTTTTTTATAATCTTATCTTTATATTCATGTAGCTTAACTTTATTATTTTGTATTTTGTTTTTTAGCACAGCATATATTTTCGGTACAACAGATGTAGCTAGAACATGTTTTACATCATTCTTTTTAGCAAAAGAAACAATACTACTTATACTTTTTTTTGAATGAGTTAATAAAGAAAAATTTTTTATAAATTTATTTTTAATTTGATTATACAAAGCTATTTTTATACTCGTGTTTCCAATGTCTAGTAATAGGATCATATCAAAACAAATTTATATTTTTTTTTAAAAATTTTATAAAATCAATCTTCTTAATCTTTTTTTTTAAATACATATTTAAATAAGTTGTTTTATACTTTGTAATTCTCGGACTTGACAGTATATTAATTCCAATTCCTGCAACTAAAAATATTTTTTTTTTATATCTTATACTTTCGATCAAAATACCTGAAATTTTTTTATTTTTAACTAAAATGTCATTTGGTTTTTTTATTTTGATATAAGAATTGTTTAAACCAGTTTCTAGCAAATATTTTTTAATAATCTTCAAACTTGTAAATTGTGCATTAATAATGTCATTATTAGTATTTATAACTTTGTATATACTGCAAAAAATATTACCCTTTCTTGATATCCACGTATTTCCATATCTACCTTTTCCTTTTCTTTGCAAATCTGAAATAACAATACCTGAAGTTGAGATATTTTTTTTTATCAATTCTATTGAATAATCATTTGTACTATTAATATTATCTAAGTGAGTAATGTGAAGATCTGTCAAATTTAATTAAATACCTTGGCTGCGATATCACTTAAGTTAATTAAAAAGGATGGACTAATAAAATAAAATAAAATTACAATGGAAGAGATGGACAATGAGAACTTCATACCCAAACCAGAAATTTCATCAAATTTTTCTTTTTCTTTGTCAAAATAAATTATTTTAATTACTCTTAAATAATAAAAAGCTGCAACAACTGAACTAAGTAAACCAATAATTGCCAAAGTGTACATTTGAGAATCTATCACCGCTTTAAAAATATAAAATTTAGCAAAGAAACCTGCAAGAGGAGGAATGCCTGCTAATGAAAATAAAATGATACAAAAACAAATTGATATAACTGAATGATTTTTAGATAAGCCTCCAAGGTCTCTAATATCTTCAAAATAAATTTTATTTCTGCTAAAAAAAAGTATGCAGGTAAATGCCGCAATATTCATTACAACATATATCAATATGTATGATAGTGTTGCTGATATCCCATTTAAAGTCCCTGTAGCAAGGCCAGCTAAGGCATACCCCATATGTCCTATGCTACTGTAAGCCATAAGCCTTTTAATATTTGTTTGTCCAATTGCTGCAACAGACCCCAAAATCATTGACGCAATAGAAATAAAAATAATTATCGACTTCCATTCAACATATGCAGCTTCGAATGATACAAATAATATTTGTATAAATGCACCAATACCCGCCACTTTAGGTCCTAAAGAAAAAAATGCAGTAACAGAGGTGGGTGAACCTTCGTAGACATCCGGTGTCCACATGTGAAAAGGAACAGCAGAAACTTTAAAAGCTAACCCAACTATAATAAATACTAAACCAAAAATTAGACCGATATTATCAACACTAAAGTTTTCATTTATTATTAAGTAGTTAGTTGAACCAGTAAAACCATAAACCAATGAACAGCCATATAAGAACAACCCTGAAGATAAAGCTCCTAGAACAAAATATTTCACACCAGATTCTGATGATTTTAATGAACTTCTATCTACAGATGATAAAACATAAAGCGATAATGATTGCAGTTCTATACCAAGATATAGACCAATTAAATTATTAGTACTTACCATTATAAACATTCCAAGCGTTGAACTTAAGATTAAAATCATATACTCAAATTTTTCTAAATTAATTCTCTTTAAATATTGACCGGTAAATATTAGCGAAAAAGCAGATGAAACTAATATTACGATCTTGAGCAGGTTAGAAAAAATATTTATACTATAATTGTTATTAAAAACTAAAATTTGATTGTCAAAGTTCATATAGATTATTGGGATGCATAAAAATAAAGATAAGATTGTTAATTTTTTAATAAATAAAAAAGAATTTTTTAAAAAAACACCCAATACTAGTAAAAAAAGCAATGTTAAAGTAAGAAAAATCTCTGGATATATATTTTGAAAATCAATCATTTTATTTTATCGAGTTCGCGACTTTTATATAATTTAACATATTAGTGGAAACTTTATCTACGCTAGAGCTGATTAAATCTAATATTAACGCAGGATAAAAACCTAGCACAATAGTCATGATTAATAATGGTGTTAGTATAAAATATTCCCTGATGTTTAAATCAGTTAATTTTTCAATTTTTAAATTATTTATTTTTCCAAAAACAACTCTTCTATACAGCCACAAACTATAACAGGCAGACAATACTACTCCAATTGCTGCAAAAAATGCTATCCAATAGTTGTATTTAAAAGAACCAATTAAAACTAAAATCTCCCCCACAAATCCACTAGTTCCAGG
>CBFHID010000001.1:17099-20738 GCA_965655895.1 Candidatus Pelagibacteraceae bacterium | reverse complement strand
AAACCCATATGAGCGACAGAAGAATAAGCAATTAATTTTTTCATATCTTTTTGAATTAAAGCTACCAATGAAGTGTAAATTATCGCAATTATACTTAATGAAAAAACTAATGGAGCAAAGTATATTGAGGCATCCGGGAACAAACCAAGAGAAAATCTAATAAAACCATATCCTGCCATTTTTAACAAAATAGCAGCCAATATTACTGATCCGGAAGTTGGTGCCTCTACATGCGCGTCCGGTAACCAAGTGTGAACCGGCCACATGGGAGTTTTGACAGCAAATGATGCGAAAAAACCTAACCACAAATATTTTTGATAATCTTGATTTATCTGAATATTCAATAATTTCTGAACATCTAGAGTTCCTGCATCTAAATAAATAAAAATAATTGAAATCAACATAAATATTGAACCAAACAAAGTGTATAAAAAGAACTTAAAGGCTGAATAAACTCTCCTTTCACCACCCCAAATTCCTATTATTAAAAACATAGGAATTAAGCCGGCTTCAAAAAATAAATAAAATATAAATAGATCAAGTGAGCAAAATACTCCTATCATCATGGTTTCCATTAAAAGAAGGGCAATTAAAAATTCTTTTAGTCTATTTTTGATACTGTTAATTGTCGCTAAAATACAAATAGGAGTGATAAATGTAGCTAGTAAAATAAAAGATAAAGAAATACCATCTATTCCAACTTTGTAATTTACAAAATTTAATATCCAATAGTGTTGTTCAACAAATTGGAAATCGGGATTTGAATAATCAAAATTATTAAGAATTAAAATTGATGCAAAAAAAGTTATTCCACTTGTAAGAAGGGCAACATGTCCAGAAGTTTTATTTATAAAACTTTCATCGCCTTTAATTAAAAGTAAGAAAAATACTCCTATTAGAGGCAAAAAAGTTGTTAAAGTTAAAATTGGTATTTCATTCATATAATTAAATAAGTTAAAATAATAGTAAGGCCAATTAAAATAACAAAAGCATAATGGTATAGGTAACCAGACTGGAATAAAACAGCACGATCAGAAATTATTTTTATAATCTTTGCTAAACCATTGGGGCCAAATCCATCAATTATTTTTTCATCTCCTTTAGACCAAAGAAATGATCCAATTGATTTTGCTGGTCTGGTAAATAGATAATCATAAAGCTCGTCAAAATACCATTTGTTTATTAAAAAGTTATATAACGGTTTATGTGTCTCCTTAAATTCTTCAAAAATATTTTCATTTTTAACATAAAAATAATAAGCTAAAAAAATTATTAGAATGCCTACGATAGGAGTAAATAAAAGGAACCATAATGGAGGATGCTTTAATACAAATTGTTCTTTGAAATAAATTGCCGTTCTCCAAAAATTTTGATGATCGCTTCCAATAAAAAGATCTTTAAAAACAAATCCTGCAAATATTGCTCCGATGGTTAAAATTGCTAATGGAATTAAAATTACCAAGGGAGACTCATGCACTTTTTCCAATGGATGTTCTTGATTTCGAAACTTTCCATGAAAAGTTTTGTAAATTAACCTCCATGAATAAACTGAGGTTAATACAGCGGTAAAAACTCCTAAGATAGTAGCATAGCCACCCATACTATTTGTGGAAAAATATGCAGCTTCTAAAATCGCATCTTTTGAATAAAAACCAGATAAAAATGGGAAACCAGTAATAGCCAAAGTTCCAATAACCATAAAAGCATAGGTAAAAGGTATTTTTTTATAAATACCTCCCATTTTTCTAATATCTTGTTCTTCATGCATACTGTGAATTACTGAACCCGCACATAAAAACAACAATGCTTTAAAAAATGCATGAGTAAACAAATGAAATATAGCTATGTGATATGCGCCCACACCAGCCGCAAAAAACATATAGCCTAACTGACTGCAGGTCGAGTATGCAATTACCTTCTTAATATCATTTTGTACCAATCCAATTGTAGCAGCAAAAAAAGCAGTCGATGCACCTATTAAAATAATCAAACTTTGAGAAAATTCAGAATACTCATAAATAGGAGAACATCTTACTACAAGAAAAACTCCAGCTGTAACCATTGTAGCAGCATGAATTAACGCTGATACAGGAGTTGGTCCCTCCATCGCATCCGGTAACCATGTATGCAGAAATAATTGAGCAGACTTACCCATTGCTCCAATAAATAAAAATACACCAATATAAGTAACTAAACTTCCATCAGTTCCAAGAAAGTTTATTTTTTTATCAGCTAAATTTGATATTGAATTAAAAACCTCATTAAAATTTAAAGATCCTGTAAATTTATAAATTAAAAATATTCCAATAGCTAGACCAAAGTCTCCCACTCTATTCACAACAAAGGCCTTAATAGCAGCTGCATTTGCACTAGGTTTTTTAAACCAAAAACCTATCAATAAATAAGATGCAAGCCCAACGCCTTCCCAACCGAAAAATAACTGCAGAAAATTATCCGATGTTATTAACATTAACATTGCAAAAGTAAAAAGTGATAAGTAAGCCATGAAACGAGGTTTATCTGGATCATGACTCATGTACCCTATAGAATAAACATGAACTAAAAAAGAAACTGAAGTCACTACTACCAACATGACAGCTGTGAGCGTATCGATGTAAATAGACCAATTTAAAGTTAAGTCTCCTGATGATATCCAATTAAAAATTATAAAATTTAAAACCTCTGAACCATTAATAAAATGATATAAAAAATAACATGATAATGCTGCAGAAATAAAAACGAGTAAACTTGTAATTATCTGTGAGCTTAAATCGCCGATTTTTTTTCCAAATAAACCGGCAATCAAAAAACCCAACAAAGGCGAAAAGATAATAATATAAGCCATTTTATCCCTTTAAAGTATTTATGTCTTCAACATGAATACTCCCTTTGTTTCTAAAAAATGATACCAAAATTGCTAGGCCAATTGCTGCTTCACCGGCCGCAACAGTTAATACAAACATAGTGAAAACCTGTCCAACTATATCTTGAAGATAAACAGAAAATGCAACGAGATTAATATTGACAGAAATTAGTATCAACTCGATCGACATTAATAATACTATGACATTTTTTCTATTTAAGAAAATTCCAACAATTCCTATTGTAAATATTATAGCAGCTAAAAATAAATAATGACCTAAAGAGATATCAATCATTTAATTTAACTCCTTTAAAACTATTTACTTCTTCTAAAGATACACTTTCATTTCTTTCCCTTGAAACTTGTTTTGTGATGTCTTGTCTTTTAAGATTTTCTTTTTGTCTAAAGGTTAATAAAATAGCTCCGATCATTGCTACTAACAATATCAAACCAGATATTTGGAAATAATGTAAAAAATCTGTATACAAAACATTTCCAATAGCCTCTGTATTACTAACATTTGTATTTATTTTAATTTCAGATGTTTTAATAAACACATCTTTATATTTCCAGGTACCAATCATCATTCCAATTTCTGTTAAAATCACTAATCCAATCAAAGCTCCAAATGGTACATAACTAAGAAAACCAGCTCTAACATTCTTAAAATTAACATTGAGCATCATTACAACAAATAAAAACAGAACTGCGACTGCTCCCACATAAACAATCAAAGTTAGCATTCCTAGATATTCAGCTCCCATCATAATAAACAA
>CBFHID010000001.1:0-16999 GCA_965655895.1 Candidatus Pelagibacteraceae bacterium | reverse complement strand
CATGAGATACTAACAAAATCTAATATTAAAAAGAAAACTGCATGGACAGTATTTTTCGAAGAAATTACCATTAAAGATGAAGTGATAGTTACGAAGGCAAAAAAATAAAAAACTAATGCATGTGCTAACATAGGCGCTATCTATATGATTTATCTAATTTTATATTGTTTGCTATTTCACTTTCCCACCTATCGCCATTTTCAAGAAGTTTATCTTTAGTGTAATAAAGCTCCTCTCTTGTTTCGGTAGTGAATTCAAAATTAGGTCCTTGCACAATAGCATCCACTGGACATGCCTCTTGACATAACCCGCAATAAATACATTTTACCATGTCAATGTCATATCTTGTTGTTCTTCTAGAGCCGTCATCATTAGGTTCGGATTCTATTGTAATAGCTTGTGCGGGGCAGGCTGCTTCACAAAGTTTACACGCGATACATCTTTCTTCTCCATTGGGGTATCGTCTGAGTGCATGCTCACCTCTAAATCTTGGGCTTATTGCTCCTTTTTCAAAAGGATAATTGATAGTAGCTTTAGGTTTAAATATAAATTTGATGGCTAAATATAACCCTTTTACAAATTCACTTAGAAAAATTGTTTTTAAAAACCTATTAAATTTCATACTATTTTACCGGTAACATATTAAAAAAAACTAAAAATCCAGATACAATTATTACCCATGCTAGTGAAATAGGTAAAAAAACTTTCCACCCTAATCTCATAAGTTGATCATATCTATACCTAGGAACAATCGCTTTAATTAAAGCAAAGACAAAAAATAAAATTAATATTTTTAAAATTAACCATAAGGGAGATGGAATTGCATTTAAAGGATAAGCATCAATTGGTGGTAACCATCCGCCCAGAAATAAAATTGATCCCATTGCGCACATTAATAAAATATTTGCATACTCGCCTAGCCAAAAAAGTGCATACATCATACCTGAATATTCTGTTTGGTATCCCGAAACTAATTCAGCTTCAGCTTCTGGCAAATCAAAAGGGGGTCTATTTGTTTCTGCAAGAGCAGAAATAAAAAAAATAACAAACATTGGAAATAATGGTATTGCGAACCATATTTTTTTTTGTGCAACAACTATATCAATCAAATTTAATGAGCCCACACACAGTAAAACTGTTACAATAATAAACCCAATAGAAACTTCGTACGAAACCATTTGTGCAGCTGAGCGCAAAGCTCCTAAAAATGGATATTTTGAATTTGATGACCAGCCAGCCATTATAATTCCATATACTCCAAGTGATGAAACAGCAAAAAGATACAAAATTCCTACATTTATATTTGTTACATACAAGTCTTCACCAAATGGAATTACAGCCCACGCTAGTAAAGCTAGTGACATCGTAACTACAGGGGCTAGTATAAATATAACTTTATTTGCTCCTGCTGGAATAATAACTTCTTTAAAAATATATTTTAATGCATCCGCTGCTGTTTGTAACAATCCAAAAGGTCCAACAACATTTGGGCCTCTTCTTAATTGAACCATGCCCCAAACCCTTCTATCTACCCAAACAATCATTGCTACTGAAATAAGAACGGGAACTAATAATGCAAAAATTTTCAAAATATCAAAAAAAATAATATTTAAATATTCATTAATCATTAATTTTCAGTTCCATTTTTTTTATCATTTAATTTTGAAAGCTTGCATTCCATCATAGTTTTTGATGATCTTGCTATAATGTTTGTCTGATAATAATCAATTTCATTTATCTTTACTTTGAAATCAATTTTTTCATATGCTTCTACATTTACTTTACTGTAATCAATTTCTGGAATATGATCAAAATACCCAAGTATATTGTGTTCTGAGATCATGTTTTTTTTTAAATCTTCAAAAGAATTATAGCCAATTGAAATATTTCTTTTTTTTGCAATTTCTAAAAAAATACTCCAATCTTCTTTTGCTAATCCTGGTGGATAACTTGCTTTAAATGATTTTTGCACTCGTCCCTCTAAATTTGCAAAAGAACCATCTTTTTCAGAATATGCAGCTCCTGGCAATATTACATCAGCTAATGTTGAATTTTCTCCACCGTGAGTACCTTGATATATAACAAATTGATTTTTATTTTTCTTAAAAGCAATCTCATCAGCATTCAAAAGATACAAAACATCAGAATTATACAAATCGTTTAAATTTTCACATTGAAGCCCCAAAAACAAAGAACCAACGCTTGAAGCAGATTGATGCAAGATATTTAAACCATTTAACTTATCTTTACTTTTTAGTAAGTTTTTGATTGAGTTAATAAGTTTCTTTGAAATTTGTGAATTTAAAACACTTTCCCCAATAATAACTGCCGGATTCTTTGAGTCTTTAAAAATCTTAGACTCTGTAATTTTATCATTTATTAAATCGTCAACTATTGAAAGATTATCTCCAATAATTTTATATTTATAATTTAACTCACCAGGATTTCCGATTGAATAAACCTTGCAACCTGATTTTATAGCTTTTCTAATTCTATAATTTACTATTGTGGCTTCTAATCTTGGATTTGTACCAATTAATAAAATAAAATCACATTCATCAATTTGATTAATCTTAGTATTGAAAAGGTAATTAATTTCATTTGATGTATCAAATAATATATCTTTTTGTCTAAAATCTACTAATTGCGAATTAAAAACATTTTTAAATAATTTTTTAAAAGCGTAACTTGTTTCAAGATCAACTAATTGACCAATGACTCCACCAAATGTCTTTTTGTTTTCTAAATTTTTATCTATGTAAGACAAAGCATCTTTCCAGGTTGCTTCTTTATATTCTCCATCAACTTTGATGTAAGGAGTGTCAATTCTATTGTTCAATAAACCGTCACAAGCGTATCTAGTTTTGTCAGATATCCACTCTTCGTTTATCTCTTCATTAACTCTTGGTAAAACTCTTTTTACCTCCCAACCTTTAGAATCCATCCTAATATTAGAGCCAACTGCATCCATAATATCAATGGTTTCTGTCTTATTTAATTCCCAAGGTCTTGCCTCGTAAGAATATGGTTTTGAGGTTAGGGCGCCAACTGGGCATAAATCTATAACATTTCCCGACATTTCTGAGTCAACTGATTTTTCCAAAAAGGTAGTGATTTCCATATTCTCACCTCGGTTAATAGCACCTATTTCTGAAATGCCAGCGACCTCTTCTGAAAATCTCACACATCGAGTACAATGAATACATCTGTTCATATGAGTTTTGATTAATGGGCCCATGTGTTTTTGATCTACTGATCTTTTGTTCAAGTCATAACGTGATCTTCCACCACCATAGTTAAATGCCTGATCTTGTAGGTCGCATTCACCACCCTGATCACATATAGGACAATCTAGTGGATGATTTATCAGTAAAAACTCCATTATGCCTTCACGGGCTTTTTTTACCATTGGAGTATTAGTTTTTATAATCTGGCCATCCATTGCCGGCATTGCACATGATGCTATAGGTTTTGGTGATTTCTCAATTTCAACTAAGCACATTCTACAATTGCCTGCGATTGATAATCTTTCATGATAACAAAATCTCGGTATTTCTTTTCCAGCTGCTTCACAAGCTTGCAAAACAGTAGAACCAGGATCTACTTCTACTTCTACTCCATCAACAATTAATTTTGGCATTATGCAATTTTCCTATTTGCTAAATTAGAACATTTTTCTTCCATTTGATCTCTAAAATGCCTTAACAAACCTTGGACAGGCCATGCAGCAGCTTCACCAAATGCACAGATGGTATGTCCTTCGATTTGTTTTGTTACATCAAGCAACATATCTATTTCATGAAGTTCTGCTTCACCTTTGTTAATTCTTTCCATCATTCTCCAGAGCCAGCCAGAACCTTCTCGACAAGGGGTGCATTGACCGCAGCTTTCATGTTTGTAAAATCTCGAAATTCTTGAAATACACGAAACAATATCTTGGGATTTATCTATTACAACAATACCAGCAGTTCCCATGCCACTTCTTGCTTCTATTAAAGCATCAAAGTCCATTAAAATATTATCGCAAACTTTTTTTGGAAGTAGTGGCATTGAAGATCCGCCTGGTATAACAGCTTGTAAATTATCCCAACCACCTATCACACCTCCAGCATGAGTTTCGATTAGATCTTTCAACGGTATGCTCATTTCTTCTTCGACATTACAAGGATTTACAACGTTACCAGAAATACAAAAAATTTTAGTGCCTCTATTTTTTGGTCGACCGAAAGATGCGAACCATTCAGCGCCTCTTCTTAAAATTGTTGGTACTACAGCAATTGTTTCAACATTATTAACAATTGTTGGACACCCATATAGACCAACTAAAGCAGGAAACGGAGGTTTTAATCTTGGTTGACCTTTATTTCCTTCTAAACTTTCAAGTAATGCAGTTTCTTCTCCACAAATATATGCACCCGCTCCAAAATGGATATACATATCAAAATCCCAACCTGATCCACAAGCATTTTTTCCAATTAAATTATTTTTGTAAGCTTCATCAATGGCTTCTTGCAACACTTTACCTTCATTAACGTATTCACCTCTAATATAAACGTAACAAGTTTTTGCGCCTACCGCATATGCTGCGATCAATGAACCTTCGATTAATTTTTGTGGCTCATATCTCAATATATCTCTATCTTTACAAGTACCAGGCTCAGATTCATCTGCATTAATTACTAAATAATGAGGTCTATCTGGACTCGGCTCTTTTGGAGCAAATGACCATTTCATACCCGTTGGAAATCCTGCTCCACCCCTTCCTCTTAATTCTGATTTTTTTATCTGTTCTATAATCCAATCTTTTCCTTTTTTGATTATTTCCTTTGTATCTTTCCAATCACCTCTATGAATTGCATTTTTAAGTTCAAAGGAGCTGTCGCCATACAAATTTTTGAAAATTCTATCAGTATCTTTAAGCATTTTTATCTAACAAAGTTGTTCTGTTCTGAATAGGTTCTGATCCTTTTCGTCCAGATTGAGAGCCTACCTTGGGTAATGTTCCTTCTTTAAATTTATTAAAAATTGTTTCTACTTTATCAAAATTTAAATCTTCAAAATAATCATCGTTAATTTGTACCATTGGAGCGTTAACACATGCACCTAAACACTCTACTTCTATCCACGAGCTATCTAATTCTTTATTTAGATGACCTTGTTTCTCGGAGATATTTTTTTTACAAGCTTCAACTATTTTATTAGCGCCCCTTATCATGCATGGAGTTGTGGTGCACACTTGTACAAAAAATTTACCAACTGGAGCCAAATTATACATTGTATAAAATGTAGCCACTTCATAAACTTTAATATAGGTCATTTCTAGAATATCAGCGATTAATTGAATGGCAGCTAAAGGTATCCAGTTATTGTTTTGTCTTTGAGCTATATATAGCAGTGGCATAACTGCGCTTTTTTTTTTATTTGATGGGTAATTTTTTAAAATCTCCTGAATTTTTAATTGATTTTCATTTGAAAATTTAAACTCCGAAGGCTGGTCTTTAGATACATGTTTACTGCTCATCGATCAACTTCCCCAAAAACTATATCCATTGACCCTAGTAAAGCAGGAACGTCAGCCAACATGTGACCTTTGATTAGGTAATCCATTGCTTGTAAATGAATAAACCCTGGCGCTTTTATCTTGCAACGATATGGTTTATTAGAACCGTCAGAAACAAGATATACTCCAAATTCCCCTTTTGGCGCTTCTACTGCTGCGTATGTTTCGCCTTTTGGTACTCTATAACCTTCAGTATAGATCTTAAAATGATTAATCAAAGCTTCCATCGAATTTTTCATATCAGCTCTTTTTGGTGGCCCAACTCTTGTATCTAATGTCATGATTGGACCATCGGGCATTTCAGAAAGTGCTTGTGTGATAATTTTTACACTTTCTCTCATTTCTTCAATTCTACATAAATACCTATCATAACAATCGCCGTTTTTTCCAACTGGAACTTTAAAATTATAATTTTCATAACCATCATAAGGTTGTGATTTTCTCAAATCCCAAGCAACACCCGAGCCTCTCATCATAACTCCAGAAAAACTATGATCTAAAGCTTCCTGAATTGAGACGATGCCAATATCAACATTTCTTTGCTTAAAAATCCTATTATCAGTCAACAAACTTTCTAAATCATCAATAACCTTAGGAAAAGACTTGCAAAATTCTAAAATATCTTCTTTGAGTCCAGTTGGAAGGTCAATGTGTACTCCACCAGGTCTAAAATAATTTGCATGTAATCTTGATCCAGAAACTCTTTCATAAAAAACCATTAACTTTTCTCTTTCTTCAAATCCCCATAGAGATGGTGTTAAGGCTCCTACGTCGAGAGCTTGAGTTGTAATATTTAAAATATGGCTTAAAATTCTCCCAATTTCACAAAAAGCAACCCGAATATGCTTGGCTCTCAATGGGACTTCAACGTTAAGAAGTTTTTCAACAGCTAACGCAAAAGCATGTTCCTGGTTCATTGGAGCAACATAATCCAATCTATCAAAATAGGGTACTGCTTGCATGTACGTTTTGTGTTCAATAAGTTTCTCTGTTCCACGATGCAATAATCCAATATGAGGATCTGCTCTTTCAACAACTTCTCCATCTAATTCTAATATTAACCTTAATACCCCATGAGCAGCTGGATGTTGTGGACCGAAGTTAAGGTTGATAGTTTTAAATTCTTTTGACATTATTTTTTAATTTTTTCTTGTTCATTCTTGATATATTCAGGACTTTGCCACGGACTTCTAAAATCAAAATCTCTGTATGCTTGTTGTAATTTAACTGGCTCATATAAAACTTTTTTCTTTTCTGGATCATACCTGACTTCCTTATATCCAGTTAAAGGAAAGTCTTTTCTTAGAGGAAAACCCTCGAATTCATAATCAGTCAGAATTCTTCTAAGGTCAGGATGTTTGTCAAATTCAATACCATTCATATCAAAAACTTCTCTTTCCAACCAGTTCGCAGATGGAAAAACATTTGTTAAAGTTTGGATTTTCTCATTTTCCTCAGCTTCGGCTTTAATAGATATTCTTAAATTGTTTTCATGGCTAAGAAGCAAATAAATAATTTCAAATCGCTTTTCTCTATTTGGATAATCTACAGCTAATATATCAACAAGTTGTCGAAATTTTAATTCAGGATGTCTTTTTAATTGAGAAATGTTTTCAATTAAGTCTTTATTATCGCAATTGAAAATTAAATTATCATTTTGCAAAAAAGTTTTTTGAAATCTAAAAACTGGACTGCTTTCTACTATAGTTTTAATCTCTTCTAGTGTTTTCATTATCTTTCCAAAGAACCTTCTCTTCTAATTTTTTTCTGAAGTTGTAAAATTGCATAAAGTAAAGCCTCTGCACTTGGCGGACAGCCTGGAACATATATATCTACAGGCACAATCCTATCACACCCTCGAACTACAGAATAAGAATAATGGTAATAACCCCCACCATTTGCGCAACTACCCATTGAAATAACATAACGTGGTTCTGGCATTTGGTCATAAACTTTTCTTAATGCTGGTGCCATTTTATTTGTTAATGTTCCGGCTACAATCATGACATCAGATTGTCTAGGCGAGGCTCTAGGTGCTGCACCAAATCTCTCAAGATCATATCTTGGCATCGAAGCTTGCATCATTTCAACTGCACAACATGCAAGACCAAAAGTCATCCAATGCAAAGATCCTGTTCTGGCCCAATTGATAAGTGTATCACTTGCTATTGTTACAAATCCTTTTTCTGAAAATTCCTCTGCGACTTCTTTGAATTCATTTGGAATTTGATCAATTTTAGAAACTGCGCTCATAACTATTCCCAGTCCAAAGCTCCTTTTTTCCATTCATAAATAAAACCAACTGTTAATATGAGTAAAAAAAACATCATAGACCAAAATCCTACAATACCAATATTGCCTAGAGATACCGCCCATGGAAATAAAAATGCAACCTCCAAATCAAAAATAATAAATAATATTGCAACCAAATAAAAACGAACATCGAATTTCATTCTTGCATCATCAAATGCTTCAAACCCACATTCATAAGCAGATAGTTTTTCTGGATCAGGATTACTTGGAGAGAATAAAAAATTAACTACAATAAATCCAAATCCAAGACCAATTGATATAAAAAGAAAGATTAAAATTGTAGCGTAATCTTTTAAAAAATCGAATAACATTGCACCGTTTATATACTTAATTATGGTTGGTTAAATGTGTATTTTTGACCTCTTTGACCTATATTGTGAACTGTTTCCAATCTATTACAAGCTTACTATTCTTTTTAATTGCTATTAAAAGACTTCTTAATAGCGGCAGCTTTCCTTTGCCAACCAAATTCAATATTTTTTGCCCATATAATTTTGTTACTTCGGCTCCTTCGACCGTTATACCTTTCATATATCTATTTATGATGGATTTATAGAAAAAACCTTTTCCAAGATAAGATCCTAATTTAGCATTCCTACCGCCAAGTACACTAACATACAAATCTCCGGCACCTGCTAATCCTAAAACGGTATTTATATTTCCTTTGAATTTTTTTGTTATAATGGCCATTTCTTTCAAAGATTGTTCGAATAAACCAGATGATGAATTATAATAATTATTTTCTTTGTTAATCGCAAGTTCACCTACTTGGCCTATAGCAGAACCTATAACTGTTGCATAAATATTTTTGATAGCCGCACATATTTCTGCTCCATGAATATCATTTGATATTTCCGGGTGATAATACTCATTTTCTAAAATTTTTTTGACATATTTAGCATATGAAATATTTTTTGATGCAAAAAGTGTTCTTGTATGAGCTTTATTGATTAGTTCTTTAGCTAAACACGGTCCAGCTGACATAACAATTTTTTGATTAAAACATTTTTCTAAAAATAAATCACTAATAGTAACTAATCTTTTATTTAACTGAGCTAAACCTTTCGTAATCAACAAAACTGGACAGTTTAATTTTAAAAGATTTAGAGACTTGATCACCCATTGTAGTCCTTTGGTATTTGTACCAACAATAATTAAATTGATAGACTTTTTATTTACTAAATTCATTTCACTATCACGAAAAAAATTAATATTTTTTGAATAAACTGGATAATAAGAAGATTTTCTATTTTTTTTTTTCATTAAGTCTATCTTCTTATTATCTAATGGACTTCCGATAACAGATACTTTGCTTTTGTTATAATCCAACAAAGTTATATATGCATTGCTTGCAACACCTGCTCCTAAAACTAAAGCATGAATTTTCATTTTATTTTAAAATACCTTCTTTGAAATAATTGTATCAAAAAAGCCATTAAGATTAAAAAGAAAAACATAAGGTTACCCATAACACTAAATACAGTTTTTTTGTTTAACATTTCATACCCACCAACAAAAACCGACTCCATATCAGGTTTCATTTTACTTTTCACAACACCTAGTGGATTAATACTTGCTGACAAACCTTGATTTGTCGATCTGTAAATATGCTTGCCCTCTTCAATAGATCTAAATATTGAATGTGCGTAATGTTGATATGTTCCAATCGATCTACTGAACCACGCATCTTCTGAAATATTAAAAATAACATCAAATTTTTTTTTACTTATATTTAAGTTACCGCTATCAATAATTTCGTAACAGATTAGTGGTAATATAAAATTATTATTAATATTTAATATATTTCTTTCTGTACCTTTTGAAAAAGATTGGTAACCGAAAGTAACTTTTTTTAAATTTAAAATTTTAATTAAATTTTCAAACGGAATAAATTCACCAAAAGGAACTAGGTGAATCTTGCGATATTGATTAATGATATTCCCATTTGAATCATATACTAAAAAAGTATTATAAATATTGCCAATATCATCCCTTGTATTTCCACCTAAAATAACTTTTTGGTTACTTCTAAAATTTTCTTGAATAGTTTTTTTCAAATCTTTTTTATTTAAATGAGAATAAGAACCTTCTGGCCATAGAAAAATTGTATCTGTATTTTTTTCTTTTGGGTTACTAATTCTAATTAAATTCTCAATATATTTTTCTGGTAAGGATGTTATTTCAATTAAATCTTTATTTGGCTGTACAATCACTACATTTTGATTTTTTGTTTCTAAATTTGTTTTTAGTCTTTCATGGCCATAGATATAATTTAACGAAATTATTGAAAAAAAAATTATTATTCTATTCAGTGATTTTTTTTTGTTCTTGCAAAAAAAGAGATAAGGAAATGAAAATAGTAAAATGGCTAAAAAATTTAACCCAAAAGTTCCAAAAATATTTAACAATTGTATACTTTTTAATTCATCACTTAATGCATAAGAAAATAAATTCCACGAAAATCCAGTTAGGTAAGATCTGAAATATTCTGTTAATGAGAGAATAATCGAAAAATTTAAAATATAAAAAAAATTAAAACTAAATAACTTTCTTAAAATAAAAAATGAAATACCGTAAAATAAGGAAATCGCTAATGGTAAAATTATAATTGCAAATGGTTTTAAAATTGCAACTTCAGGATCAAAATTTAATGAATGGCTGATCCAATATAAAGACGAAAAAAAATATCCAAAAGAAAAAATAACTCCATAAATAAAAAAGAAACTTGGACTATCGAATTGATTAATTTTTAATAGATAAAGTAATAAAGGAAAGGTAATAAAACAAAAACTAATATAATTATATGGTGTCAAAGAAAAGGACAGCAAGACTCCTAACAGTAAAAAAAATAAAAACTTAATGTTTTTTGTTAAGTAATTTTTTAAGCTCATCTTTCAAATAAAATAATATGCTATTTTTAATTTCACTATTTTTGTAATATTTGGGAAAGATATCAATTAATCATATTTCTATAGCAAAATTTTTAAAATGGTGCCCTCGGCCGGACTCGAACCGGCACTCCGCAAGCGGCAAGGATTTTAAGTCCTTTGTGTCTACCAATTCCACCACGAGGGCAACTCAAACGATGTATATCAACATTTTTTGACGAATGAAATGATATTTTATGATTATTAAACTAAACGAGAATTACAAGAATAGTTATGAATTGAAGTCAGTTTTAGTAACTAATTTCTTGTGTAGTTAATTAAAGTTTAGAATTAAACTCTTGATACTAATATTTTTTAACTAAATAAACTTTTAAAACCAAAATAAATTAACATAGATAAAATTATAGAAATAAATGAAAGAATAGTTCCGATTATAGATACAGTTCCATTTTCATCTCTGCTCATACCTAAAAATCCACAAGCTATTCCGAATACACCAAAAAGAAAACCAAAACCAAAATTCAAAAGACCCAAAATACCAAAAACAATTGACAAAATTCCTAATAAATTTCCTTTGTTATTGTTATTTTTTTTTTTATTTTTTTTAGATAATTCTTTTATACGCTCTTCTTGCTCGATGAACTCTTTTGATATATTAATTTTTTGATTTAACAACTAATCACCTCTTGTAATGTTATAACAAACTTTTACTAATAGTGTAGTTTAATAACCGCTTCTTCTACGAACTACACGAGAGTGATTTTAAATAAAAGTATTGATTTTATTTACTTTATTGTAGAAACAAATACTTTTAAGTCCTTTGTGTCTATCAATTCCACCACGAGGGCCTCTTTATCTTTCAAAAGTGAAAATCGTTTGTTTATAATGAATTTATATGAAATTACAAAATTAAAAAACTCTTATCAGGATGTAAAAACTTTTTTTTGTAATTTTAATGTAATTGTTTTAACCTACCCACAAGTTCATTGACCTCTAATTGACATTTTTTTATCAAACCTTCATCAGTAGATCTTAAGACCAATATAGTCCCCGGTTTATCTTTAAAATAAGGATAACTTCCAATGTCTACAGTACTATATTTCAACTGAATTTTAGCTAACTCATCAGCCAAAGAACTTTCTCTTAAATCTGTATCGATAGATACAGATAATATTTTTTTTCCAGTTTTAATTATTTTTTCCAATAAGGGTACCATAGCTTGCAAAATACTAGGGACACCCGGCAAAACAAAAACATTTTCTATATAAAAACCAGCAGCAAAAGTTTTTGGATTTGGAATTAATTTTGCGTGCTCAGGCATTTTGGCCATTTTTTTTCTACCTTCATTAAAATCTTGACCTTTATAATATTCCTCTAAAATTTTATAAGCTTCGGGATGATATTTATATTTTTGATTAAAAACTTTTGAGATTGACTCTGCAGTTATATCATCATGTGTTGGTCCTATCCCACCTGTGGTAAAAACATAAGCCAACTTAGCTCTTAGTTCATTAATAGTTTCAATGATTATATTTTCTTTGTCAGGAATAATTCTAACCTCTTCAACACTAATACCCTTTTCATTTAACCAAGAAGCAATAAAAGATGTATTTTTATCAACAGTTCTGCCTGATAAAATTTCATTGCCTATAATTACAATACCTGCTGTAAATTCTTTTTTAAAATTCATATGAAGTTTGATCCTAAATTAATACATGTTAAATTTTTAAAAAGATACAAAAGATTTTTTGTAGATTTGATTTTAAATAAAAAAAAAATAACAGCTCATTGTCCTAATTCAGGTTCAATGTTGGGCTTATTAAATGAAAATAATGAAGCATGGATATCTAAAAGTGATAATCCGAATAGAAAACTTAAGTATACATTAGAAATAATCAACGATAAAAAAAGTAATGTTGGGGTCAATACTCATAGAGCTAATAGAATAGTTGAAGAAGCATTGCAAAATAAAAATATAACTGAATTAAAAAAATTTAACAAAATTAAAAGAGAGGCTAAATACAGTAAAGAAACTAGATTTGATTTTTTGTTAGAAAATCAAAAAGAAAAAGCCTTTCTAGAAGTTAAAAATGTTACTTTGTCTAGAAAAAATAATATTTCTGAATTTCCAGATGCGGTAACTACCAGGGGGAAAAAACATCTCTTACACTTGCAAGAGGCTATTTCTGAAGGATATAAATCTTATTTACTTTTTTTAATACAAAGACAAGATATTAAAAAAATGGTAATTGCAAAAGATATTGATCCTGACTACTTTAATGAAATAGTTAAAGCAAAAAAAAATGGAGTCAATATCATAGCTTATTCTTGTAAAGTAACTGATAAAGAAATATCAGTAAAAAATAAAATTACAGTAAATATTTAATGACAACTTTTAACAAATATTATCCTGATGAATTCAAAAAATTAAGATTAGCAGGTAAAATATCTTCTAATTGTTTAGATTTTATTGAAAAAAAAATTGTTCCTGGGGTAACAACTGAAGAAATAAACAATTTATGTGTAAGTTTTTTAAATAAAAACAAAGCAGTTTCAGCGCCTTTGTATTACAGAGGATTCCCAAAATCTATATGTACATCTGTTAATCATGTTGTTTGTCATGGGATTCCATCTGATAAGACTTTAAAAGATGGGGATATAATTAATGTAGATATAACCTCATACATCGATGGATTTCATGGCGATACATCAAGAACATTTTGTGTGGGAGAGGTGTCTGTAAAGGCTCAAAATTTAGTTAATATTACTAAAGAGGCTCTTGATAGAGCTATTAAAATTTTAAAGCCTGGAATTTGTTTAGGGGATATAGGATTTGAAATACAAAATTTTGTTGAGAGCAATGGCTACTCCGTGGTTAAGGATTTTTGTGGTCATGGCATTGGTAGAGAATTTCACGAAGAGCCAAATATTTTACATTATGGAAAAAAAGGCACTGGACCAAAAATACATGAAGGTATGGTATTTACAATTGAGCCTATGATTAATGCCGGAAAATATGAAACAAAACTTTTAAACGATGGATGGACCGCCGTAACTAAGGATAAATCTTTATCTGCACAATTTGAACATACTGTGGGTATAACAAATAATGGGTGTGAAATTTTTACTCTTTCATAATAAAATTAAATAAATGATTCCAAGGTATTCTAGAAAAGAAATGGCTCAAATATGGGAGCCAATGAATAAATTTAAAATCTGGTTAGATATTGAAATTTATGCTGCCCAAGCAATGGAGAAATACAAAATTATTCCAAGAGGTGTGGCAGCTAAAGTTAGAAAAAAATCAAAAATCAACATTAAAAGAATTGATGATATAGAAAAAAAAACTAAACATGATGTGATAGCTTTTTTAACTTCAATCACAGAATATGTTGGTCCAGAAGCAAAATACCTTCATCAAGGGATGACCTCATCAGATGTATTGGATACCTGTTTTAACCTACAATTAAAACAAGCAGGTAAAATATTGCTTAGAGATATCGAAAAACTTTTAAAAACTTTAAAACTAAAATCTAATAAATATAA
This sequence comes from Candidatus Pelagibacteraceae bacterium, assembly GCA_965655895.1. Classification (GTDB taxonomy): domain Bacteria; phylum Pseudomonadota; class Alphaproteobacteria; order Pelagibacterales; family Pelagibacteraceae; genus HIMB114. Next base: position 2,692 of record CBFHID010000001.1, on the reverse strand, counting down.
AAATACAATTACAATTGGTAGAAGTCATGGAATTCATGCTGAACCAATTACATTTGGTTTAAAATTAGCTACCTTCTATGCTGAATTTAAAAGAAATAAAAAAAGACTAGAGCAAGCTATTGATGAAATTTCTACTTGTGCGATTTCAGGTGCAGTAGGTACCTTTGCGCACATTGGTCCAAATATTGAAAAGTTTGTGGCAAAAAAACTTAATTTAAAACCTGAACCAATATCTACTCAAATAATACCAAGAGATCGTCATGCATATTTTTTTAATGTTCTTGCTATAATTGCAAGTTCAGCTGAAAGGTTGGCTACCGAAGTGAGACACCTTCAAAGAACAGAAGTTTTAGAAGCTGAGGAATACTTCTCATCTGGACAAAAAGGGTCCTCTGCGATGCCTCATAAACGTAATCCAGTTCTTTCAGAAAATATTACAGGCTTAGCTAGATTGGTTAGAAGTTATTCCGTGCCTGCTATGGAAAATATTGTTCTTTGGCATGAACGAGATATTAGTCACTCTAGTGTTGAAAGGAATATTGGTCCTGATGCAACTGTTACATTAGATTTTCTTTTAGTAAGATTAGAAAACGTTATTTCTAATTTAGTTATACATCCAAAAAATATGCAGGATAATTTAAATAAGTTTAAAGGCCTTATTTTTTCCCAAGGTGTAATGCTTAAACTTACTCAAAAAGGTGTAAAGAGAGAAGAAGCTTATAAAGTTGTTCAAAAAAACGCTATGAAAACTTGGGATAAAAATGAAGATTTTTATTTAAATCTAAAAAAAGATAAACTTATTCAAGATAATTTAACTGTTAAAGAGTTAAAACAGCTATTTGATGTAAATTATCATAAAAGGTATATTAATCATATCTTAGGAAGAGTATTAAAATAATGAGAAGAAAAAAAATATACGAAGGTAAAGCAAAAATTCTCTACGAGGGCCCTGAAAGAAATACTCTCGTACAATATTTTAAAGATGACGCCACTGCATTCAATAATAAAAAAAAGGAAGTTGTAGAAGGTAAAGGTGTATTAAATAATCGAATTTCTGAATTCTTATTAAGTCAACTTAATGAGATTGGTATTGAGACTCATCTTATTAAAAGATTAAACATGAGAGAGCAATTAATTAAAAGTTGTGAAATTATACCTGTAGAGTTTGTAATAAGAAATATTGCTGCTGGGTCTTTATCAACAAGACTAGGGATCTCAGAAGGAACGGTTTTAAAAAGACCTATTATTGAATATTATTATAAAAATGACGATTTAGACGATCCTCTGGTTACTGAAGAGCATATCGACATCAATGGATGGGCAACGAATATAGAAATTGCACAAGTTGCAGAAACAGCTTTTAGAATTAATGATTTTTTAATCGGTTTATTTAGAGGTGTAGGAATAAAGCTTGTAGATTTTAAATTAGAATTTGGAAGAGTTTGGGACAATGATGACAGTAGAGTAATTCTTGCAGATGAAATAAGTCCGGATACATGTAGACTCTGGGATCTTAAAGATGAAAAAAAATTAGATAAAGATAGATTTAGAAGAGACTTGGGCGGTTTAGTAGAGGCTTACACAGAGGTTGCAAAAAGACTTGGAATCATGCCAGAAGGCAGTAACATTATGGAAATCAAATCTGGGGTTTCCAAAACAATAAAACTTAAAAAAAGATAAATTGAAATTCGAAGTTTTTGTTACTTTAAAAGATGAGGTTCTTGATCCTCAAGGTAAAGCGGTTGAAAACGCGTTAAATAATATTGGGCTAAAATCTATCAAGCAAGTGCGCCAAGGAAAATACTTCGTCTTAGATATTGATGAAAATGACGATAATAAAGCCTCAGAGTTTGTAAAAGCTTCATGTGAAAAACTTTTAACAAATCAAACAATAGAAAATTATAAGTTTAATAAAATTTAATGAAGGCAAATGTCATAGTCTTTCCAGGATCAAACTGTGACAGAGATGTTAAAGTTGCCTTGGAAAAATTTCAAATTCAAACAACTATGGTGTGGCACCAAGAAAATACCCTTCCTAAGGCAGATTTAGTTGTTCTTCCAGGTGGGTTTTCGTATGGAGATTATCTTAGGTGTGGGAGCATGGCTTCAAAATCAAATATTATGAAAGATGTAATTAAACATGCAGATAATGGTGGTTATTTAATTGGAATTTGTAATGGGTTTCAAATTTTAACTGAAACTAATTTACTACCTGGAGCGCTCCTGAGAAACAAAAAATTAAAGTTTATATGTAAGTATGTAAATTTGATAGTAGAAAATAATAACACGCCATTCACATCAAAATATAAAAAAAAAGAAAATATAAAAATTCCAATTGCTCATAATGAAGGCAATTATTTTGCTGACGAAAAAACTCTGGATGAAATACAATCAAACGAACAAATTGTTTTCAAATATTGCGATGAGCAGTCAAACATAAATGAAGAAAGTAATCCAAATGGATCATGTTTAAATATAGCTGGTATTACAAATAAAAATAAAAATATCATTGGAATGATGCCCCATCCAGAAAGATGTGTAGAAGAATTACTGGGTGGATCTCACGGTTCCTTGATATTTCAATCGCTTATCAATTAATGGAAAAAGTAAATTTAAATACTGCTATACAGCACGGTCTTACAGAAAAAGAATTTAATAAAATTAAAGAACTAATTAATAGAGAGCCTAACTT